>NZ_NEVM01000005.1:3072646-3379911 GCF_002261225.1 Bordetella genomosp. 10
GGTCCACTCCGGATTATCCAGATACCACGCCACCGTCTTGCGGATACCCGTCTCGAACGTTTCAGCGGGCTTCCATCCGAGTTCGCGCTCGAGCTTGCGCGCATCGATGGCGTAGCGGCGATCGTGGCCCGGGCGATCCTTCACGAAAGTAATCTGCTCGGCATAGGAGCGTTTGTCGGCCCGCGGCTTGAGCTCGTCCAGGATGGCGCAAATAGTCTTGACCACATCCAGGTTCGGCTTTTCGTTCCAGCCACCGACGTTATAGGTTTCGCCCAGCTTGCCATCCGCCAGTACGCGGCGAATGGCCGAGCAATGGTCCTTGACGAACAGCCAGTCGCGCACCTGCTGGCCGTCGCCGTATATCGGCAGCGGTTTGCCGGCGACGGCGTTAAGAATCACCAGCGGAATCAGCTTCTCGGGGAAGTGATACGGGCCGTAGTTGTTGCTGCAGTTGGTGGTGAGCACCGGCAAGCCGTAGGTATGGTGCCAGGCGCGAACGAGATGGTCGGAAGCCGCCTTGCTGGCCGAATAGGGGCTGTTGGGCTCGTAGGGGTTCGTTTCGGCGAAAGGAGGGTCCCCCGCCTGCAGCGAACCGTAGACCTCGTCGGTAGAGACGTGCAGGAACCGGAATGCCGCTTTATCGGCCTCCGGCAGGTCCGCCCAATAGCCTCTCACCGCTTCCAGCAAGTTGAACGTGCCGACCACGTTGGTCTGGATGAATTCCCCAGGACCGTCGATAGAACGATCTACATGCGATTCGGCTGCGAAGTTCACCACCGCGCGCGGCTGGTGCTTCTTCAGCAGATCGGCAATCACGGCGCGGTCGCCGATATCCGCCTTGACGAATATGTGCTCCGGCTTGTCAGCCAGCGTCTTCAAGGTTTCCAGGTTTCCCGCATAGGTCAGCTTGTCGACGTTCACCACCGGCTCGTCCGATTGCGCGAACCAGTCCAGAACGAAATTCCCGCCGATAAAGCCGGCGCCGCCAGTCACCAAAATGGTCATGTCTATAGTTTCTTGAAAAATGCCGCCGCGAAAAGCCCGACGTTATCCACGAAGGTCTGGCGAAAAACGCCAGATCTCTTCAATTTAAGCACCCGTTGCAACGCGCCGCCATTGCGTGCCGATACAAACGCCTCCAACACGACCCGATTGGACGGAGACAATCTTGGGGCTATCCTCCGGATCCCTGCAATATTCTGATCGATCCAGCCCCGCAATTGACCATGCATCAATCTGCGGAGGCGCAGGATGCGTGCGAAAGTGCCGTTATTCGATCCGATCAGGTTCCGCCCATGCTGGCGATACAACAACGACGGCTCAGGGTCGTAGAAAATCTTGCCGCCGGCGGCGCTCACGGCCACGTAGGTCCACCAGTCGTGCGCCACCACCTGAAGATCGGGTCCCGCGCTGACCAGGATCTGCCGCGCGGACCGGTTGAACACCATGGTGTTGCCGCCGCCGACGTTCTGAACCAACGCGTTCCGGAAGTCCGGAGAATGACGAAACAACGGTGACAAACCGATGAGCTGGCCGTCTTCATTCACCAGCTTGGTGCGTGTGCAGTATAGCCCGGGCGTTTCCCGGCCCATGGTTTCCAAGCGTTCCAACGCACGCTCAATTTTGTCGGCATCCCAGACGTCATCCTGGTCGCAATAGGCAAAATAGTCGGCATCGATTTCCCGCCGGCACGTCAACGACAGAAAATTGGCGGCGAAACCCCGTCCGGGGCCTGGCGTGATCTGCAGCCTGTCTTCTCCCCACTGGTCCTGGTAAGCGCGCAGGATTTCCAGGGTGCGGTCCGAGGAGCCATCGTCGGACACCCAGACTTTCCAGTCCTGATACGTCTGCGCCTTGATGGAATCCAATTGCTGCGAGAGAAATTGTTCTCCGTTATAGGAGCAAAGCAAAATAGCGACGTGACCACTAGGCAAGGGTAGGGATTCCGAAATTCCAATACTCACGGCTTGTCGGCCTCTTTCTTTACCATCAACCATCGCGGGGAGGCAAAACGTACCAAGGTCCGGTAGAGGCTCAGATAGACGATGGAAAAAAGGGCCACGAAACCCATCAATACATACTCGTACTGCCAGAAGCAGACGGCGGGGATGACCGCCAGCGAGGACAAGACCCACAAATACGGAGAGGTCATGGCATTGCGTTGTACTTTATCTTTTACCGCCGACGACCCTATCGCCCATCGCACCAGCCGCTTATAAACGAGCATGTGCAGATGCACGCCGTCCGGCATGCCGGGAGACCGGCCACGCAGCCAGCGCTTTCGATAAATCGAAAATAATGTCTCGAAAACCGGATAAATACACAGCAGCAACGGAAACCAAGCCGAAACATCCGGATGCCGATAAAGCATCAATACCGAAAGCTCGCCAATAAAAAATCCGATGAAATAGGCGCCGCCATCCCCCAGGAAAATCAGGCCGCGTGGATAATTCCAAACTAGGAATCCGGCGATGGCGCCTATCATTCCGACCGAAGCCACAACCAGCAAACGATCGCCCAGATAATAGGACACATAGCCGAGCCCGGCCAAAATCATTACCGAAACGACCGCGGCCAAGCCGTTATAGCCGTCAATGATATTGATCGCATTGGCCGCGCCGCCAACGGCAATCATGGTGAACAGTACCGATACGGCCGTGAATTGCAGCAGCCAGTCGATGCCGACGATGTTCAGCCGGACGACCGCCGCGCCCAGGAAGTAATACCCCAGGCCACCCGCCGCCATGGCGAGCAGCAGGCGCACGCTCGCGCGGACCCGCTTGGTGACGTCCTCGGCCAAGCCGCCGGCGAACGCCGGCAGGCTGGCCAGCAGCAGCAGCAGCAACTGCTTCAATAGGAATGGTTCGCGCCAGGCCGCGACGGCACAGACCACCAGCATCGCGATAAACAGCGAAACACCCCCAATGCGGGGCACCGGGCGCACGTGATATTTTTGCACCCCGGTCATGTCATGATCCGAGGTATACCGGGCATGCCAATGGCCGAAACGCAGCGTCAGCAGCGTAAATACCGCGGACACGATGAAAGCGATCGACACGTAAAGCATGAACGGGCACCTACCCTAATACTTATATGAGGTTTTTGTAGGGTCGGCTGATTACCAAAACAGTGATACGCGGAATCACGATCCTGGACCTGCCCGGCATCAGCTATCATTACCCCGTCAGATAGCTCGCTGATTTTACTGCGAATTCCGGTAATCTGCCTGCCACCTTTACTTGCGTTATGTCACGTCTTCATGACCAAAACTCGCCGCTATTGCATCCTCTCCATATTGCTTAACGGATCTCTCGGCTTGTTACCGGTGATGCTGATGGCGACGTCTCAAGGCGGCAGCGCCTTGTTTTACGTGCTGCTGGCCTCCAGCCTGGCTGCGCTGGCCTGTCTGCCCGCCCCGCCGGACGGCAGTCTGCGAGGCTACAAGACGCTGGCGGCATGCATTGCCGTTACGCTGGCGGCGGTACTGGCCAGCCAGGGCGGGCATCACTTCGCCTCCGGGTCGGGGTCCGAATTCGAGCGCGCCGGCCGGCTGGTGCTGGGCATGCTCATCTGCCTGGCGGCGTTGCGGCGCCTGGATGAACGGGATTTATGGTATCCCATCCTGGGTTTTGCCGCGGCCGGCTGGGTGGCCGCCATTACCGTCGCCAAACTGGCCTGGGAAACCCAGGGACGCCCCGAAACCGAGGAGTACAACGCCGTCGGCTACGGCAATTTGTTGCTGCTGTTTGGCGTGCTCGTGGTGTTTTCGCTTGGCTGGCGCCTCACGCGGTACGCGCGCACCGAATTCGCCGTCAAGCTCGTCACCGCCGTCGCGGCGTTTTACGGTTTCATCCTGACCCAGACCCGCACGGGCTGGATGGCGGTGCCCGTCTTCATCCTGATCGGCGTGGCCCTTTTCGCCCACAAGGCGGGGCGCCGCAAGGCGATCGCGGCCTGTTTCATCGCCCTGGCCGTGGCGGCGGCCGTGGGCGCCAGCAGTTCCGCGCTGCGCCATCGGGTCGAGATGGGCGTTACCGAATTGCGCAAATGTGAAGTGGCGCCCTTGACGAACAGCTCTATGTGCATACGACTGCAGCTCTGGGGCGCCGCCTGGCGCATGTTCGAGGACGAGCCCCTCCTGGGCGTCGGCGGCGGCAAGCCCTTCGCTGCCCGCCTCCAGGCGGAGGAAGGCCGCGGCGTGTCAACCTATGTCGCACAAAATTTCGGTGAAGCGCACAGCGACCCGCTCTATACGCTCGCCACGACGGGCATTTTGGGTGCAATCGCCCTGCTGCTGGCCTATTTCGCGCCGGCGTGGATTTTCTTCAAGCGATTGATCCGCAATGGCATTCCGCAGGAATACAGGGTAGCGGCGGCCATGGGGCTGGCTTTCTGCCTCGGCTTCGCCATATTCGGCCTGACCGAGCTCATGTTCCGCGGAATGCGCACGGTCTCTTTTTACGCGGTGAGCGTGGCTTGGCTGCTGGCTGCGTCACATTCTGCAACGAGCAGCTATGGACAATCCCATAGACGGAGCATCTGAACAGGTACAGAATGGCTAAAACTCCATAAAAAAGGAGACAGCCATGCGCATTTCAGATGCTCAATGGATTCCGTCGACCCAGCATCAAACCTGGGAAGCGCTGACCAGTTGTTCCGTTCTGCGGGAATGCATCCCCGGTTGTGTACAGGTGGAATGCAAATCGCCGACGGAATATGCCTTTACCGTGCGCGCCAAGGTGGCCGGTCTGGGCGCGGATTACGAAGGCGAGGTTCTGCTTTCGGACGTCAATGCGCCTCACGGGTGCACCCTTGTCTTCGAGGGCAAGGGCGCGGCGGCCGGCCTGGCGATCGGCACCGCCCAGGTCAACCTGACGCCGAAGGACGACGGCACCCGCCTGTCCTATACGGTAGCAGCGATGGCCGGCGGCAAACTGGGCGAAATCGGCGAGGCCACCCTGCTGAAGGCGGCCGAGAAAATCGTCGAGAAATTCTTCGCTTCCTTCATCGATTACATGTCGCGGCAGCCCCGGGTAGCGCCCCCGCCCGCGCCGGCCGAGCCCGAACCTCGCGGCCTGCAGAATTCCCCCTGGTCGTGGGCCGCGGTGATGGCGGTATTGCTGGTGTTCGTGGGCTATCACACCTTCTTTACCTGAATATCGACCACGCGGTTCACGGTTTTCTGACGGTAGACGCTGCCGTTCAGGAGTAAGCCGCCCCGGGTGATATGCTTGCGGCCCCAGGCCCTGGAGGCCTCGAGCCTTTGCCCGCCATGCGTAGCCGCGATATCACCGACCTGCTCGTCCTGGCCGCCGTTTGGGGCGGATCGTTCCTGTTCATGCGCATCGGCGTGCCGGAATTCGGCCCTGCCGCCTTGATCGCATTACGCGTCGGCCTCGCCGCGCTGGCGCTGCTGCCCCTGTTGTTCTGGCAACACAAGACGCGCGTGCTGCTGCGCCACTGGAAGGCGATCTTCGTCGTCGGCACCTTCAACGCCACCCTGCCCTTCATTCTCTACGCCTATGCCGCCCAGCAACTGGGCGCGGGTTTCCTGTCCATCGCCAATGCCGTCACGCCGATGTGGGGCGCGGCCATAGGTTGGATCTGGCTGGGCGACCGGCTGCCGGCTTCGCGGGTGGCGGGTATGGCCCTGGGGCTGGCGGGTATCGTCGTTCTCGTCTGGGACAAATTCAATTTCGGCGCCGACGGCAGCGGCCTGGCCGTCCTGGCCGCCTTGCTGGCGCCCGTTTGCTATGGCATCTCCGCCAATTGCGCCAAGCGCTACCTGTTCGGCGTCGACCCGTTGACCAACGCCACCGGCAGCATGCTCGCCTCGGCCTTGACGCTGCTGCCCTTCGCGATCTGGACCTGGCCGGCGCAGCCCGTTTCCTTTCACGCCTGGAGCGCCACCCTCCTGCTGGCGCTGGCCTGCACGGGCTTGGCTTATGTGTTGTTTTTCCGGCTTATCGCCAATGTGGGACCGATCGGCGCGATCAGCGTGACGTTTTTGGTACCTATCTTCGGCGTGTTCTGGGGCGCGTTCTTTTTGAACGAAATCGTCACGTCCAACATGCTGGCGGGCGCCGCGGTGGTATTGGCCGGCACCGCGCTGGCATTGGGCCTGGTGAGGCTTCCCGTCCTCCGCTGACGTCGTGCGCGATTGCGGTGCGCCGACGTGTGGCACGCCGATGTACCGCTTAATCTCACGATGGAAAACGTCATATGTTGTACGACCCTTTGGCCTGGCTGACCTGGGCCTGCATTTTCCTGGCCGCGGCATGCGCATGGCTACAGCCGCTGCGCTGGCAGGTCCACACCCCGCTGCTGCTGGCCTGCGGCTATACGGCCGCCGTGCTGGGTTTGCGGCTCTCCTGGGAAGCGCTGGTCATACTGGCCGTCCTGTACGCCATGGGCTACTCGGTCCAGGCCCGCAGGCCATGCCTGCAACGCGTCTTCGGCCACGCCGTCTATGTCGCGATGGCCGTCGCATTGGCGGCCCATATGCTGCCCGGTTTCGAGAATCCGATGGTGATCAACGCCACGCGCATAACGGCGGATGCCACGCCTTTTACGATGTATTTGAATCTGGACAAGCCGCTGGCCGGATTCTGGGTCGTGCTGGCGCTGCCCTGGACGATGCATCGCCGTTGCTGGCGGCATGCGCTTCCCGCCGCGGGTCTCGCACTGCTGTTGGCCGTGCCCGTCTGCATGATGTTGGCCGTTGCGTTGGGGCTGGTAGATTGGGCGCCGAAAGTGCCTTCCTACACGCTGATCTGGGCGATAAATAATCTGCTGCTGGTTTGCCTGGCCGAGGAAGCCTTCTTCCGCGCCTACGTGCAGGGCGGGCTGTCCCGCCTGCTGGGCAACAAGGAAGCGGCGCGCAATGGCGCATGGTTCGCATCGACCATCCTCTTCGCACTGGCACACTATGCCGGCGGATGGGAATGGATGCTGCTCGCTGCCGTCGCCGGCGTGGCATATGGCTACGCCTATCGTAGAGGCGGCCTGCGCGCGGCGGTGCTTGCGCATTTCGGTTTGAATGCCGCGCATTTCTTCTTCTTCACTTACCCTGCCCTGCAAAATACGTAAGCAGGTGGAAGGGCTGCGATCACTGGACTACCCTCCTGGCGCTGCGCGCCTCCTCCCCGAGGGAGGATTCGCGCTTGGGGCGGCCCGGCGCGCTCATAGGCATATGAGCTTCACGTTGCTCACTTCCATTGCCGCGCCGGCCGCGGAGTAGGTAAGCATCACCTGCACCGGCTCGTCCTCTTTGGCAAAGGCGAGCTGGATACGGTCGCTGCCAGCCGGATAGGATCTGCGTGCGGAATGATTCTGGCCTCCAGCGGAAACCCATTCGACAGCGACTTCGCCAGGGACGGGCAAGACGGCGTCGGCGACAACAGCGGCGCCCTTGGCCCCACCGCAAACGTTGGCGGCGACGCGGAAGGTTCGTTGATCTACCCTCGCCGGCAGCACCGAATGGTTGCTCGCATCCCGGACCTGTCGATTGCGGATGTCCATGGGCCAATCGTTGCCAGGTATCACGGGGGGCAATGGAATCGTCAAATTGGGCTCATACTTCGACAGCGCAGCGTATTGTTCGTAGTACCTGTCCTCTTGCGGAAAGCGCTTGTTTATCTGGCTGGCGACAGGCACTACAAGAAAGATTGCCGCCAGAATCGCTATCCACTTTTTCTGCTGCACCTGTAGCGCTACACAGGCAATGACGAGCGCGTACGGAACGACGAAATAGCGGGAGCCATTTCCTATCGGACTGATCACGCTCGGCATATTCTTGATGCTGTAGAGCCCTGCCGCATAAACCACGACGGCGCAAACGATCAGCATCAGCCGGTTCACGCTGGTCTTGTACAGGCTTAGCAACAACAAGACCCAGAACGCCATGCCTGCGATGCCGACGGCGGGCTTCTGGATACCGAACTTCAGGAACGTGAGTAAGGCCGCGGTCCAATGATGCAAGTCTCCGTCGGCGTGACCAACAGCTCGCGGAGATGTGAGCAGGAAAAAGACCTGTATGGCGGCACCTGCCAATACTACCGACGCGATCCGCCATTGCTTTTCCCGCCAGCCGACGAATGCCGCGACGGGTGCATAGAGGATGGAGAAAGGACCGGTCAACGACATCACGGCCACCAAAGGTAGCGTGCGCGCGCCGAATCGGGAGGGATGGCAGCAGATCAGGGCTAGAGCGATAGCCAACCACCATTGGGCATTGGTCAGCGTCAGGAACGTTTCGCCGCCGTGCGGCTGGGACAGCATCATCCCCATGCCTACGACAGCGGTAGCGGCGCCGGCGATACCGGCGTTGCTGTCTGGAACGACCCGTTTGAATGCCCAGAACGCCAGCAGGACCGCGCAGAGCCAGCCCGAAAAGTACACATAAGGCACCGCTATGAGCGGAAAGATACCTGCTACCAGGGCAAAGAAGCGGGCATAGACATGCAGATATCCCGCATACGGGGTGACAAACGATCCTACTCCGTACGTCTGGGCGCCGTTGAAGAAGATCGGCCCGTCCTCAGCCCACAATGACTGCACGATGAAGTCGTGAAAACCGTAGCGATGAATCAGGCCAAGGCTGGTCAGGCCTATGAAAACAAGCCAGATCAACAAGTCGAACCTGAACCGTCCTTTTACGCCGTGCTGCCCCACCGATTCCAAAGCGCTCTCTCGTCTCCTTTTGCGGATTTGCAATCATAGACTGAAAGTCGAAATGTCCTGATGCTCTTCGCTCCCTGCCAGCCCCTTGCCATCACTCGCGTCATACCTCATGGCATAACGCCCGTCCGTGTCTTACGATGGCGGCATGTGGCGGATCCAGCACAGGCACACGCGCCGATTCAAACCCGCTCAAACACCCCCGCCGCTCCCATCCCCGTCCCCACGCACATGGTCACCATGCCGTACTTCAACTGCCGGCGCCGCAAGCCATGCACCAGCGTCGCCGCGCGGATGGCGCCGGTGGCGCCCAGGGGGTGGCCCAGGGCGATGGCGCCGCCCAGGGGGTTGACCTTGTCCGGGTCCAGGCCCAGGTCGCGGATGACCGCCAGCGATTGCGCGGCGAAGGCCTCGTTCAGTTCTATCCAGTCGATCTGGTCCAGGGACAGGCCGGCCTGGTCCAGCGCGGCCGGGATGGCGGCGCGCGGGCCTATGCCCATGATCTCCGGCGCGACGCCTCGCACGGCGCAGCCGACGTAGCGCGCCAGCGGCGTCAGGCCATGGTCGCGCACGGCGCGCTCGGAGGCCAGCAGCAGGACGGCGGCGCCGTCCGAGGTCTGCGAGCTGTTGCCGGCCGTGACGCTGCCACCCGCGGCGAAGACGGGTTTCAGGCGCGCCAGGGCCTCGGCGGAGGTGTCTTCGCGCGGGCCTTCGTCGCGCGAGAATGCGATGCCGGCGTGCACGGGCTGGCCCATGCCCTGCGATAGATCGGGCGCGCGCAGCATCACCGGCACGCTGCTGATCTCCGCGTCGAACTCGCCCGCCTTCTGCGCGGCCAGCGCGTGCTGGTGCGAGCGCAGCGCGAAGGCGTCCTGGTCTTCGCGCGAGACCTGCCACTGCCGCGCCACGCGTTCGGCGGTCAGGCCCATGCCATAGGCGATGCCGATGTTTTCATCATGGGCAAACACGGATGGCGAGAAGGACGGCGCGTAGCCCATCATCGGCACCTGGCTCATGGATTCCGTGCCGCCCGCCAGCATGACGTCGGCCTCGCCGACCCGGATGCGATCCGCCGCCAGCGCGATGGCGCTCAGGCCGGAGGCGCAGAAGCGGTTCACGGTCATGCCGGCGACGGTGTCGGGCAAGCCGGCCAGCAGCGCGGCCAGGCGAGCAACGTTCAGGCCTTGCGGACCTTCCGGCCGGGCGCAGCCGATCACGGCGTCCTGGATGACACCGGGGTCCAGCGTCGGCACATGAGCCAGCGCGGCGCGGATGACGTGCGCCAACAGGTCGTCCGGGCGCATCGTGCGCAGCGCGCCGCGCGGCGCCTTGCCGACCGGCGAGCGGGTCGCCGCGACGATATAGGCATCTTGCAAAGTCCGAGTCATGGCATTTCCTCGATTTATGAGCCGCCGAAAGCCACTATCCAGGCTGTCGAGCGCCAGCCCTTCAATTCCGCACCGGCTTGCCCGTCTTGAGCATGCCCGCAATGCGCTCCTGGGTCTTGGGCTGGCCCAGCAGCCGCAGGAAAGCCCGCCGCTCCTGCGCCAGCATCCATTCCTCGTCCACCAGCGATCCCGGATCGACGTCCCCGCCGCATATGACTTCCGCCACGGCCAAACCCAGTTCGTAGTCGTAGGCGGAGATGAAGCCGCCGTCGCGCAGATTCACCAGTTGCGCGGTCAGCGTGGCGATGCCGTCGCGCCCGGCCACCGGGAAGGCTTGCGGCAGCGGCGGCCGCCAGCCGGCGTCGGCCAAGGCGCCCGCCTGCTGCAAGGCGGCGTGGAGCAAGGCGTCGGGATGCGGCACGACGGGGTCGCTTTCGCGCAGGTAGCCGATCTCGCGCGCGTCCAGGGCGGAACGCGAGACCTGCGCGGTCGCCACGGCCTGCGCGAACTTCTGGACGAACCATAGAAGCGGCGCTTCCGGCGCGCTGGCCGCGCGCAATTCGGCGGCGCGGCGCGCGCAGTAGGCCAGGCCGCCCGCGCCCGGCACCAGGCCGACGCCGACTTCCACCAGGCCGATGTAAGTCTCCATGTGCGCCACCCGCGCCGACGCATGCACGGCGATTTCGCAGCCGCCGCCCAAGGCCAGTCCCGCCAAGGCGACGACGGTGGGCACCTGGGCATTGCGCATGCGTTGCGCCACGCGCTGCAGGTCGCGCTCCATGGGCTCGATGGCGGCGCCGCCGCCCTGCATGAAGGCCGGCAGCATGGCCTGCAGGTCGGCGCCGGCGGAGAACGGCTCGCCGTCCTGCCAGATCACCAGGCCGCGGTAGCGGGCCTCGGCCAGGTCGATCGCGCGCAGCAGGCCCGCCGTCACGGCCGGGCTGATGGTGTGCATCTTGGTCTTGAAGGAGGCGATGAGCACGTCCTGGCGTCCCGGCGCGGGCGCGGTCCACAGGCGAAGATCGGCATCCTCGTGCACCGTGTCGCCCACCTCCCCGGCCGCCTCGCCCACCAGCAGCGGCGGCGCCAGATGCGTGGCATAGACCGGCAATGCGCGGCGCGCCTGGAATGCGCCGCGCGTGGGATTCCACGAACCGGCCGGCGTGTGCACGCCGCCGGCCTGCGCCACGGGGCCTTCGAAGACCCAGGCCGGCAAAGGCGTGGCCGCCAGGGCATGTCCCTGGTCGATGTCGTCCTGGATCCAGCGCGCCACCTGTAGCCAGCCGGCGGCCTGCCAGACCTCGAAAGGCCCTTGCGCGTGGCCGAAGCCCCAGCGCATGGCCTGGTCCAGGTCGCGCGCGGTTTCCGCGATATCGGCCAGGTGCACGGCGGCGTAATGGAAGGTATCGCGCAACAAGGCCCATACGAAGCGCGCCTGCGGGTGATCGCAGGCGCGCAAGGCCTGTAGCCGGCGCGCGGGATCGCGCTGCGCGAGCGCGGCGGCGACCTGCTCGTCCAGGCGCGCGTCGGCCGGCACGTAGTCGCGGGTCTTCGGGTCCAGGCGCAGGATAGTCTTGCCCGCCTTGCGATAGAACCCGGCGCCGGCCTTCTGGCCCAGCGCGCCCTGGCGCAACAGCTCGGCCAGCACCGGCGGCGTGGCGAAGGCGGCGTGGAAAGGATCGTCGGGCAGCCCGTCCTGCATGGTGCGCATGACGTGCTCCAGGGTGTCCAGGCCGACCACGTCCGCCGTGCGGAAGGTGCCCGACTTGGCGCGGCCCAGGCGCTTGCCGGTCAGCTCGTCGACCATGTCGTAGCCGAGGTCGTGGCGATCGGCCTCGATCATGGCCGCCATGATGCCGAATACGCCGATGCGGTTGCCCACGAAATTGGGCGTGTCCTTCGCGCGCACGACGCGCTTGCCGAGATCGGCGACCAGGAAGGTCTCCAGGCGGTCCAGCAGCTCGGGAGCGGTGCGCGGCCCGGGTATCAATTCGACCAGCGGCATGTAGCGCGGCGGGTTGAAGAAATGCACGCCGCAAAAGCGCGGCTGCACGTCCTCGGGCAGGCTGGTGGCCAGGTCGGCGAGCGACAGGCCCGAGGTATTGCTGGCCAGCGTCGCATGCGGCCCCAGCGCCGGCAGGATCAGGCGGTAGAGCTGCTCCTTCCAGTCGAGCCGCTCGGCGATGGCCTCGATGACGAGATCGCATTCGTGCAGGCGGTCCAGGTGCTCGTCATAGTTGAGCGGTTCGATGTGTTGCGCCAGGGCGGGCAGCGCCAGCGGCGCGGGATTCAGCCTGGCCAGTCCGGCCACGGCCTTGCGCGCGATGGCGCTGCGGTCGGCGCCCTGCGCGGGCAAGTCGTACAAGAGCACCGGAAAACCGGCGTTGACGCAATGCGCGGCGATCTGCGCGCCCATCACGCCGGCGCCGAGCACGGCGACCTTGCGTATGCGCGCGGCGGGCGCCGTGACGTCGGGCTCAGCGGGGGAATGCCTGGCTGTCTCCATGCCTCTTTCTCCTGGCGCTGCCGCGGCCCGCGGCGGCGCATCCGTGCATTGATCCATTCAACGTAAGGGCCAGCATAACGCGGGCGCCCCGTCCTTGTCCGCCGCACGGGATGATGCGGGCGGTGCCCCGGCCTGCGCCTCAGTAACGGCCCGACTGCCCCGTCAAGGCCACGCCCAGCCGCAGCAGCGTGTAGGAAACGGTGTCCACGCAACGGCGCAGCCAGCCGCGCCGCGCGTACTCCACGCTATGCACCTGGCGGCCGCCGCGCGCGATCTCGGCCTCCAGGCGCTTGTGCAGGTCTTCCGCGAAATGGGGGTCGTCGACCACGACGTTGGCCTCGCGCGCCAGCAGCAGGCTGAAAGGATCCAGATTGGACGACCCCACCGTCGCCATGTGATCGATGACCGCCACCTTGGCATGCAGGAAGCTGGGCATGTATTCGTAGATCTCGATGCCGGCGCGCAGCAATTCCTCGTACAGCGCATGCGTGGCGTAGTACTGCATGCGGTATTCGATCTTGCCTTGCAGCAGCAGGCGCACCCGCACGCCGCGCGCGGCGGCCCGCGCCAGCGCCTTGCGAAAACGCACGCCCGGGAAAAAGTAGGCGCTGGCGATGAGGATTTCCTCGCGCGCGCGGGCGATGCCGTACAGATACGCCCGCTCGAACGTATTGCGGAAACGCAGGTTGTCGCGCAGCACGAGCGCGGCGCGCAGGGATCCGACGGCCGGCTGGGGCGGCGCGTCCGCCGGCCGCTTGAGGCGGCGCCACTGCGTCGGCCGCCGCCACTGGCGAGGATCGCGCCGCACCGAGGCCCAGTTCAGGCGCACCCACAGCAGGTCCTGCGCGTGCACGGCATAGGGCACCAGCGGCCCGCGCACCTCCACGGCGAAATCGAAGCGCGGATTCGCGGCGATTTCCTCGGTCAGTGCCACGTCGTCGTAGTCGTCCTCGATGTTGATGCCGCCGACGAAAGCGACCTCGGCATCCACCACGGCCACCTTGCGATGCAGGCGCCGCAGGCGGCTGCGCGAGAACACCAGACGCTTGAGCCAGTGCGGTTCCGGCCGGAAGATGCGGCAGTCGCCGCCCGCCGCCTTGATGCGCGCGGCCACGGCATCGCCGGTTTCCTGGCTGCCGAAACCGTCGACCACCACGCGCACGCGTATGCCGCGCGCGGCCGCGCGTTCCAGCGCCTCCAGGACACGGCGGCCGGTGCGGTCCAGCGTGAAGATGTAGGTTTCCAGGTGCACGCTATGGCGCGCCCTGTCGATGGCCTCGCACAAGGCCGGGAAGAAATCCGCGCCGTTCATCAACAGGCGGATGGCGTTGCCTTCCGTCCAATTCACTCGCAAGGCACGGGCGGTCACGGAATTTCCAGTTCGGTCAGCAAGGGAGCATGGTCGGACAGGCGCGACCAGGCGCGGCCGCGCAGCACGCGCGCGCTGCGCACGGCGAAGCCGCGCTGGTAGATGCGGTCCAGGCGGAACCAGGGAAAGACGGCGGGAAAGGTGCGCGGCGGCGGCGCGATGCGGTAGTTGCCGTCCATGGACACCAGGTTGTGGCGTTCCAGCATGGCCAGGCTGTTGGGCACCCCGCGCAGCACGTTGGTCAGGCGCCGCATGGAATCGCGCAGGCGCGGAATGTCGCCGCCGTGCGAACGCGGCGCGTGCGAGAACACCTCGTAGACGCCCAGGTGCTGGACGAACAGCGGCGACAGCCGGTCGCCCCAGTCGTTGAAGTCCCCGGCGATCAGCATGGGCGCGCCGTTGGGCACCAGTCGTTCGATGCGGTCGGTCAGCGCCTGGATCTGCCGCTCGCGGCTGCCGGCGAACAGGCCCAGGTGCACCACGAAGCAATGCACGTCGTGGCCCTTGATGCTCACGCGCGCGTGCAGCAGCCCGCGCTGCTCCATGCGGTGATCGGAAATATCCTGGTTCTCGTGGTCGAGGATGGGATAGCGCGAGAGCAGCGCATTGCCGTGGTCCGAGGCGCTGCGCACCGCATTGCGGCCATAGCAGACCTCCATGTGCAGCGCCGCGCCCAGCGACATGTGCTGGGCGTCGATGACGCTGCGGCTGTCATTGCGGCCCTGCACTTCCTGCAGGAAGACCAGGTCGGGACGCAGGCCGTACAGGCCCAGGCGCAATTCCTTGAGCGAATCGCGCGCGCCCAGCGCGGACTTGCCCTTGTGGATGTTGTAGCTGACGACGCGCAGTATCGACATGATGCGTGGACACTACTCCAGAAAACGGCGCCCGCCGACGCAAGGGAAACCTACCCGGGGAACGGTCCCCGCGCCGCCGGCATGCGCACAAAACAAACGCGGCGCCCGTGGAAGCTCCAGCAGGCGCCGCGTCCCGGTATTCATGCTACCGAGATTACCGCATTTACTTGACTTCGGCGTTGCGCAGGCGAATGTGCAATTCGCGCAACTGCTTCTCGTCGACCGCGGACGGGGCCTGCGTCAGCAGGTCCTGGGCGCGCTGGGTCTTGGGGAAGGCGATGACGTCGCGGATCGATTCGGCGCCGCTCATCATGGTGCAGATGCGGTCCAGGCCGAAGGCGATGCCGCCGTGCGGGGGCGCGCCGTATTGCAGGGCGTCGAGCAGGAAGCCGAACTTCTCGCGCGCTTCCTCGGCGCCGATCTTCAGCGCGCGGAACACCTTGCTCTGGACTTCCTCGCGGTGGATACGCACCGAGCCGCCGCCGATTTCCCAGCCGTTCAGCACCATGTCGTAGGCCTTGGCGTAGGCCTTGCTGGGATCGCTCTCCAGGAAGTCCTCGTGGCCGTCCTTCGGGCTGGTGAAGGGGTGGTGGGCGGCGGTGTAGCGGGCGTCTTCCTCGTCGTATTCGAACATCGGGAAGTCGACCACCCACAGCGGGCGCCAGCCGGCCGTGAACAGGCCGGTGGACTTGCCGAATTCGCTGTGGCCGATCTTGATGCGCAGCGCGCCGATGGCGTCGTTGACGACCTTCTCGCGGTCGGCGCCGAAGAAGATGATGTCGCCGTCCTGGGCGCCGGTGCGCTTGATCAGCTCGGTCAGCGCGGCGTCATGGATGTTCTTCACGATGGGCGATTGCAGGCCGTCGCGGCCCTTGGCCACTTCGTTGACCTTGATCCAGGCCAGGCCCTTGGCGCCGTAGATGCCGACGAACTGGGTGTAGCTGTCGATTTCGCTGCGCGACAGGGCCGCGCCGCCCGGCACGCGCAGGGCGACCACGCGGCTGCCCGGCGCGGTGGCGGCCGAGGCGAAGACCTTGAAGTCGACGTCACGCATGATGTCGCCGATGTCGGTGAACTCCAGCGACACGCGCAGGTCCGGCTTGTCCGAGCCGTAGCGGCGCATGGCTTCGGTCCACGTCATCGTGGGGAAGGGGTCCTGCAGGTCGACGTTCTGCACCACCTTGAAGACGTGGCGGATCATGCCTTCGAAGATCTCGCGGATCTCGAATTCGTTCAGGAACGAGGTTTCGCAATCGATCTGGGTGAATTCCGGCTGGCGGTCGGCGCGCAGGTCCTCGTCGCGGAAGCACTTGGTGATCTGGTAGTAGCGGTCGAAGCCCGACACCATCAGCATCTGCTTGAACAACTGGGGCGACTGCGGCAGCGCGAAGAACATGCCGGGGTTCACGCGCGACGGCACCAGGTAGTCGCGGGCGCCTTCGGGCGTGCTCTTGGTCAGCATGGGGGTTTCGATGTCGATGAAGCCCAGGCCGTCCAGGAACTTGCGCACCTCGATGGAGACGCGGTAGCGCAGCATCAGGTTGCGCTGCATTTGCGGGCGGCGCAGGTCCAGCACGCGGTGCGTCAGGCGGGTGGTTTCCGACAGGTTGTCGTCGTCCAACTGGAACGGCGGCGTCACCGAGGCGTTGAGGATTTCCACTTCCTTGCACAGCACTTCGACTTCGCCCGAGGCCAGTTCGGCATTGGCGGTGCCTTCCGGACGCAGGCGCACCAGGCCCGTGACCTTGACGCAGAACTCGTTGCGCAGGCGTTCGGCGGTGGCGAAGGCGGCGTTGTCCGGATCGAAGACGATCTGCGCCAGGCCCGCACGGTCGCGCAGGTCGATGAAAATCACCCCGCCGTGGTCGCGGCGGCGGTTTACCCAGCCGAACAGGGTAACGGTCTGACCGAGGTGGTCACGGCAAACCTGGCCGGTGTAGCAGGTACGCATGCGGGAAAACTCCGTTATTAACTTTGTTGGGGCGTCACGAAGGAAGCGTCACGATGAAGGGGGGCCGTTCCGGGGCGCCTGCTTATTGCGCGGGCCCTTCCGGTCCGTCGTTGCCGGGCCGGCGCGCGCCCGGGGCCGTCGGGACGACGCCGGGCGGCACGGGGGCGGGCGCATGGCCGGCGGGCGGCGGGGGCGCCACGACGCCCATGGAAACCACGTACTTCAGCGCGGCGTCCACGCTGATGTGCAGATCGATGACGTCGCTGCGCGGCATCATCAGGAAAAATCCGGAGGTCGGGTTGGGCGTAGTGGGAATGTAGACACTGACGTGGTCGCCTTGCAAGTGCTCCGCCACCTCGCCGCTGGGCGTGCCCGTCAGGAAGGCGATGGTCCAGGAGCCATGGCGCGGGTACTGGATCAGCACCGCCTTGCGGAAAGCCTGCCCGTTGGGCGCCAGCACGGTGTCGCTGACCTGCTTGACCGAGTTGTAGATGGAGCGCACCAGGGGGATGCGGCCGACGATCTTTTCCCACTGCTCGACCAGGGTGCGGCCCAGCAGGTTGGCGGCGAATACGCCCGTCAGCAGGACCACGACGATCACCAGCACGAAGCGGAAACCCGGGATGTCCACCCCGAACAGGGATTCCGCCGACAGGAAATTGGGGACAAACCCCTCCAGCGTGGCCACGAGCACGCCCAGCACCCACACCGTGATGACCAGGGGCACCCAGATCAGCAGCCCGGTGATGAAGTACTTCTTGAAGACGCGCATCGACATCGCGGACGTCAGGAAGCGGCCGGCGCGGCAGGCGCCGGCGCAGCCGCCGGCGTCGCCGCGCCGGACGACTCGGCCGGCTTGGCGGCCGCGGCGCTGTCGGCGGCCGGGGCCGCCTCGTCTTTCTTGGCCGCCGGGGCGGCGGCGCCGCCAGCCGCGATGCCGCTGCCGTTATTGCGGAAATCGGTCACGTACCAGCCCGAGCCCTTGAGCTGGAAGCCGGCGGCGGTGACCTGCTTGGAAAAGGCGCTGGCCCCGCATTCGGGGCAGACGGTAAGCGGCGCGTCGGAGATTTTTTGCAGGACGTCCTTGGCGTAACCGCAGGCGCCGCACTTGTAAGCGTAGATGGGCATGGTTCGACCCCCAGGGCGCCGGCACAAAAAAATCGCTCGCGCTATTCCAGGACAAAGCTCCCGGGGCCGCGGCGAGGCCGGCAAAAAAGCGGGAAAGTCGTGAATTTTAACATTGAGGACCGCCCCGCACGGCGCCCCGGGCGCGGCCCCGGTCAGGCCGCCGCGCCGGCGTCCTCCAGCATCATCGCCGCGCCCTTCTCCGCGATCATGATGGTCGGCGAATTGGTGTTTCCCGAGGTGATGGTGGGCATGACGGACGCATCGATGACGCGCAGCCCCTGGACGCCCCGCACCCGCAGCCGGGGGTCGACCACCGCGCGGTCGTCCACGCCCATCCTGCACGTTCCCACCGGATGGAAAATGGTCGTGCCGATGTCGCCGGCCACGCGCATCAGGTCCTCATCGGTATCGAACTCCGCGCCGGGCCGGTATTCCTGCGGCTTGTAACGCGCCAGCGCCGGCTGGGCCACGATGCGGCGGGTCAGGCGCACGCTGTCGGCGGCGACCTGGCGGTCTTCCTGCGTCGCCAGGTAGTTGCACTGGATGTGCGGATGGTCCTGCGCCGACGGCGACACGATGCGCACATGGCCGCGGCTGGTCGGCCGCAGGTTGCACACCGACGCCGTGAAGGCGGGAAAGGCGTGCAGCGGGTCGCCGAATTTCTCCAGCGACAGCGGCTGCACGTGGTATTCGACGTTGGCCCGGGTCTGTTCCGGCCCCGAGCGCGCGAAGGCGCCGAGCTGCGACGGCGCCATGGTCAGGGGCCCGCGCTTGGCGAAGACATATTGCAGACCCATCATGGCCTTGCCCCACAGGGTGCCGGCGATGGCGTTCAGCGTCTTGGCGCCGGTCACCTTGTAGACCAGGCGCAGTTGCAGATGGTCCTGCAGGTTCTCGCCCACGCCCGGCAGGTCCTGCACCACCGGAATGCCCAGGTTCTGTAGCGCGGAGGCCGGGCCGATGCCCGACACCTGGAGCAATTGGGCCGAGCCGATGGCGCCGGCCGCCAGCACGACCTCGGCGCGCGCCACCGCCACGCGGTCGCGGCCGTCGTCGCCCTGGAAGTGCACGCCCTCCACGCGGCGCCCCGAGAACGCCAGCCGGGTGACATGCGCGCCGGTCACCACTTTCAGGTTGGGACGGTTGGCGATGGGCCGCAGGAAGGCGCGCGAAGCGCTCCAGCGCACGCCGCGGCGCTGGTTGACGTCGAAATAGTCACAGCCCTCGTTGTCGCCCTGGTTGAAGTCGTTCACGGGCGGGATGCCGGCCTGTCCGGCGGCGTCACGGAAGGCGTCCAGCAGGCTCCAGGACAAGCGCTGCCGCTCGACCCGCAGCTCGCCGCCCTTGCCGTGATAGGCATTGGCGTCGCCGTGATAGTCCTCGCAGCGGGTGAAATAAGGCAGCACGTCGCGCCAGCCCCAGCCGGTATTGCCGGCGGCCGCCCAGCCGTCGTAGTCGGCGGCCTGGCCGCGCATGTAGATCATGCCGTTGATGGAGGAGCAGCCGCCCAGCACGCGGCCGCGCGGGTAGCCCAGGGCGCGGCCGTTCAAGCCCGGATCGGGCTGGGTGCGGTAGCACCAGTCCGTGCGCGGATTGCCGATGCAATAGAGATAGCCGACGGGAATGTGGATCCAGCGCCAGTCGTCGGGGCCGCCCGCTTCCAGCAGCAGCACGCGGGTATTCGGGTCGGCCGTCAGGCGGTTGGCCAGCAGGCAGCCGGCCGAGCCGGCGCCGACGACGATGTAATCGAACGTCCAGCCATCGCTGGCGGCCGGCTGGTCTTCGTGAGCCTTGCTACCCATCTTGTCTCCTCTCGTCCCGCTCGCGGCGGCGGGTCCAGCCGTTTTTAGACGACTTGCGCGCCGCCGGCAAGTCCATCCCCCGGCCGGCGGGAGACGGCGGCCGACACCGCGGCCAGGACTCACGCCTCGGGCAGCGCCGCCACGGCCGCTTCCAGGGTCCGCAGCAGGGCCGGATCCGGGGCCGCCAGCGGTGCGCGCACGGCGCCGTCGAAGCCGTGCAGCCGGCCCAGCAAGGCCTTGACCGGACCGGGATTGGGCTCCGCGTACAGCAGCCGGATCACCGGCGCCAGCGCATGGAACAAGGCGCGCGCCTGCCCCAGGCGCCCCGCCGCCACGGCGTCGTAGAGCGCCACGTACAGGTCGGGCCGCACGTGGGCCGAGGCCGCGATGACGCCGCGCCCGCCCAGGCACAAGGTGGCCAGGGCCTGCATGTCCTCGCCCGCCAGCACCGCCAGCCGGCCGTCGGCGATCAGCGCGATGGTCTTGTCCAGCGACCCGCCGCAATCCTTGATGGCCGCGATATTGGGATGCGCCGCCAGGCGCAGCAGCGTCTCGGGCTCCAGCGCGACGCCGGTGCGATAGGGAATGTCGTAGAGCACCAGCGGCGCCGGCGCGGCGTCCGCCAGCGCGCCGAACCAGTCCAGCAGCCCGGCCTGGCTGGGACGGATGTAGTACGGCGCGGTGGCCAGCAGGCCGGCGATCG
Source organism: Bordetella genomosp. 10 (assembly GCF_002261225.1). Classification (NCBI taxonomy): domain Bacteria; kingdom Pseudomonadati; phylum Pseudomonadota; class Betaproteobacteria; order Burkholderiales; family Alcaligenaceae; genus Bordetella; species Bordetella genomosp. 10. The sequence goes on from NZ_NEVM01000005.1 coordinate 3,093,030, forward strand.
GCCGCGCGCCCCACTCGCGGGCGCGCGCCTGCGCCTGGCGCAGGTTGTTCCCCGCCAGGCCCATGACGACCGGCGTGGCGCCCGATTCGGCCAGGATGGTGTCCAGCACGGCGGCCTGCTCGGCTGCGTCCATGGCGGCCGCCTCGGCGGTGGTGCCGCAGGCGATCAGCCCGTGCACGCCGGCGCGGCGGTAGTGGCGCACCAGGCGCCGCAGCGCGGGATGATCGACCTGATGGCCGGTGAAAGGGGTGATCAACGGCACCCAGATGCCGTGGAAGGGGTCTTGCGGCTGGACGTGGAACATGGCGTTTCCTTCTTGCATGAGGACCGGGAAAAGTCCGCAAGAAGCACCACGGGGGGTGAGGTTGCTGCCCTGTCGCCGCCGCCCTGCTGCTGGCCGCTGGCTGTTCCGTCGCTCTTCTGACGGAACAGCGCTCCGGTCAGACGAGCGGCTGTTTTTTGGCTTTTTTCAGGCTGGCCGGGCACGCGGCGCCGCTGCCTTGGGCAGGACGGGCGATGGCGAGGGCAGCGTGAAAAGGCATATCGGGATGGGTCGGTACCAGGATGCCGAAGATATTACCCAGCGTCCCCCAGGCTGTCCAGGTAGACGCGGCACAAGGCCTCCATGCCGAGGCGGTCCGCTTCGTCGAAACGGCCGGGCAGCGGACTGTCCACGTCCCAGACGCCCATGAGCTCGTCCCCCCGCAGCAGCGGCACCACGATTTCCGAGCGGGAGGCGGCATCGCAGGCGATGTGGCCGGGAAAGGCATGGACGTCGGGCACCACCTGGGTGCGGCGCTGGCTGGCGGCGGCGCCGCAGACGCCGCGGTCCAGCGCGATGCGCACGCAAGCCGGATTGCCGTGGAAAGGCCCCAGCACCAGCTCGCGGCCGTCGAAGAAATAGAAACCGGCCCAATTCAGGTCCGGCAGGGCGCGGTAGACCAGGGCGGCGAGGTTGGCGGCGTTGGCGATGCGGTCGTGCTCGCCGTCCAGCAGGGCGCGCGCCTGCGCGGCGACCTCGGCGTAGAGGCCGGTCTTGTCCTGGGCGGAGGGGGTGGCGATGGTGAACATGGATGTGGCGATTCGGAGACAGGGCCGGCCGGAAAGCGGTCCGGCCGGCCGGCGGACGGGGAAAAACGCCACTTTACGCCAGGTCCGGCCCTGGCCGGCCGGGGCCCCGCCCCGGAAAAGTGGGACAATGCTCCTTCGCCGCCCATGGGGGCGGCCGGTTGATTGCACCGTATTGCTTTTGTTCTTTTGAGCCTAAGACCTATCCATGGACAAGCCTTTCGAACCCGAATGTTCCTTTTCTGAACGCGCCACCCAACTGACCAGCTCGGCCATCCGCGAGATCCTCAAGGTAACCGAGCGTCCGGACGTCATTTCCTTCGCGGGCGGCCTGCCGGCCCCGAGCGGATTTCCGGTAGACGTGGTACGGGCGGCCTTCGACAAGGTACTGGTTTCGAACGGCCGGTCGGCCCTGCAATACGGCCCGACCGAAGGCTACGCGCCGCTGCGCGCCTGGGTCGCCGCCGACCTCAACAGCAAGGGCGCCAAGGTGGCCCCGGAAAACATCCTCATCGTGTCGGGCTCCCAACAAGCGCTGGACCTGCTGGGCAAGGTGCTGGTCGACAAGGACAGCAAGGTGCTGGTGGAGACCCCCAGCTACCTGGGCGCGCTGCAATCGTTCAGCCTGTACCAGCCGCGCTTCGTGTCCGTGGCCTCGGACGAGGGCGGCCTGGTGCCGGAAGCCCTGACCGAAGCCGACGCCAGCGGCGCCCGCTTCCTCTACGCGCTGCCCAACTTCCAGAACCCCACCGGCCGCACGCTCAGCCGCCAGCGCCGCGAAGCCCTGGTCACGCGCGCCGCCGGCCTGGGCCTGCCGGTGGTCGAGGACGATCCCTACGGCGAACTGCGCTATGCCGGCGAGCCCGAGCCCAGCCTGCTGTCGCTGGCCCCGGACGCCGGCGCCCACGTGATCCGCATGGGTTCCTTCTCCAAGGTGCTGGCCCCCGGCCTGCGCCTGGGCTACATCGCCGCCTCGCGCAAGCTGATCGACAAGCTGGTGCAGGCCAAGCAGGCCACCGACCTGCACACCGCCACGCTGACGCAGATGGCCGTGTATGAAATCGTCAAGGACGGCTTCCTCGACACCCACCTGCCGACGGTGCGCGAGCTCTATCGCCAGCAATGCGGCTACATGCTGGACGCGCTGCAGAAGGAATTCCCGTCGTCGGCCACCTGGACGCGCCCGGAAGGCGGCATGTTCATCTGGGTCACGCTGCCCGAAGGCATCGACACCAACCGGTTGCTGCAACAGTCCATCGAGGAGAAGGTCGCCTTCGTTCCCGGCGAGCCCTTCTACGCCAACGCGCCGGCGCCCCGCAACACGCTGCGCCTGTCCTTCGTCACCGTGCCGGAAGACAAGATCCGCACCGGCGTGGCGACGCTGGCCCGCTTGATCAAGGCGCAGCTCGCGTGACGATGGCGCGGCAATCATCCAGCCCCATCGATCTGAACGACATCGTTTTCGATGACTGGGTGGCGCGCTGGCTGCCGCGCTCGTGGGGTCCCTATGCGCGGCTATGCCGGCTGGACCGGCCCATCGGCACCTGGCTGACCCTGCTGCCGGCGCTGGCCGCGCTGGGGCAGGCGGCCGCCGGTTGGCCGGACCTGCTGCGCCTGGCGGTGTTTTCGCTCGGCGCCCTGCTGATGCGCGGCATCGGCTGCACGCTGAACGATATCTTCGATCGCGATATCGACAAGCACGTCGAGCGCACGCGTTATCGCCCGCTGACCAGCGGCCAGTTGACGCTGCGCCAGGCGCTCTGGTTCCTGCTGGGCCAGTTGGCGGTGTGCGCGTCGCTGCTGTTCTTCATCAATCCCTTGAGCCGCTGGCTGGCGGTGGCGCTGCTGCCCATCGTGGTCATCTACCCGCTGTGCAAGCGCTTCACGTATTGGCCGCAGGCGGTGCTGGGCGTGTGCTTCAACTGGGGCATGCTGATGGCCTGGTCGGACACGCGCGGCATGGTGCCCTGGGGCGCGATCGCGGTCTACGTCGGGACCATCGCCTGGCAGATCGGCTACGACACGATCTATGCGTACATCGACGTGCGCGACGACCGGCGCCTGGGCCTGCATTCGACCGCGCTGCGCTTCGGCGAGGCCGGCAAGGCCTGGGTCGGCGCGTTCTACGTGGCCACCATCGCGCTGTGGGCGGCCGGCGGCTGGGGCGTGGGGATGGGCTGGCCGTACTACGCCGGCATGGTCCTGATCGCCATCCACCTGGGCTGGCAACTGCTGCGCTTCGACGTGCGTCGCCCCGAACTGGGCCTGGGCTTGTTCCGCGCCAACCTGTGGGTCGGCGTGATGCTGGTCGCGGCATCGGTGGCGGGCGGGTTGGCCGCCTGAGGCCTTCCCTCTACCTTACCCGCCGGATCGCCGGCGGGGCCCACGTTCCCTCCACCGCCGCCTCCCGCGGCCAATAAAGACGCAGGACCAAGGAGAAGTGCCCGCTCTGCGGCGACGGCAGCCAGTTGCGCGTGCGCGCTTCCACCGGCGCTTCGTATTGCAGATAGATCGTCGCCGTGCCGTCGGCCGCCGTGTCGATCCGGTCGCGCATGTGGACCGCATAGCGGTTGCCCATGTTGTCGAGCAGGGCGTCGCGGTCGTTGTACAGCGTCACGGACCAGAAACCCCGCACCGGCGGCTGCTGGAGCCGCTCGAAGCGTATCTCGTAGCGGAAAGAACCGTCCAGCGGCCGGCCCTCGCTATCGGTATCGGCGCGCGCCTGGATCATGTCGTCGGTCAGGGGCGCCACCCACGCCAGGCGTATCGACCGCGCGCGCAATGCGTAATCGGTGCCGTAGGTCCCGCGCCGCTTCAACGGCATGACCAGGCCCGCATTGCCCGCCCGCGGCTCCGGCGGCGAACGCAGGCGCGCCTGCCCGGCCTGCACGCCTTCATTGACGGCGTCCCGCAAGGCGGCCGGCAGGCGCGCGAAATCGAAACGGCCGCCGGGCACGATGCCCAGGCGGCGCAGGCGCTGCAGCATGGGCGTGTCGTTGTCGTGCGGCGGATAGCGGCCCGCCAGCTCGGCGAAGGCCGCGAAGTAATCCGCGGCGCTCATGGCGGCCACCTGGTCGGCGGCGGGCGTGCGCGGCAGGGCAATATCGTATTTGCCGGGCGACGGCGGCCGCGCGTACTTCTTGCGCCAGCTCGACAAGGGGGTGGCGGAGAAACCCGCCTGGAAGGCCTGCGCCGCGGCCAGGTCGGCGCCGCCGTCCAAGGCGATGCGCACGTGCAGCCATCCGCTGGAAGTGGGCGCGCGCAGCATTTCGACGCCGCGCGGCAGCGTGCCGCGCCAGTCCCGCGCGACGATGGCATAGGCGTGCGGTCCCGCCGGCGCGGTGCGCGTGCCCGGCGCGGTGAAAACGTCGGACCACATATCGGCCGCCACCATCATGAAGTAGCGGCCCTTCGCATCGGGCGTCTCGATGACCAGCGGCTCGCGCGCCACGTCGAACCACAGCGAGGACCACAGCACGTCGGTGTCGGGCGTGGGGCCGATGCCGTGCAACAGCGCGTCGGGCAGGCGCGCCATATGCGTGAAGCGATTGACCGGCGCGCCCGTGCCCAACTGCGTGTCGGGCTCGGTGAAGTTGGTCTGGATGCGGCGCGCCGTCTCCATCAGCAACAGGGGATAGGCGTAGAGATAGCCGTCGGCGGCGATGGCCCGCGCCTCGCGCGGATCCAGATCCGGGTCGATGGCCTGCTGCGCGACGGCGCCGCCCGCGAGCCAGCCCGTCAGGCAGATCAGTGCCAGCCCTCGTGAAACGCGGCGCCAGATCATGCGGTGTCCACCTTTATCCGCGCCTGCGCGCGGTCGGAAAAAAATTTTAGCGATGGCATCCGCCGGCCATATCTGGCCAAAGGGTGGAGAAAGGGATGGGAAACGAGGGAGGCCGGGCGGAGCCGTGGCGGGCCGGGAAATCCGGATCCCGCCATAAGTCGCAGGGCGATGCGTCGCGGGCCGATCGGGCCAAGGCCCATGACGCGACGCACCATCAGCGCGCATACCGCACTAGAATGGAGCGCTCCGAGTCATCTGGAAAAAAGGTCAGGCCATGTACCCCACCGCAGCCAGCGGCACGGCGGCTCCCGCCGCGCGCAAGCCCATTACCCTTGCCCAATTGCAGGCGATGTACAAGCAGGGCGAGAAGATCGCCATGCTCACCTGCTATGACGCCAGCTTCGCCGCGCTGCTGGACCAGTGCGGCGTGGATATCCTGCTGGTCGGCGATTCGCTCGGCAACGTGGTGCAGGGCCAGTCGTCCACGCTGCCGGTGACGCTGGAGCACATGATCTACCACACCCAATGCGTGGCGCGCGGCAACCGCAACGCCTGGCTTCTCGCCGACCTGCCGTGGAACAGCTACCAGGAATCGCCGGCGCAGGCCTATGCCAGTTCGGCGGCCTTGATGGCGGCCGGCGCGCAGATGATCAAGATCGAAGGCCTGGACCAGCGTTCATCGTGGTTCACCGACACCATCGCCTTCCTGGCCGAGCGCGGCGTGCCGGTATGCGCCCACATGGGCCTGACGCCGCAGTTCGTGCATGCGCTGGGCGGCTACCGCGTGCAGGGCAAGGACGAGGCCGGCGCGGCGCATCTCAAGCAACAGGCGCGGGCCGCGCGCGACGCCGGCGCCGGCATGCTGCTCTACGAGATGGTGCCCGCCGCGTTGGCCGCCGAGATCACCGCCGAGGTCGGCATTCCCACCATCGGCATCGGCGCGGGCGCCGATTGCTCCGGCCAGGTGCTGGTGCTGCACGACATGCTGAACGTCTTCCCCGGCCGCAAGGCGCGCTTCGTGCGCAACTTCATGGAAGGCGCCGACAGCATCCAGGCCGCCGTGACCGCCTACGTGCGCGCGGTCAAGGACGGCAGCTTCCCGGCGTCCGAACACGCTTATTGAATCGGAATCGCCGGGCCTCGGCCCTCGCGAACAAGCGCTTCCACCGTCTCGGAAATTTCGCCCGGCGATTCGTCGCGAATCGCCTCCTTCCGCGCGTGACGGGGCGGCACACTCCTGGTCATCCGTCGTTATCGATGATCAAGAGCACGCGCCATGAATCAAGAACAAGACGCGGGCCTGCCTTTCCGAGGCCCGCAACCGGACCAGACCCTCCCGAAAAATCGCCGCTGCCGCGCGGCCCTTCTCGTCCACGGACTGGGCGGCACCGAATACGACCTGGGCCGCCTGCGTTCCTCCCTGGAGGAAAACGGCTTCGACGCCTATGTCGTATCCCTGCCCGGCCACGGCACGCGTCCCGAGGACCTGCTGGGCGTGCATGCCGAAGACTGGCTGGACACCGTCACGCAGGCGTACCGGCGTCTCTCGGCGAACTACCCCGTCCTGCACGTCGTCGGCGTCTGCCTGGGCGCGCTGCTGGCGATCGAGGCCTGCAAGCGCACGGGCCACGCCAAGGGCAAGCTGGTCGCGTTGGCCGCGCCCTTGAGCCTGGATGGCTGGAAGACGCCCTGGTACCGCGCCATCCGCCACGTGCTCTACCGCATTCCGGCCGTGGCGCGCCGCTGGCGCGTGAACGAGCGAGAGCCTTACGGCATCAAGAACGAACGCATACGCCGCCTGGTGCGCGGCATGTTGAGCCGCGGCGACGCTTTCCACTATCCGTGGGTGCCGCTGTCTTCCGTGCGCGAGGCCGATCGCCTGCGCGCCATGGCGTGGCGCGCGCTCGACCGCCTGCAATGCCCGCTGATGATCATGCATGCGACGGAAGACGAACTGACGTCGCCGGAGTCGGCGCGCGCCCTGCACCGCCGCGTGCCGGGCAGCACCCTGCATCTGCTGGACGACAGCTACCACATGATCTGCGTGGACAATGAACGCGGATACGTCATGCACTGCGTGACGAGCTTCCTGGCCGAGCCCGCATGCGAGCCGATCGCGGCGGTCGCCAGCCCCGATAGGCAGGATGCGCACGCCGGCATGCGCGGGCCGCGTTTCGTGCCCGCGTGAGCGGCGCGTAATCGACGCCAGCGACGCCAGCGACGCCGTCGATCATTCGCGCGAGCCGCCGCTGGCGCAGGGCGTGGATTCCAGCTTCCCGGGAAGCGGCGCGCGCCGGCCCAGGAAACCCAGCACGCCCAGCGCGCATGCCAGGGTGATCACCGCCAGGCCGGCCAGCAACTGCCCGAAGGCATCGGCGTAGAGCGCGCGCAGGGACGCCGGCGCGATGCCCGGCAACAGGGGCAAGGCCTGGGCCAGGTCGCCGGCGGCCAGGCGCGCGGCGGCGCGGACCAGCACGCCGGTGTCCGCGCCGGGCAGCCCCGCATGCAGGCGCGCCAGCAACAGCGCCGCGAGCACCGCCGTTACGCTGGCCAGGGCCACGCCCTCGCCCGCCACGCGCATGGTGCTGAATATGCCGGTCGCCATGCCGGCCCTTTCCTTCGGCACCACGCTGATGGAAAGCCCGTCCATCAGGCCCCAGGGCAAGCCCGCGCCGACACCTATCACCAGCATTGGCAGAATGGCCGCGGCGCCCGGGCCATCCTGCAAGGCCCAACGCAGCGCCCACAGGCCCGCGGCCGCCAGCAGCAGGCCGGCGCCGCAGATCGCGCCCGCATCGAAACGGCGCGTCAGGCGCACGGCCAGGAAAGGCACGCACAGCATCGGCGCCGACAAGGCCAGCAACAGCGTGCCGGCCCGTATCTCGTCGTAGCCATCGACGCCGATGAAGCGCAGCGGCAACAGCACGAGCAACACGATAAAGCCGTAGCAGGTGGCCACCGGCAGCAACTGCACGCCGACGAAGCGCGGATAGCGGAACAGGCTCAGGTCCAGCATGGGACGCTGCGCGCGGCGTTCGGCGCTCACGAAGGCCAGCGCCAGCACGGCGGCGCCGGCCAGCAGGGCCACGATCCTGGGGTGGGTCCAGCCCAGTCCCGGCGCCTCGATGATCCCGAAGGTGAACGCGGTCAAGGCCGCGGTGAACAGCAAGGCGCCCGGCAGATCGAAGCGGCCCGCATGCGGATCGCGCGTCTCCCGCATGCGCGGCACGCCGATGCACAAGGCCGGGATGCCCGCCACGGCGCCGGTCAGGAAGACGCCGCGCCAGCCGAAGTGCTCGATCAGCCAGCCCGCCACCACCGGGCCGAAGGCCAGGCCCAGGCCGAAGGTCGCGCCCAGCATGCCGAAGGCGCGGGTCGCCGCCGCGCCTTCGAACTCCTGTGCCAGCGCCGCCGTGCCGCCCGCCAGCGCACCGGCCGCGGCGGCGCCCTGCACGGCGCGCAGCACGTCGACCGCGAGCAGCGTGGGCGCCCAGCACAGCGCCAACGCGCACAGGGAAAAACCGCCCACGCCCCAGGCGAACACGCGCTTGCGGCCCAGGCGGTCGGCCAGCGCGCCCGCCAGCATCAGCAGGCTGCCGAAGGTCAGCATGAAGGCGTTGGTGACCCAGTTCATGGCCTCGGCGCTGCCGCCCAGCGCCCGCCCCAAGGCCGGCGTCGCCACCGCGCCGCCGGAAAAACTCAGCGGCAGCATCAGGCCCGCCAGGCAGACGGCGGCGAGTATGGCGCCCCGGCGCGCCGCGCCTTCGTCCATGGCGGCGACCCGCTCCGCACCCTTTTCACTTCTCATCATCGCTCCCGCAAAATCGGCCGTGGCGCGGCGCCTGCATCCATGCGCGCGTCCCGCCCGGCAAGGAAACGAAAGATAGACCGGCGGCAGCGCCGCAAAAACAGCCTGGCGCTCCGTTCATTACGGAATCGATTTCCGTCCACGGCGCCCTGCCGCCTCGTAGAATCGTGCATGGACAATTTCAACGGCATCGTCGCCTTCGTGCGCGTCGCGGAGACCCTCAGCTTCGTCGCCGCGGGCGAGCAACTGGGCATTTCCGCCTCGGCGGTCGGCAAGGCCATCGCCAAGCTCGAACAGGGGCTGGACGTGCGCCTGTTCCATCGCAGCACGCGCAAGATCACGCTGACCGACGAAGGCCAGCGCTTTCATGCGAGCTGCCGCCGCATCCTGGAGGACTTGCGCGAGGCGCAGGCCGTGTTGTCGGAAGCCGCCAGCGCGCCGCGCGGACGCCTGCGCATCAGCCTGCCGGCCATCGGCTATCGCTTCCTCCTGCCCGTGCTGCCGGATTTCCGCCGCGAATACCCGGATATCGAGTTGGACCTGGATTTCAACGATCGCCTGGTGGACGTGGTCGAAGGCGGCTTCGACGCGGTGATACGCAGCGGTCCGCTGGTCGATTCGCGGCTGGCGGCGCGGCGCCTGGGCCCCTTCCGCCTGGTGCTGTGCGCCGCGCCCGCCTACCTGGCGCAAGCGGGCGCGCCGGCGCAACTGGAAGACCTGGCCCGCCATGCCTGCGTGCGCTACCGCTTTCCCACCACCGGCAAGCTACAGCCCTGGGACCTGGCCTGCGACGACGCCGCCCCGCCCGATCCGGCGCCCGCCGTTGTGTGCAACAACATGGAGGCCTTGCACCAGGCCGTGGTCGCCGGGCTGGGCATCGGGTACATGCCGGACTTCCTCGTGCGCGACGCGCTGGCGGCGGGGACCTTGCGCACCGTCCTCGATCACTGCCCCGGCGCGCAGGGGCAGTTTTCGATCGTGTGGCCATCCAGCCGGCATGTCTCGCCCAAGCTGCGGGTGTTCATCGATTTCGCCGCGCAGCGGTTGTTTCGCGCGGGGCCGTGAACGATGGCCGGCGGCGGACGACATCGTTCCGCGCTTGCGCCGGGATGCGTGGGGATGCGCCGGGGCGCCTCGCCCGGATAAGCCGGCCGGGAAAATTAACGATAATGGCGGCTGCTTATTTTGGAGAAATCGAGGTGATCGGCGTTTTCGACTCCGGCAGCGGCGGCCTGACGGTCATGCGCGCCCTGGAGCATGCACTTCCCATGGAATCGTTCATCTACCTGGGCGATCACGGCAATGCCCCCTATGGGAACCGGTCCTCCGCCGACATCTACGCGCTGACCTTGCGAGGGATCGAACGCCTGTTCGGCCTCGGTTGCCGGCTGGTCATCATCGCCTGCAACACCGCCGCGGCCACCGGCCTGCGGCAATTGCAACAGACTTGGCTGCCGCATGCGTATCCGGAACATCGGGTGATCGGCGTCATCGTCCCGATGATCGAAGCGATCACGGGCATGCCTTGGGAAGCGGACGCCAGCGTGGCCCCGCCGATGCACGACGGCCCCGCCCTGCACGCCGCCGTCTTCGCGACCCGGCATACGGTGAATACCGGGGCCTACGTCACCGAGATCGCGAAACGCGCGCCGGCCATGCGCGTGTCTCAACAAGCCTGTCCCGACCTGGCCAAGATGATCGACGATGGCGCCGGCGACGACGACATCCGGCCCCATGTCCGAAGCTATATCGACGAATTGCTCGCAAGGACGGCGGAGCGAGGCATGCCCGATGTGGGCATCCTCGCCTGCACGCACTACCCGCTCGTCGAGCACCTGTTCAGGGAAGCCTTGCCGGCGCGGGTAAAGCTGCTCACGCAGGGCGACGTGACGGCGGCCAGCTTGCAGCGCTATCTTGCGCGGCACCCGCGCTTTTCGTCGGCGCGGGCGCCGGGCACGGTCTATCTGACCACGGGAGACCCGGCGCACGTTTCCGCGCTGGCCGGCCGCTTCTATGGCCGCGTCGTGCAATTCCAGGGGATAACCTGAACCGGCGCCGATGCCCCGGCGCTGCCATAATAGGTGGAAAGAACGGAGGCAAAGGCGATCATGCAACTCTATAGCTTCTTCAACAGCTCCACCGCTTATCGCGTGCGTATCGCGCTCGCGCTGAAGGGCCTGGAACCCACCTACCTGCCGGTCGACATCCGCAAGTATGAACATCGGGCGGCGGATTACCTGACCCGCAATCCCGGCGGCGGCGTGCCGACGCTGGTCGACGGCGACATGAGCCTGGGCCAGTCGCTGGCGATCATCGACTACCTGGACAGCGTCCATCCGGAACCTCGCCTCATCCCGCTGGATGCCGTGCCGCGCGCCCGCGTGCTCGAACTGAGCAACGTCATCGCGTGCGACATGCATCCCGTCAACAACCTGCGCGTCTTGCGCTATCTGCAAAAGGTTATGCAGGTCACGCCCGAACAGAAGGACGCCTGGTACAGGCACTGGATCGCGGAGGGCCTGACGGCGGTGGAACACCTGCTGGCGCAGCACGGACACGGGCCGTACTGCTTCGGCGACGCGCCGACCCTGGCCGATTGCTGCCTGGTGCCGCAAGTGGGCAACGCCCTGCGCATGGACTGCGACGTGTCGGCCTACGCCAGGACGATGGCGGTATATGCGCACTGCGCGGCACAGCCCGCATTCCAACGGGCGCGGCCATCCGAGCAGCCCGACTACGTGAAGTAGCGTCCGGCGCGGGCCGGTGCCCGATCCGGACACGGCGATATCGCCGCGCCGTGCAATGGCATCCGGCGATCAGCCGGCCGGGGTGACCTCGATGGCGTCCACCCGGTCGGGATAGAAGGCGAGATGGCCGGCGATGGCGGAGACCGCGGGGTACGGATGCTCGTAGCTCCACACGGCATCGAGGCCGCGTTCGTCCTCGCCGGCGATGCTGTAGTAGGCGCACTCGCCCTTGTAGGGGCAATAGGTGACGTGGGTGGAGCGCAAGAGCTGCGACATGTCGACGTCGGCGCGCGGAATGTAATAGACGGGCGGATAGCTCGCCTCTTGCAGCATCAGCGCGGAATCGGTGTCCGCCACCACCCGGCCGGCGGCGGTGACGACGATGTGCTTCTTCGCGGGATGGATTTCGATGGGGTGATCGGGGCCGGGAACCTTCATGGGCTTGGTCATGATGCTCTCCTGCTGGGGATGGGACGGAACGAGGGCGCTTTCATTGCCGCGCTGCGTGTCGGGCGGTATCGCGGGTATTGCGGCGCCGCTATGTCGCGATATCAGTCCATATAGCTTATTCTCGAATGCCCTTCGCCGCACGCTGCGCCGTGCGTATAAACGTGTACGTTACATCCATGAGCGGTCATTGCATCGACGTGCACCCCGCTCCGGCACCGGGCACGCGGACACTCCAGGGCAACCGATGACCCGGCCTGCTCGTTACCGTGCGCCGATACGCGCCTGCGAACGCTAGAATCTATTCCCTCACAACAAAAACGCCGGGACGACCCGCCTCGCCCCGTCCACGAGGAGACACTTCATGCGCCCACGCATCCGTTCCGGCGCCGCGCTCGCACTTTGCGCGGCCTTGCTCGCCGCCTGCTTTTCCGCCGCCGCCGCCGATCGCGTCAAGATCGGCGTGTTGACCGATATGGCGGGCGTGACCGTCGACGCCACCGGCAAGGGCTCCGTGGAAGCGGCCCGCCTGGCCGTGGAGGAAGCGGGAGGCAAGGCCTTGGGGCAACCCATAGAAATCGTTTCCGGCGACCACCAGCATCGGCCCGACATCGGCAGCAGCATGGCGCGCCGCTGGTTCGACGTCGACAAGGTCAGCGTCATCGTCGACGTGCCGAACTCGGCCGTGGCCCTGGCCGTGCAAGGCGTCGCCAAGGAAAAGAAGAAGCTGGTGCTGTTCTCCAGCCCGGGCACGACGGCGTTGACGCAGGAACAATGCTCGCCCTATGGCATCCAATGGACCTACACCACCTATGCGCTGTCGCGCGGCACCGCCAACGCCGTGGTGCGCGAAGGCAACAAGCGCTGGTTCATCCTGGCGTCGGATTACGCCTTCGGCAAGCAACTGGCCGCGGACACCGCCGCGGTCGTCAAGGCCGCCGGCGGCGAGATCGCGGGAACGGTCTACCATCCGCTGAACGCGTCGGACTTTGCCTCCTTCCTGTTGCAGGCGCAGGCGTCGAAAGCGCAGATCATCGCCATCGCGAACGCCGGCGGGGACACCATCTCCGCCATCAAGCAGGCGTCCGAGTTCGGCATCGGCCGCGGCGGCCAGAAACTGGCGGCCATGCTACTGATGTTGACCGACGTGCACAGCTTGGGGCTGGACGTTGCCCAATCCACCTATCTCACCGTGCCGTCGTATTGGGATATGAACGAGGGCACGCGGGCCTTCTCGAAGAAATTCGAGGCGCGCGTCGGCCATCCGCCCACCTTCCTGCAAGCGGGCGTCTACAGCGCCGTACGCCACTACCTGAAGGCCGTGGCCGCGGCCGGCACCACGGACAGCGATGCCGTCGCCGCCAAGATGAAGGAACTGCCGATCGACGACCCCTTCAGCCTGAACGCGCACATACGCGCCGATGGCCTGGTGGTGCGCGACATGATGCTGGCGCAGGTGAAGACGCCGGCGCAATCGAAGGCGCCGTGGGACTACTACAGGGTCGTGCGGACCATACCGGGCGACGAACTGGCGTGGCCCTTGTCCGACAGCAAATGCCCCCTGGTCCATCCATGAACATGCAAGCGCCCATCGCGCTGGCCGACTTCGGCAGCTTCTTCGTCGGCGGCCGCACGGTGCGCATCGAAGGCAAGGAAGCGCGCGCGATCAAGTTCACGCAGACGGCCTCCTTTCATTACGACCCCAACGGCACGTATCACGTCGAACAGGCCTACGTGCAGTACTTCATTCCGGCGCGGCAACGCCATCCGCTGCCCATCGTGATGCTGCACGGCGGCGGCATGACCGGCGCGATGTGGGAACAGACCCCCGATGGGCGCCCGGGCTGGCTGCAGGACTTCCTGCGCATGGGACATGCGGTCTACGTGGTCGATAACGTCGAGCGCGGCCGCGCGGGTTGGACGCCCTTCGCGGAGATCTGGCCCGATGCGCCCATCATCCGCAACGCCGAAGAAAGCTGGACGCTGTTTCGCGTCGGTTCGGCGCAGGGTTGGCCGGACCGGCAAGCGTTCCCCGGACAGCGTTTTCCGGTCGCGGCGTTCGATACCCTCATGCGTCACGCGGTGCCGCGCTGGCTGGGCAACAACGACGCGGCCTTGCGCGGCTTCTGCGCCGTGCTGGACCGCGTCGGTCCCTGCCTGGTGATGATGCACAGCCATGGCGGCGAGGTCGCCTTCCGCGCGGCGCAGGCGCGGCCCGAACTGGTCCGCGGCATCGTCGCCATCGAACCGTCGGGGTTCTCGCCGGAGGTGGCCGGCGGCAGCATGACTGACAAGCCCGTGCTGTTCGTGTACGGCGATTTTCTCGATGCCACGCCCCTCTGGCGCGACCTGATGCAAGCCGGCGAAAACTACGCCGCCCGCCTGGCCGCGGACCGCGCGCGCGTGACGTTCTGGCGCTTGGCGGAAATGGGCATCCCAGGCAACTCCCATTTCCCGATGATGGACACGAACAGCGCCGACGTGGCGCGGCGCATATCCGAGTGGATGACGGGCGCTACCGGAGACGCCCCATGATGCGCGGACTGCCCTAGCCCCGCTGGCCCAGCGCCCGGCTGATGCGGTGGCGGGCGACGGTGGTGCGTGGGACTTTGAAAGGGAACCAGCTACGCACGTCTTCTTCCAGGCCGATGCCGTGCATGAAGTTGTAGATGGCCTTTTTCAGGCCGAGTCCCAGGGCGTCGTGATCCACGCCCGTGGGATCGTGGAAGCCGACGTCGTTCTTGGCGAACGTCACCGGCGGCAGCGGCTGCAAGGTGATGCCGTATTCCTCGGGATTCCGGCCCACCGGCGAATGCACCGTACAGGCGAATCGGTGGAAGAAACCGCTCTGGATACAGCCGTTCTCGAACAACTGCCGCACGTACTCCAGGGCATCGACGGTATCCTGCACCGTTTGCGTCGGAAAGCCGTACATCAGGTACGCATGCACCATGATGCCGGCATCGGTGAAGGCGCGCGTCACGCGCGCGACCTGGTCGACGGAAACGCCCTTCTTCATCAGGTTCAGCAGGCGATCCGACGCGACCTCCAGCCCGCCCGAGACCGCGATGCAGCCGCTGTCCGCCAATAGCTCGCAGAGTTCGGGACTGAAGGTCTTCTCGAAGCGGATGTTGCCCCACCACGAAATGCCGGCGTCGCGCTCGATCAATTCGGCCGCCAGGGCCTTCAGCGATTTGGGCGGCGCCGCCTCGTCGACGAAGTGGAATCCGGTCTGCCCCGTCTCGCGCACGATGGCGTCGATGCGGTCCGCCAGCACCTTCGCCGACGCGCCTTCGTAGCGGCCGATATAGTCCAGGCCGACGTCGCAGAAGCTGCACTTCTTCCAGTAGCAGCCGTGCGCCACGGTCAGCTTGTTCCAGCGGCCGTCGCTCCAGAACCGGTTCATCGGATTCAGCATGTCCAGCAAGGACAGGTAGCGATCCAGCGGCAGGCCGTCCCAGGTCGGCGTGCCGACTTCCTCGAAGGCGACGTCGGGCTCGACCATGTTGACGTACCGCACCGCGCCCGTGTCCGCGTCGCGCAGGAAAGTCCTCACCAGGCGCTGGCGCGAACGCTTGCCGTCCAGGTGTTCCATCAAGGCCAGCAACGGCCGCTCGCCGGCGTCCAGCGTGACGTAGTCGAAGTAATCGAAGACCCGCGCGTCCTTGAGTTCGCGCAGTTCGGTATTGACGAAGCCGCCGCCCAGCACCGTGACGATGCGGGGATCTTGCGCCTTGATGGCCTGGGCGATGCGGAACGCCGCATAGACGTTGCCGGGGAAAGGCGCCGATAGCAGCACCATGGTCGGCGCATGGCGCGCCACGGCTTCCGCCGTCAGGTCGCGCAGCGTCTCGTCCACCAGATTCATGGGCGCGGCCAGCGCCTCGGCCAGGGGATCGAAAGTAGGCTGGCTGCCGGCCAGCGATTCGGCATAGCGCACGAACTCGAAACGCGAATCGACCGCGTCGCGCAGCACGTCGGCTAGGTCGTTCAAGTACAAGGTGGCCAGATGCTTGGCGCGATCCTGCAAGCCCAGCGCGCCGAATGCCCAGCCCAGCGGATCGCCGCCCTCGTCGTCCACGTACACGTCCAGCGAGTCGAAGCGGGGCCCTTCCGGCAGGAAATTGCGGGCCACGATGCGGTGGGCCAGCGTGGAATCGCGGCCCTGGAGAAAGGCGATCACCGGCCCTATCGTGGACAGATAGCGCGCCTGCTGCGCGACGAAGGCCTGGACGGAGGGGCTGTATTTCCGCGCCGGCAGCGCTTCGATGCGCGCGGCCACCGCGCGCAGGCCGTCGGCCGAGAGCAGGCGCAGCACCAATGCCAACGCCAGGTCTTCCTGGAACGACGCCACCCCGCGCGAACGCAGGAAGCCTGTCAGATAGGCGGTGGACGGATAAGGCGTATTTAGCTGCGTCATCGGCGGGATGATGGACAGCACGCGTAGGGAAGAAGCGGACATGAGGCGCGGCGGGAGGGGCGCTGAGGCCTGGACAGGCGGCAATGGACTGCGGCGACGGGTCAGCGGCAATGGATCAGGGGCAATTATAGGCAGCAACGGCGGGCGGCCCCGCCGCGGCGGATTGGAAGTACGATGGTTCGAAGCCGAATCCACGCCGAATCGAGGCCCGATTCCCGGTCCGCTCCGCAGCCGAAATGAAATCCTCGCGCAAACCGATGCCTTCCCGCTTCTCCTTCCAACTCGCCTTGCCGCGCGGCTACAAAGCCACGGACGCCGTGCATTTTCACGGCAGGGACAAGGAAGCGGTTTCCGAGGCAGTAACGGACGTCGCGCTGCGCAAGGGTATCCTGCTCGACGGCGTGCCCACCGTGTTCGATATCGAATTCGAACCATCGAAAGCCTCGGTACTCATCCAGGGCGTAGCGGAGCCGGCTTTGCCGGTCCGCCAACGCCGCCCCCTTGAGGGGGCCCGCGTAGCGGGTACGGGGCGGGCCTCCCCTGCCGGCCCGGTGGCAAAAAAACATGCGGCCTGCACCGTATCGGCGGACGGCAAGCTGACCGACGCCATGCAGGCGCAGGCCAGGGACATCGTGCTCGGCCTGCTCGGCTTGCGCCTGGACCCCAGGCGTTTCGCCGCCTTCGTGGCCGCCGATCCGGTATTCGGCCCGCTCGCCAAAAAGCAGAAGACCCTGCGCATCGTCCAGGCTTCGTCCGTTTACGAAGCGTTGACCTGGGCGGTGATGGGACAACAGATCAACGTGGCCTTCGCCGTGACGCTGCGGCGAACCTTCATCCAGTTGGCGGGCCGCCGGCACAGCAGCGGCCTGTGGTGCTATCCGTCGCCGGCGGACGCCGCGCGCCTGCCCATCGAGGAACTGACGTCCCGGCAGTATTCGCGCTCCAAGGCCGAAACCATCCTGCGGCTCTCCGCGCTCGTGGCCAGCGGCGAACTCGATCTCGTCGAAAGCGCCGCCAACCCCGTGGAATCGATTTGCGCGGCCTTGCTTGCCGTCAAGGGAATCGGCCCCTGGACCGTGAACTATGCGATGCTGCGAGGCTTCGGCCAGCCGGACTGCTCGCTGCATGGCGACGTGGCGGTGCGGTCCGCCATAGGCAGGCTCTGGGGACTCGAAACCCGGCCCGGCATCGCCGAGACGGAGGAATTCCTGAAACGCTACAGCCCGCACCGCACCATGGCGGCCGCGCATTTGTGGGCCAGCTTGAGCGCGCAGACGGGGTATTGACCGAATACGCCCCACGATCGCTCGCCTGCGACTCAGGATTCAGTGCGGTCGGCGACGCCATGCAGCACACACCTCGAAGACATTGCGCTCATTGCGATCGGAAATTGATATTCTGCGCAACCCCACTCCATAGCGCATTGCTCTCCCGAAGCAATTTGGCAAAGTCGGCGGCGCCTACATATTTATTCTCCGCGCCCATCTGCCTGGCATAGTCCTTCATTGCCGGCGAGTTCATCGCCGTGGCGACCTCCTGTTGCAGGCGGTCCAGTACCGGCTGGGGCGTCCCTCTCGGCGCCCACAGCCCGGTCCAATTCACCACGCCCTTGAAGTTCCTTACGCCCGCTTCGGCAAAGGTCGGCACGTTTGGCAGAATGCCCAGCCGCGCATCGCCACTGATGGCCAGCAAGCGCAATTGGCCCGCCTGGACGGGGCCCATCACGCCTGTGGTGGAGGCGAACTGGAAATCTATCAGGCCGCTCAACACCGCCTGCGTACCCTGCGTGGATCCTGTATAGGGAATGTGCATGAACTTGACGCCCGCGGCCATGCCCAGCGCCTCGGAGACAAAATGCGGCGTCGTGCCGGCGCCCCCGGTAGCGTATGTAATCTTCCCGGGCTGCTGCCGTGCCTTGTCCAATAGGGACGCCAAGGTCTGGTACGGCCCGTCCGCCTTGACCAGCAATACCATGGGCGCGAACACGAACGCCGACACCGGCAACAGATCGCGATCGGGATCGAACGGCAATTTCCTGAAGATAAAGGGCAGCAGCGAGTATCCCGTATCGTCGGCAAGCAGCGTGTACCCATCGCCCGGAGAACGGGCAACCTGGCTGACGGCGATGGATCCGCTGGCGCCCACGCGATTCTCGACGACAAAGCTTTGGCCGGTTTGCTCACCGAGCAATTGAGCCATCTTCCTGGTTGCGACATCGACTGCCCCACCGGGACCATAGGGCACGATGATACGCACCGGCCGGGCAGGCCAGGTTTCCGCCGCGCCGGCGTGCCATGCCGGAAATATCAGGCATGCGCCAACGATCAAGCACCTCGCACGTCGCGCGCGCGGCCGGAAAAGAAAACGCCTCATGACCTGGTCTCCTCGTTTTAGGAATGTGACGGCGGCTTCGTACACCCGCTTCCGGACTTGACGGAACGCTCGGCGATGACAGCGCGCTCTTTCGTGTACACGCAGGAACATTAGGCCTATGATCCGGGGGCGTCTACTATGAAATACTGCGACTCCTGATTCGAAAAGCCTATCAATGATCGACCTCAGACAACTCCGGCATTTCGTGGCGGTAAGCGAGGAAATGAACTTCCGCAGAGCCGCGGATAGGCTGTGCATCACGCAGCCGCCGTTGACGCAAAGCATCCAGGCACTGGAGAGCGAGTTGGGCGTGCAGTTGTTCATACGGTCACGCCGGCATGTGGAGTTGACCAAGGCGGGAGAGGTGCTGCTGGCCGAAGCAAAGGCGACGCTGGACCAGGCAAATCACATGCTGAATACTGCCCACCGCGCCGCGCGAGGCGAGGTGGGGACGCTGAAGGTGGGGTTCTCGATATCGGCGTCGTTCGCCACGCCCTTCACACGCGCCATGCATGAATTCCAGAACCTGCACCCGGACGTGGCGTTGCAGCTTACCCGCGTGACCGCCACCTTTGGCCTTGAGCGTGTGGAACGGGGCGAGCTCGATGTCTGCGTGACTCGCCTGAGCAACGCCGCCTGGCTATCCGACAAACTCGACCATATCGCGATATTGCAGGACGAACTCAACCTGGTCCTGCACGCCAGCGACGCGGCCGCGCGCGAACCTTCGGTGTCCTTATCCGACGTGGTGGACCGGCCTTTCATCATGTATTCGCGTCAGCAAGGCACCACCATCTACAAGCAAGTGGCAAGCCTGTGGGCCGCCTCGGGACTAACGCCAAATTTCACGCAGGAATTCGGCGATGGCGCAATGATTCTCGGGCTCGTGGCGGGCGGTTGCGGCATCTCTGTCCTTCCCAGTTCCCTGAAGCGAATCAACATCAGCGATGTCGCCTGGCGCGCCATTCGGGCGGACAAATCGCTCACCGACAGCGCGGTGGTGGCCGCTTTTCTCCCATCATCCCGCAAGGAGCCGATTCAATCCGCGTTCATTGACTTGCTTGCGCGGAATGCGGCGATTTGAAAAATTCGTCCAACGTCCGAATCAGCACTTTTTCGCCATCGAAGTCATGGGCCAGCGACACGCCGATCTTGGCCAGGTCGATGAACAGGTCCTGGCCCATCTGACCCTCTCCCAGGAATTCAGCGACCTCTTCCATCTCCGGCGCCCAACGATGCGCCTTCGAAAACATGTCGGGCACCGAGATCGCCCAGCGGGCCAGGAGATCCGGGCGATTGGCCGACAAGACCCTGTACAAGCCCTGCTCTGCGCCGGCCCGGGCGGCGCCCAGGATCATGGCCGAAACCAGGAAGACCATGCCCTTGTTGATGCCGGCGAACGACATTTTCAGCGCGGACGCGGCGCCGATCTTTTCACCGACCACTTCCACCTTGAGTCCCAGCGCACCCAAGACGGCAACGTTGCCGGCGTCGGCCCCGGATAGATATAGCGTGGGTTTATTCTGCCCTTTGGGCGGCATGCCGATGATGCCGCCGTCGACGAAGGCCGCGCCGCTGCCGCGAATAATCGCTTCCACCTGCTTGACGCTTTCGATGCTGACGGCATTGCAATCCACATAGATGGCTTTGCGTTGGGCTGCCCGCAATGCGGGCGCGAGGCGTGTGGCCAGCGCGACAGCCTGGGCGGGAGGAACCACGGACAAGATGATATCGGCGCTCGCGATTTCGGCATCGGTCGCGTCGTGCATGCCCGCCGCAGTGGCGCGCTCACGCGTCGCATCGCTGCGGCCGTCCAGCGAGGTAAGCACTTTCACGCCGTTGGCCGAGAGCAGATGGGCGAAGCCGCTACCCATGGCTCCCGGCGCGACGACGGATACGGTGGAAATAGTCATGATGCGACCTCGGATGTATGAAAGGAAAGTCAGGGACGCTAGCGTGCGGTCTTGTGGGACACCATCTTGGTAATGGTGTAGCTGTTGACGCCTTCGATCCCGCCCTCGCGTCCATAGCCGCTATCCTTCACGCCGCCAAAAGGCGTGTCCGCCGTGGAGGCGACAAAATGATTGATGGACAACGTACCGCAGTCCAACTCATCGGCGAGCAGCGCGGCGCGGTCCGCATCATGCGTAAAGGCATAGGCCGCCAGCGCATACGGCAACCCGTTGGCGGCGGCGATCGCGTCTTCGATTTGCTCGTAGGGCTGGATGATCGCCAGCGGCCCAAAGGGTTCCTCCTGAACGCAGCGGGCATGCGCGGGCACGTCGGCCAGCACCGTCAGCGGATAGAAATTGCCGGGTCGATCTACCCTGGCGCCGCCGGCCGCCAGGCGCGCGCCCTTGCCGACGGCATCCTGCACCAGCTCGTCGATAGCCTGCAAGCGCCGCGCATTGGCCAAGGGTCCCATGTCCGTTTCCTCGTCCAGGCCGTTGCCGAGCCGAAGCTTTCCGGCCTCGGCGGCGAACGCTTCGACGAACGTCTCGAAACCCGTGCGATGAACGAAAAAGCGGGTTGGAGATACGCATACCTGCCCGGTATTGCGAGCCTTGGCCGCCACCGACGCGAGCGCCACGCTTCTTGGATCCGCGTCGTCACAGACGATGACCGGGCAGTGCCCCCCGAGTTCGAGCAATACGGGCTTCATGTACTTGCCGGCCAGCGCCGCGAGTTGCTTGCCCACGGGCACCGAGCCGGTGAACGTCATCATGCGCACGGCCGGATCGGCGATCAGGGTGGCGGAGATCTCAGCGGGTTCGCCGAAGACCAGGTTGACGACCCCGTCGGGCGTACCGGCGTCGACAAAGGCCTGTATCAGCATCATGGCCGACGCGGGTGTCTCTTCCGAGGCCTTGAGGATGACCGAGCAACCCGCGGCCAGCGGGCCCGCGACTTTGCGTGCAGGCGAACTGGCCGGAAAGTTCCAGGGGCTGAAGGCGGCGACGATGCCCACCGGCTGTTTCATGACCATCTGGCGCAGCCCGTCCGCCGCGGGAAGCATTCTGCCGTAGACGCGCCGGCCCTCCTCCGCATCCCATTCGATGATGTCGCATGCACGCGCGACTTCCTGCCTGGATTGGGCCAGCGTCTTGCCCTGCTCCAGCGTCATGGCGGATGCGATCGCCTCCTGCCGCTGGCGTATCAAGCGAGCAGCCTCGATCATGATCCGGCTCCGGGCGCCCGGATCCATGCGCCGCCAGACACTCAAACCGGCAGCAGCGGCGCGTACCGCATCGGCTATATCTTCGCGGGACGCCTTGGGCACCGTACCCAACAGGGTGTTGTCCACAGGGTTGAGCACTGGAAGCGTGGATTGCCCGCTGCGCCATTCATTGCCTATGCGCATGCGGACTTCGGGGTATGCAAGCATGATGAATTCCTGGAACCGCCGGCCTTACCGGCGTGGGTTATTGGCAATCATGGCGGCGGTGTCGGTACGGATCTCGATCAAGGTCGGCAACCGGTCTTTTGACAATCGGGCGAACTCTGTCTCGAAGTCCTGGGTCGTCTCAACCGATGCCGCTTGCAGGCCGTAGGCCCTGGCCAAGGCCGCAAAATCGGGATTCTCAACGTCCGTGGCGTACACCCTGCCTGGATAGCGGCGCTCCTGGTGTAGCCGGATCGATCCGTAGCTTGAATTATTGATGACCAGAATGAGAATCGGCAGGCGATATTGCACAACCGTCATCAAATCGGGCGAACTCATCAGCAGGCAGCAATCACCCGCATAGCAGACCACGGTACGATCCGGATGCTCCATCTGGGCGGCGATGGCGGCGGGCAGGCCAAAAGCCATGGACCCGCTGACGGGGGCCAACTGGGTCCGCACAGAAGAGAATTGATGATATCGCGAAACGTATCCGGCATAGTTGCCGGCGCCGTTGGTGACGATGGCATCTTTCGGCAGCCGGTCGCTCAAGCCGCGCACAATGGCGGCAATATTCAGCCTTGCATCGGGCAGGACCGGCGGCCGCGCATGGGCTTCGTAAGCTTCGCGCCCCGCGACGAGGCGCTGCAGGCGAATTTCATCCGGATCCGGCGCCGGCAATGCGCGCAGCGCCTGGGCGCAAGCCGGCATCGTCGCCGCAATCAGTAGATCGCCCTGGTAGACGCGGCCCAGCTCCTGCGGCTCGGGGTGAACCTGGATGAACGGCTGCCGCAGTCTCGGAACGGGAAGCAGCTCATAGCCTTTGGTCGTGGCTTCGCCCAGGCGCTCGCCCAAGGCGATGATGAGGTCGCTATCGGCAACGTAACGGGTCAAGGCGGGACTGGTTCCCAGCCCTAGTTCACCCACATAGTTGGGGTGACGGTTGTCGAAAGTGTCCTGGCAACGAAAGCCGTTCGCCACGGGGACGGCATGGCGCTCGGCGAAGGCCTGGACATCGCCGAACGCTTGCGGCGTCCACCCTCCCCCGCCCAACACAAGGAGCGGCTTGCGGGCGCGACCGAGCATTTCCCGCAGGGATTCCAAAGCCTGGGCAGACGGGGCGGATTCGGCCAGCCGATACGGAATCAGCGGCTGCGCGGGCGCCTGGTCGACCAGCATATCTTCCGGCAACGCGAGCACCACCGGGCCGGGCCTCCCGTTGACCGCGACGTGGAATGCCCGGCTGACGAGTTCGGGAATGCGCGCGGCATCGTCGATTTCGGCCACCCATTTGGCAACCTTGCCGAACATCTGGACGTAATCGACCTCCTGGAAGGCGCCGCGTTCCCTGGCGCTACGCTCGACCTGGCCAATGAACATGATCATCGGCGCGGAATCCTGCGCTGCGGTATGAACCCCGATCGCACCGTGCGAAGCGCCCGGGCCACGGGTCACGAAGCAGATCCCGGGCTGGCCGGTGAGTTTGCCATGCGCGGTTGCCATGTTGGCGGCATTGGCCTCGTGCCGGCAAACCACCAGGTGCAGTTTTTCGGATACATCGGACAGGCTATCGATCACGGCGAGAAAACTCTCGCCCGGAACGCAAAACGCCCGTTTCACGCCATTGACCAAAAGTGCATCCACCAATAGCCGACTGCCTGAACGCATTGTTTCGTCGTGGTTTTGCATACGCCTTTTTCATCCCTGGTTTCGGTGCGATGCAAATGGTGCGTGCCTACAAGGCCCTGGTCCAATCCTTAATTTCTATCTCTGTGATTTCTTCTCGCATATCAATTCACGGCATCTCTGCCGGTCAGTCCGTACAGCGTACGCAACGAATGAGGCGATCCGGATATTGATAGGTTTCCTGAATCACCAGCCACGGTATTTCGAAATAGACGGCCGGATGACGTGAAACTAACTTACCTCCCCAGGGATGGGCGTATGCGCCACCGCGCAATGGCGTGTCCGCCGCGCCCGCGGTCCGATAAAAAACGAGGAGACATAGATGGCATACCTGCGCTTGCTATTCCTGCTGTCATCCATGGCGATTTCGCAACTCGTCGCCGCGCAGGCCTATCCGGATAAGCCAGTCACGCTGGTTATCGCCTTTCCTCCCGGCGCATCGAACGACACCGTAGGCAGGTATCTGGCGCAAGGCCTGGGCAGTTTATGGAAACAATCCGTGATCGTGGAAAACCGCGTGGGCGCGGGCTCCGCGATTGGAACCGCCTACGTAGCCAAGGCCAAGCCCGATGGCTACACGCTGTTGCTGACATCTTCGGCCTACACAACCTTGCCGGCCATCATGCCCCAGCTTTCATACTCGCCGGAAAAGGACATGACGCCGGTCGCCATGATAGGCCTCAGCCCGCTGGTCCTCGCGGTGGGGCCCAGGGTCAAGGCCGGCAATCTCCGGGAGTTCATTGCCGAAGCCAGAGCGCGCCCTGTGTTCTTCGGCACGGCGGGGCTGGGCAGCGCCACGCATTTTGGGGGCGAGTTGATCAACTCGGCTGCCGGCATCGATATGAAAGCGGTGCATTACAAGGGCGGCGGCCAGGTCATGGTCGATATGCTGGGCGGCAGGATCGATGCCTTCATCGCCACGTACTCGGCGGTCGAGCCCCAACTGGGCGACGCCAAGATCCGCATTCTTGCGGTGATGGACAAGGACAGGATCGATGCATTGCCTCAGGTTCCCACGGCCGCGGAGCAAGGTTTGACGGGCGCCGAAAGCGCTTTGTGGTGGGGAGTTTTCGCGCCGCGCGGCACGCCGCAGCCTGTCATCGATAAAGTCAACGCCGATATCAAGGCTGTCATGTCCAAGCCGGAAGCAAGCCGTTTCCTGGCGAGGCAAGGCGGCTTCGCGCGTTTCCTTCCACCCGCCGTCTTCGCCGACCTGGTTTCCAGGGAAATACACGACTGGAAGGCGCTGGCGCAGGCCCGCGGCATAAAAGGCCAATAGACGTAGACGTGCGCCAGGAGCATTGCTCCATGAGCGCAGGGCCGCCTGCGTATCCATAACCCCAATGACATGGAAGGAAAACGCCGTGAATGAACCGCGACTGACAGGAAAAATATCCAGCTCGAATATCGGCCGGTTAAGCCTGCCCGAGATTCCGCCCGAGCTGATCGAAGGATTTCGCGCGTTGGGCGCGGATGCGTCCAGCGTCATATCGGACGCCCTCGATGAAGCCGGCCTGATGAAAGCCGTCGGCGCCTCGGTGCTCCGGCCGATATATGGTGGCGCCGCGATGATCGGCCGCGCGCTGACCTTGCGTAATATCGTCCAGGAAAACAGTCCGTCGGCGGGGGCGAATGCCAAAGTCTCGCGCCTGGCCGAGATCGAAGCGCACAACCTGGCCGAACCCGGCGACGTATTGGTCATAGAAGGCGTACACGGCATTTCCAATATCGGCGGGATTTCAGCCACGATAGGAAAGCGCGAGGGAGAACTGGGGGCCATCGTCGACGGCGGAATACGCGACGTGAGCGAATGCCGCAGCATCGGCTATCCCATGTGGAGCCGCGACGTCACGCCCTTGACCGGCAAGTGGCGAGTCCAGACTCTCCAGATAAATCACCCGGTACAGATCGCCGGCGTGCAGGTCGCGCCGGGGGATATCGTGATCGCCGATGAAACGGGCATCTGCTTCGTACCATTGGAAATAGCGCCTCGCATCCTGGCGCGGGCACGCGAAATGTTGGCGGCGGAAGCGGGCCGGCAAAAGGACATCGCGAACGGGATTGCCGTAGCCGACCTGGCAAACCGCGCCGGATCGTTCACCATGCCCAAACAGCCCTGATCCGGCAATATCGCGGAGGAGCACAAATCGCGGTAAGGTCGACGTAAATCCCCAGGCGCGACGAAATGAAATCCGACTCCCCAAGCCTCCAGGCGATTCAGCGCATCAATGCCGTCCTCCGGGTGCTTGCGTCGCACAATCGTACGGGCCTGCGCCTGGTGGACGTCATATCGGCGTCGCAGATAGACCGCTCCACCGTTCACCGCCTGCTCCAGAGCCTGGTGACCGAAGGCCTCGTGGCCCAGGACCAGCGCTCGAAGCGGTATTTCCTGGGGATGGGAATATTCGAGATGGCGGTTGCCATTCCGGCGCAGCGCTTGCGCGACGCCTGTCTCCCGCATCTGCGCGACCTCGCCTTGTCCACGGGCGATACGGTATTCCTGAGCGTCAGGTCCTCGTATTTCGACGGCGTATGCATACATAGGGAAGAAGGCAGCTTCCCCATCGCCCGCGTCCTGGAAGCCGGGCGCCGGCGGCCGCTGTGCATGGGCTCCAGCAACCTTGCCATTCTCAGCCGTCTGCCGCTTGGCGAGATCCAGCGCATCTGCGAAGAAAACTACCCGCGCATCCGGAAATCCTACCCTGGCGTGACCGAGCGAGGCATCAAGCAGCGGCTTGCGGCGGCGCAGCGGGATGGCTACGTATTCGCCGACGTCATGCAGCGAGAGCAGATCATCAAGTCGATGGCGTTTCCCATCCTGGACAGGCATGCGCTGCCGGTCGCGTCGATCGGCCTGTCGGCGCTCGTCGAGCGCTGGACGTCGCGCCGGATCAGGCAAGTGCAAAGACAAATGGAAGCAGCCGCCGCATCCATTGCCCACGATCTGGACGAGATAAAGCAGGGTTCTCCCGGCCTCTAAATCGGGGCCGGCGCTTACATTCCCGCTGAGCGGGAATTCTTCCCACGTCTTCCGGCCCTGCCGCTAGAGTCCTTGTCATGCGATTCGCACAAAGACGGATCGCGATAACGACAAGAGGAGACGACTCATGAAGACTACCGGCTATCGCCGATGGTGGGCGCCGCCGCTGGCGCTGCTGTTCGGCTTGTTGGCGGTGCAACCCGCGGCCCATGCGAAAGGCGAATTTCCCTCGCAACCCGTTCGTATCGTCGTGCCCTACCCGGCCGGCGGCACGACCGATTTCGCCGCCAGGCTCATTGCCGAGCAGTTGACCAGGCGGTCAGGCCAGAGTTTCATCGTCGAGAACAAACCCGGCGCAACGGGTTCCATCGGCGCGATGGACGTGCTGAACGCCAGGCACGACGGCTATACGCTGCTGATGAACGACACCTCTTTCGCCATCGTTCCGTCCTTGTCCAAGAGCCTGAAGTGGCATCCCAAAACGGACTTCATTCCGATATCCACCGTGGCGATATCCCCGGTAGTCTTCGTCGTGGCGGCGGACTCCCCCTTCCACACGCTGCAGGACTTCATTGCCGCCGCGAAGGCAAAACCGGGCGCCCTCGAATATGGCGCGGGCGGATACGGAGGCTCCACGCATCTGGCGTTCGAGGTGTTCAACGACCAGGCCGGCATCAAGGTCCAGGACATCCCCTATAAAGGGGCCGGCGAATCGCTCGTGGGACTGATGGGGGGCAGCGTCAAGGCGATGATAGCCGCGGCGCCTTCGCTGCTCGGCCAGATCAAGAGCGGCAAGATCAGGGCGCTTGCGGTAAGCGGTCCAAAGCGGCTGCCGGTCCTCCCCGACGTGCCCACCTTCGCCGAAGCGGGCTTGCCTTCCTATGACGTGGAATATTGGTTCGGGCTGGTGGCCCCGAAGAATACGCCGCCCCAGGTTGTCGCCCGCCTGCACGAGCTGCTGACCCAATCGCTCGCGGATCCCCGCACGCAGGAAAGCCTGCAGAACGTAGGCGCCTTCCCCGGCGGCATCTCTTCCAAGGACTTCGCGGCCTTGATCGCCTCGGAAATCGACCGTTGGTCGAAAGTCGCGAAAGAAGCCGGCATACAGCCGAATTGACCATCTGAATCAAAGGACGCTATTCATGACGACCGCACGTTTGGCGGGTCACCTGCTGATCGAATCCCTTATCGATCATGGAACCGAGATCTGCTTCGGCGTTCCAGGGGAAAGCTATCTGGCCGCGCTCGACGGGCTCTATCAACACCGCGACAGGATCCGATTCATCGCATGCAGGCAGGAAGGCGGCGCCGCCAACATGGCGGAAGCCTACGGCAAGTTGACCGGCCGCCCCGGCGTTTGCTTCGTCACCCGCGGACCGGGCGCCACCAACGCGAGCATAGGCGTGCATACGGCATTCCAGGATTCGACGCCCATGGTGCTTTTCGTCGGGCAGGTCGAGCGTGGGATAAGGGACCGCGAGGGATTCCAGGAAGTCGACTATCGCGCCATGTTCACGCCGCTGGCGAAATGGGTGGCGCAAATCGACAGCGCCGACAGGATCCCGGAATACGTGGCCCGGGCGTATCAAACCGCCACGAGCGGACGCCAGGGTCCCGTCGTTCTCGCGCTGCCGGAAGACATGCTGCTGGACATGACGGAAGCGGAGCCGCTGGCGCCGTACCGGCGCAATCTGTCCTGGCCCGATCCCCAGCGCATGGAAGCGCTTGCCGAAGAACTCAAGCGCGCCAGCAAACCCCTCATGCTCGTCGGTGGAGGCGGTTGGACGCCCCTTGCGTGCCAACAGTTGGAAGCCTTCGCTCGGCAATGGAATCTCCCCGTGGCGTGCGCTTTCCGATTCCAGGACACCTTTGACAACTGCCATCCGAATTATGTGGGAGAAGTCGGTTCCTCCATAAGCGCCGATCTGCGCAAGCGCATCGAAGACGCGGACCTCATACTCGCGGTCGGCGTTCGGCTGGGGGAAGGAACGACTCGCTCCTATACGCTGGTAAAGCCGCCGCGCCCGGCGCAAAGGCTGGTCCACGTGCATGCCGGCGCGGAAGAGCTCGGCCGCGTCTACCAGGCGGACGTGATGGTGCAGTCGTCGTTGCCGGGATTCTGCGCATCGCTCGG
Organism: Bordetella genomosp. 10; assembly: GCF_002261225.1. Lineage (NCBI taxonomy): Bacteria > Pseudomonadati > Pseudomonadota > Betaproteobacteria > Burkholderiales > Alcaligenaceae > Bordetella > Bordetella genomosp. 10. The sequence goes on from NZ_NEVM01000005.1 coordinate 3,121,859, forward strand.
CAGCCTTCGTCCGCCCGAATCCCCGGCATGGCAGGAGTGGACCCGCGCAGCCGTCCTGGCCTATGAGAAGCACGCATCGCCCCCGCCCGGGAACGGCCTCAAGCTGGACCTGGCGCATGTAGCGGCAACGCTGCAGCAGCGCGTCCCGGACGATACGATCTATGCCAGCGGAGCCGGCAACTTCGCGGGATGGTTTCTACGATTCATCAAGTACCGCGGCTTGTCGCGCGGACAGCGCACCCAGCTCGAGCCGAGCAGCGGCGCCATGGGCTACGGCGTGCCGGCGGCCGTCGGCGCGCGGCTGGTCGAACCGCATCGCACGGTAGTGTCGATTTCCGGTGACGGCTGCTTCATGATGAACGGACAGGAGTTGGCGACGGCCGCGCATTACGGCGCGAAGATCCTGTTTCTCGTGGTGAACAACGGTTCGTTCGGAACGATACGCATGCACCAGGAAATGTATTTTCCGGACCGGATCTCGGGCACGGACCTTACCAACCCCGATTTCTCGACGCTGGCATCCGCCTATGGAATGAAGGGTTTCGTCGTCGAGAAGACCGAGGAATTCGAACAGGCCTTGGCGAACGCCCTCGCGGCCCCGGGATCCGCCCTGATTGAATTGAGGACCGACGTCGACGTCATCAGCGCCAGGACCACCCTGTCCGAAATCCGGCGCCAGGCAAAGGCTACGGCGAAATAGGAGACACCATGCGCTGGCTCAGATTCATGTATGACGGATCGCCGACCTACGGATATATGGTCGAGCAGGATCTGGTCGTCCCCATATCGGGCACCCCGTTTTCCCGCCAGGACGCGCGGCCGGCGCCTGGCGCCGCCCCTGTCCCCTATGCCTCCCTTGAATTGCTGGTCCCCGTCGTGCCGCAGACTTTCTATGCGGTGGGCAGGAACTACCGATCGCATATCGACAGCGTCTATCGTGCCTCCGATCCCGAGGTCAAGGATCCCGAGCGCCCTGAAATCGGTTATCGCGCCAACAATGCCCTGCTGCCGCATGGCGCGGCGATCCGCATTCCCGCCGACGCCACCGAGAAGGTCCACTACGAGGGAGAACTGGTCGCGGTGATCGGAAAAAAGGGAAAGCACATCTCCGAGCAGCGAGCCCTCGAGCATGTCTTCGGCTACACCATCGGGAACGACGTCAGCGAACGCACGTGGCAGAAGACGGACCGGACGATGTGGAGGTCGAAGAACACCGATACCTTCAAGCCCATGGGACCGTGGATGGAAACACATTGCGATCTCGAGGCAATGCACACGAACGTTCGCGTCAATGGAGAGCTGAAGACATCCTTCCAGACGTGCGACATGATCTTCGGCGTTGCGCGCTACATCAGCACGATCAGCCAATACTTCACCCTGTATCCAGGCGACGTCCTATGGATGGGCACCGCGGGAACATCGCCGGACCTGCGCGACGGCGACGTCGTCGATATCGAAATCACCGGCATCGGGACACTGAGCAACAAGGTCGTTCGGGAACCGCACGGAGAGTAAGCGCCATGAAAATCACCAGGATTCAGGGTTACCCGCTATCCGCCGACCTCGGCGCGCGGTATGGCGGCGGCAATTTCGAGTTCTCCACGGCGCGGCTGGTGCTGGTCAAGGTGGACACCGACGAGGGATTGACCGGTTATGCCACCCTGCACGGGCACGCCATGAAAGAGGTATGCGCCCTGCTTCCTCAACTGCAGCCGCTGCTGCACGATCTGGACGCCATGAGCCATGAGGCGATATGGCAACGTCTATTCGACGTATCGACCAGTTCTCCCGCGACGACAAGCTTCGAACCCCGGCGGTCGGTCATCTCCAACGACAAGTTCGCCGTGCTCATGCGATGCATCGCGGGGATCGACATCGCGCTGTGGGACATCAAGGGCAAGGCCTCGAACCTGCCCGTCTGGAAACTGCTCGGGGCGTCCCGCGACACCATGCCGGCATACGTGACGGGCGGCTATTACCGTTCGGACCGCGACAATATGCGTTTTCACGGCGAACTCGCGTCCTACGTCGACGAAGGATTCTCGACGGTGAAGATAAAGATCGGCGCACTGCCGGTGGACGAAGACCTCAAGCGGGTACGCGAGGCCAGGGCTGAAATCGGCCCGGACTGCAAGCTGATCCTCGACGCGAATAATGCCTACACCTGGCAGCAGGCGGCCGACGCCATCCGGCGTTTCGAGGCCTACGACATTCATTGGTTCGAGGAGCCCGTGCATTGGTACGACTCTGTCCGCGCCTTGGGGAAGCTGTCCGCCCTTACCAAAACGCCGCTGTCCAGCGGCGAATCGGAGATCCATGGCTGGGCCTGCCGCGACCTCGTCGACATGGGCGGGATCCGCATCATGCAGTATGACGCGACCCGCGGCGCGGGCGCGACGGACTGGCTGAGGGTGGCCGCATACTGCAATCTGCACGGCGTCACGATGAGCACGCATCATCAGCCTCATATTCAGTGCCATCTGACGGCGGCAATGCCGAATGGAGGCATCGCCGAGACTTTTTCGACCTCTGCGCGCGATCCGTTCTGGGACGAGTTGTATGTGGAACGCGCTCAACTGAAAGCGGGAGCGATTCATTTGTCCGACCGCCCCGGATTCGGCTTCGATATCGACTGGGGGACCGTCACGCGATATCAGGCCTGAAGGCCTATCTCCAGCCCAGGCGCCGCGGCGCGCGGCCAACCGCCCGGTGCAGCGCCCGACGCCGGAGACGCGCCGCTGCCCGATGCGAACATCGCGAAAATCGCCTACTCTGCCAGGTTCAGCAGATCTTCGCATTTCAACAATGCGTTCAAGGCGAAGTTCGGCATCCGGCCCTGCGCAGCACGGCGGATGCAGGACCGCCACGGCCCCGGATCGGGGCCGGCGTTCCCGCTACAGAAATCATGAACCAAAGAAACGTCACCTATCGGATGATCGAGGCCTTCCAGGCCGCGATGCTGAACAACGGGATCAGCGCGGGGGCCGAGGCGCTGGGGATATCGCAGCCCGCGATGAGCAGGTTGATCGCCGATCTGCAGAAATCCATCGGCTTCCTGTTGTTCGCCAAGAGCGGGCGGACGGTCAAGCCTACGGCCGAGGCGCATGCGCTGATGTCCAAGGTCCAGCAGTCCTTTCTGGGACTGGAGCAGATCGTCGATTTTTCCGCGCAGCTCCGGAAACAGAAACTGGGGCAGCTCGCCATCTGCGCCATTCCGTCGATAGGCCACTCGGTCATGCCCTGGGTCGTTGCCCAGCTAAGGCGTAAATTTCCCGACGTTCTCATCAGCCTGCAAGTCGCCTCATACGTCGAAGTGGCGCGCCAGGTAAAAACCCGGCAGGCCGACATAGGATTGACGGGGGATACGCTTTCCCTGGGCGACCTGGAAACGGTGGCGGAATTCTCCGCCGACTGCGTTTGCATCGGAACGTCGAAATGGCTGGATCCGAAAGCCGCCCACGTGCGCGCCAAGGACTTGGGCAAGATGCCTTTCATTTCTCCCACGGGCACTTTCCGGCCTCGCCTGAACGCCTGGCTGGGCGCGAACGGCGTTCGGGTCGATTCCATGGTCGAAGCCTCGCTCTTCCAGTCCATCAGCGACCTCTGCCTGGAAGGCCTGGGCGTTGCCGTCGTGGACCGCCTGACGGGGATCAAGCATCAAAAACGCGGCGGCGTGACCCTGCCCTTGCGCCCCGCCATGGCCTACACGGTATACGCGACGGCGATGAGCGACACGCGACTGTCGGTGCCCGCCCGTGAACTCATCCGGTTGGTCGCGGCGGCGAACGGCGATACATAACATCCACGCATGGGTTGATCACCCGAGATCCATGGATATCCTGGCGATGACTTTCTAGGATTGAACCTCAATAATTTTTCATGGGGAATCCTTATGTCTTCCAGCATCGCGCGCCGGCCATGGATCGCCGCCATTTCCATGGGCCTGATCCTTTCGGCGCCCGCGGCCAGGGCCGAATGGCCCGATAAACCCATTCGGTTCATCGTCAATGCCGCCGCCGGCGGCGCCGCGGACGGGACGGCCCGCGTGCTCGCCGAGGGGCTGAGCAAGCGGCTGGGGCAGCCCATCATCATCGACAACAAGCCGGGCGCCTCCGGCGTCATCGGTCTCGACACGGTCGCCAAGGCGCCGCCCGACGGCTATACCATCGGCAATGCCAACCTCGCCACGTACACCGTCACGGCGTTGACGGCGAAATCGCTCCCCTACGACCCGGAGAAGGATTTCACGCCCATTGCCAAGCAGTGGACCCAGCCGAATCTGCTTGGCGTCACCCCCAAGCTTCCCGTCAAGACCGTCGCCGAGCTGGTGTCCTATGCCAAGGCGCATCCCGGCGCCGTCTTTTATGGCTCGACCGGAACCGGCACTGCATTGCACGTGCTGGGCGCCCTGTTCGGTGATCTCTCGGGCGCGCAGTTGACCCACGTTCCCTACAAGAGCGCGCCCGCGGCCGAGCTCGATCTGTCGACGGGCCAGATCCAGATGATGTTCAGCAACTTTACGTCCATGGAGCCCCAGGTGCGCGCCGGCCGTATTCGTGCGCTGGCGATTACCGGTCCGCATCGTTCGCCGATGCTGCCCGACGTGCCCACGATCCGCGAAGCCGGCTATCCCGCGCTGGAAATGGAGACCTGGGGTGGCGTCGTCGGTCCGGCGAACATGCCGCCGGCCATTGTCGAACGGCTCAATCGGGAGATAAACGCGGTGCTTGCCGATCCCGCGGTGATCAAGAAGCATGAACACCTCGGCGCGGAAGTGGCGCCGGCCTCGATCGCGGCATTCAAGCAGATGCTCGAAGCCGACCGGTCCCGCTGGGGCGAAGTGATAAGGCACAACAACATTACGCTCGAATAAACAAGCGTAAGGCCACTCGGCTTCCAGCGAAAAAACCAACGCGAGATTTTCCGTTCGGCGGCGCGTCCGCGATCCGGACGGAGTCGCGCCGCCGGTCGCCGCGGCAAACAACCGGTCATCCCCGATCGATCAAGAAATATTCGTATGTCTTCAAATGAAATTATCGTCGTAGGCGGCGGCCTGGTCGGCGCCGCCATCGCCTACGGGGCGGCCAAGAGCGGCGCCGCGGTGACCTTGCTCGACCAGGGCGATATCGCGCACCGCGCCTCGCGGGGCAACTTCGGCCTGGTCTGGCTGCAGAGCAAGGGCGCGGGCTTCCCGCGTTATGCCCGATGGAGCCGCGACGCCGTGGACCATTGGAGGCCGCTTGCGAAGGAACTGGCGGACCTCACCGGCGTCGATGTCGATCTGCAGCAGCATGGCGGCTTCTGGATAGGGTTCAGCGAAAAGGAAATCGCCGAACGCGCGGTCATGTTGGCCGACATCGATACCGACGGCCGCACGCCGTTCGAGATACTGGATCACGCGGAACTCAGGGCGCGTCTTCCGGAAATCGGGCCGCAGGTCGTGGGCGGAAGCTGGTGCCCCCTGGACGGCCACGTGAATCCGTTGAAGCTGCTGCACGCGCTGCATGCGGGCCTGAAGCTGCACGGCGGCCGCATTTTCAACGGCGTCGACATACGCGAGGTCGGTTCGGACGGCGAAGCCGGACGCTTCCAGGCCAGGACCATCGACGGCCGCCAATGGACCGCGGACAAGATTGTCCTGGCCGCGGGTCTGGGCAACGACAGGCTTGCGCCTCAATTGGGCCTGCACGCCCCGGTGGTAGCCAACCGGGGACAGGTGCTCATCACGGAAAGGCTGAAGAAATTCCTGCCTTATCCCACGAACAAGGCGCGTCAAACCGCGGAAGGCACCGTTCAACTCGGGTTTTCCGTCGAGGATGTCGGCTTGGACGACGGCACGACCGTCGCCGGCATCGAATGGATAGCCAGACGCGCCGTCACGACCTTTCCCCTTCTCTCCTCGGTGAAACTCATTCGCGCATGGGGCGCGCTGCGCGTCATGACGCCGGACGGCGCGCCGATTTACCAGGAGTCCGCGAGACACCCGGGCGCGTTTGTCGCAACGAGCCACAGCGGCGTATCCCTCGCGGGTTCGCATGCGTACGAGATCGGCCCCTGGATCGCCGGCGTCCAGCCCGCCCCCGATGGCGTAGCGCAGTTTGCCGGGGAACGCTTCCTCGATCCCAACAGGAAATTCAGCAATGCGCACTAAGCCCCAAGAAGCACCGGTTTCCCTGTTCTCCGCGGCGGCCGGCCCCGGCGCGAAAAAGACCCGGATCTACTTCGAGGACAGGCCGCTGGATGTTCCCGAAGGAATAAGCGTCGCGTCGGCGCTGTTGATTTCGGGCGTGCGCGCGTTCAGGTCCACGCCGGTCTCGGGCGCTCCGCGCGCGCCCTATTGCATGATGGGGGTGTGTTTCGAATGCCTCGTCGAAATAGACGGCCGCCCTGGCCGCCAGTCTTGTCTCACCCCGGTTCGGGACGGCATGGTCATCAAACGCCAGGAAGGCGCTTCCGAGTTGAAGCATCCAGGCCGGGAGGATTGATATGGAAACGAATATCGAGTTGTTCGACCTCGTGGTCATCGGCGCCGGCCCCGCGGGACTTTCGGCGGCGATAGAGGCCCGGAGATTTGGACTGACCGTAGCGCTGTTGGACGAACAACAGCGGGTGGGAGGCCAGATCTATCGCGCGATCGAGGATGCCAGCGAACAGCGGCGCAAGGTCCTGGGCCCGGACTATGTCGCCGGCGCGGAATTGGCCAAGGCGTTTTCGTCCTGTGGCGCCGTGCACGTCGCCGGCGCCGCGGTATGGAACGTGGACAGGGACAAGACCGTTTCCTATCTTCAGGATGGCCGCGGCAAGACGGTCCAGGGCCGCGGCATCGTGATCGCCAGCGGCGCGATGGAGCGTCCCTTCCCCATTCCCGGATGGACCTTGCCCGGCGTCATGGGCGCGGGCGCCGCCCAGATCCTGTACAAGACGTCGGGCGCGATTCCCACCGAGCCCGTGGTTATCGCGGGATGCGGGCCGCTGCTCCTGCTGTTGACCCAGCAATATCTGGACGCCGGCGTAAAGGTCAAGGCATTGGTGCAGACCACCGGCACCGACGATTATCTGCGCGCAGCGCCGCATCTTTTGGGCGCCCTGCGTGGCTGGAACGATCTGGCCAAGGGCGCGAGGATGCTGAAAAAGATTCGTGCCCATGGCGTCGAAACGTACACGGGCGCGAGCGCTTTCGCCGTCGAAGGAATGGAAAGGGCCGAAGCCTTCGCCTTCACCCACAAAGGCAAGCGAAGGCATATTCCCTCTTCCCTGGTCCTGCTTCATCAGGGGGTGGTGCCCAACACGCAGTTGAGCTGGGCGCTGCGAGCCGGTCATCGATGGGATGACAGGCAACTATGCTGGATTCCGCTGACGGACGGCTACGGCCAGATCGACGACACGGGGATCTACATCGCCGGCGACAGCCGCGGCATCGTGGGCGCGAAGGCCTCCGCTTCGCAAGGACGCCTGGCGGCCCTGGATATCGCCCGCCGCTTGCAGAAAGTCGACACGTCCGCGGGCCGGCAACGCGAGACCGAGCTATCGGCGGCGTTCAGGAAACAGGTACAGATCCGGCCGTTCCTGGACGCGCTGTACCACCCCAGGGAAGCGCATCGAATTCCCGCCGATGAAAAGGTGATCGTTTGCCGCTGCGAGGAGGTCACCGCCGGCCAGATCCGGAAATACGTGGAAGTCGGCTGCCTGGGGCCGAACCAGACCAAGGCCTTCGGCCGCTGCGGGATGGGACCGTGCCAGGGCCGCCTGTGCGGGCTGACGGTGACCGAAGTCATCGCGAACGAACGAAAAACGAGTCCGCAAGACGTCGGGTACTACCGGATCAGGCCTCCCATAAAACCCATCACCCTTGGCGAACTGGCCAATCTCGAACCATAGTTTTTTCACCTGCCCAAAGGGTTACAGAAATGGAAATCAAGCGTATTGCCACCGATACCCGCCGCTCGCGCGCCGTGGTCTACAACAACATGGTTTTCGTGGGCGGCCAGACCGCCGACGATCGCGGCCAGGATATCCGCGGACAAACCCTGCAAACGCTCGCCAAGATCGAGAAGTTCCTGGCCGAGGCCGGCACGGACAAAAGCCGCCTGCTGACGGCTCAAATCTGGATCAAGAACCTGGAGCGCGATTTTGCCGGCATGAACGAAGTCTGGGATGCCTGGACCGCGCCCAATGCCGCGCCCACGCGCGCCACCGCCCAATGCGAACTGGGCGCGAAGGACATTCTTGTCGAGATCATCGTCACGGCCGCCGTCGAATAGCGGCGGCGATCGGGAGGGCAATGGTCCGTTCCTGAACGAAAACGGAACGCCTGGGTAAATGAAAAGGAAAGGCCCCCGCTCTCACGAAGCGGGGGCCTTCCAACAACAAACCTGCCCTGAAGCGGAAATCAGAACGGAATATCGTCGTCCATATCCGCCAGGTTCGCGCCGCCACCACCACCCGACGGCGCCGGCGCGGCCGGGCGTTGCTGGGGCGCCGGGCGCTGGGCCGGACGCTGCGGGCGCGAGGCCGGGGCGTCGTCGTAGCCGCCGCCACCGCCGCTGTTGTAATCGCCACCGCCGCCGCCCTCGCGGCCGCCCAGCATTTGCATCTGGTCCGCCACGATTTCGGTGCTGTAGCGATCGGCGCCGGTGTCCTTGTCCTGCCACTTGCGCGTCTTCAGGCGGCCTTCGATATAGACGGAGCGGCCCTTTTTCAGGTACTCGCCGGCGATCTCGGCCAGGCGGTTGTACATGACGACGCGGTGCCATTCGGTTTCTTCGCGCCGTTCGCCGCTGTTCTTGTCCTTCCATTGCGAAGTGGTCGCGATGGAAACGTTGCAGATGGCCGCGCCGTCAGGGCTGTAGCGCACCTCGGGATCGCGTCCCAGGTTGCCGACGATGATTACTTTATTGACAGATGCCATTGCTATTGCCCTCGTGCCCCGATGCCAGAGAATTCGTGTATGGGACAAAAAAAGTGAAAAACGCGCCGGAAAGCGCCTGAACCCCTTGACCTTCCGGCTATCCCGTTGTGCCCGACGCAACGTCGCGCGCCGGCGCGTTGCGGGGACGGCGGCGCCGTGCGAACGCCACCCATTGGGGCAACATTCTACTGGGTTTGGCGGCCTGCCAGCATCCGGCGGGACAAACTCGCGGCGGACGCCCAGGCGCCCGGTTACCGCCGCTTACCGGATCCGCGCCGCCTCCAGCACGTAAGCCCGGAAACGGCTCAGGACGGGATCCTCCTCCGCCAGGCGGTGGAAGGCCAGCATGACCGGGTTGACCGGCAAAGCGCGCCGCACCTTGACGATGCGCAGCACGCCGAAGCCGACATGGCGGCGCACGATGGATTCCGGGGCGATGGAAATCAGCCGCGACGCCGCGACCAGCGCCAGGTTGGCCTCGAAAGAGCGGGTTTCCATCAGCGGCCGGATGGGCGGCAGGCCGTGCTCGCTCCAGAATGCGTCGAAGGCGCCGCGCGAGGTCGTGCCGCGTTCGGGCAGGGTCCAATCCAGGGCCGCGAGCCGCGGCAGGGACACCTGGCCCTCGGGAATACCGGGATGGTCGGCGGCGCAATAGATAACGGTGCGTTCGTCGAACAGGCGCTCGATCGCCAGTTCGCCGCTCGCATGCTGGACGTTGCCGCGCAGGATGGCGAAGTCCAGCTCGCTCGCCGCCAGGGCATTGAACAGGGCCAGGGAATTGCCTTCGCGGACTTCGAAGCGCATGTCATGGCCTCCGTCCGGATACACCCGCTCCAGCAGCTTCGGCAGCAAGGTGTGCATGGCGCGCGGAATGCATCCCAGGCGGATGGGCGGCGCATCCTCCGCCGTCAGATCGTTCAACCGCTCCATCGTGCGCAGCGCGAAGCGCGCGCGCGGCAGGATCAGGCGGCCCTGCGCCGTGGGCACGCTGCCATGGCTGGAGCGCTCGAACAGCCGCGCGCCCACCAGCGCTTCCGCCTCGCCCAGCAAGCGCGACAGCACCGGCTGCGGCACGCCCAGGGCGCCCGCGGCGCGGTGCACCGACCGGTTGTCGTCCACCGCCACCAGGGCCTCGATATGGCGCCGCTGCAAGGATTTCTTCTTCATGGATTTTCCGGAAGAGATACGAATTCAGTATAACGATATGCCTTATATATATCATTTACGGCATTACCCTCGATTGCTATATTGACCTCGCCCACAGCCTCCGCGCACCGGCCCGTCCCTCACGGCGCATCGCTCGCGCGGGCCTTCCTCAAAACACGCACAAGGTCGACATCATGGCTTCGTTTACCGTTACCGCCCTGGCCCCGGCGCTGGGCGCCGAAATTTCCGGCCTGGATCTGCGCGCGCCGCTGGCCGCCGACGGCATCGCGGCGCTCAAGCGCGCCTGGCGCGAACACCTGGTCCTGCGCTTTCGCGGCCAGTTGCTGAGCGACCCCGAGCTGCTGGCGCTGAGCCGCGTGTTCGGCGAACTCGATCCGCCGGGGCCCAATCCCTACGGCAAGCCCTTCCTGGCGGAATTCCCCGAAATCAACGTGATCTCCAATGTGAAGAAGGACGGCGTGCCCATCGGCAACCTGGGCGACGGCGAAGCGGTCTGGCATTGCGACATGACCTATATCGAGACGCCGCCCATGGCCGCGCTGCTGCACGCGCTGGACGTGCCGCCCAGCGGCGGCGACACCTTCTGGGCCAATATGTACCTGGCCTGCGAGACCCTGCCGCGCGCGCTCAGGCAGGCGATCGACGGCCGCCGGGCCATCCACGACGCCACGTACAACAGCGCCGGCATGATGCGCAAGGGCATGAAGGACGTGACCGATCCCCGCGAGGCCCCGGGTGCCCGCCATCCGCTGGTGGTGCGCCACCCGGAAACCGGCCGCGCCGCGCTTTACCTGGGCCGTCGCCGTAACAGCTATATCCTGGGACTGCCCCTGGACGAGAGCAACGAATTGCTGGACCAGTTGTGGACGCACGCCACGCAACCGGAGTTCACCTTCCGCCAGCAATGGCAGCCGCACGACCTGATCCTGTGGGACAACCGCTGCACGCTGCACCGGCGCGATTCTTTCGACCCTGGCGTCAGCCGCATCATGCACCGCACGCAGATCAAGGGCGCGGCGCCCGTGCCCTACGTAGAGCCCGGCACCATGGCGGCCTGAGCCGCCTGGGGAAAATCACCGATGAGCAGGCGCGAGGGTCTTCCATGAAGACCGTCTCGATGCGCGCGCCGGGCGAGGCGGCGATCGAATGAGCAAGGCATCGGCGTATCCGCGATATACGTTGTTGTTGCGGCAACTACCAAAATAACCTATTCTGGTCCGCATACTATCCGCCGGATTATCCCGGCGCCGCCCCTGGATTCAGGCCGCGCGGTTCCCCGGCATGACGGGAAGCGCAAGAAAAAGGAGTGGGAACATGAGCACCGTGGACGTCAAGACCGAAATCACCGGCAACGTGTGGAAGGTTTTACTGAAGCCGGGCGACGCCGTGGAAGAAGACGAGCCCATTCTCATCCTGGAATCCATGAAAATGGAGATTCCCGTGGTCGCGCCCGAAGCCGGCACGGTTGCCGAAATCCTGGTGCAAGCCGAACAGACCGTGTCCGAAGGCAGCGTCGTCGCGCGCCTGACGGTGTGAACGCGCCATGGCGTCCATCGACCGCCTGCTGGTCGCCAATCGCGGCGAGATCGCCTGCCGGGTCATGCGGACCTGCCGCGCCCTGGGCATCGAAACCGTCGCGGTCTATTCCGAAGCCGATCGCGCGGCGGCGCATGTGGCCATGGCCGATCAGGCCTACGCCATCGGCCCCGCCCGGGCCAGCGAAAGCTATCTGCGCCAGGACGCGATCCTCGACGCCGCGGCCCGCGCGGGCGCGCAGGCCATCCATCCCGGCTACGGCTTCCTGTCCGAGAACGCCGGCTTCGCCCAGGCCGTGCAAGAAGCCGGACTGACCTGGATCGGACCGCGTCCGGAAAGCATCCGCGACATGGGCGACAAGCAGCGGGCGCGCGAACTGGCCATCGCCGCCGGCGTGCCCGTCGTGCCGGGCAGCGGCCGCTTCGAAACCGGGGCGCTGGACGGCATCGCCCAAAGCGCGGACGCGGTCGGCTACCCCCTGCTGGTCAAGGCCGTGGCCGGTGGCGGCGGCATCGGCATGCGGCGCGTCGACCAGGCCGACGGCCTGATGGCGGTGGTCGAGGCCAGCCAGTCGATGGCCGCCAAGGCTTTCGGCAACGGCGCGGTTTTCCTGGAGCGCTACATCCCGCGCGCGCGGCACGTCGAAATCCAGGTCTTCGGCTTCGGCGACGGCAATGCCGTCCACCTGTACGAGCGCGACTGCTCGTTGCAGCGCCGCTACCAGAAAATCATCGAGGAAAGCCCAGCCCCCGGACTGCCGGCCGCGACGCGCGCGCGCATGGCGCAAGCCGCCGTGGACCTCTGCCGCGCCACCCGCTACCTGGGCGCGGGCACCGTGGAATTCATCGTCGATGCCGCCTCGTTCGACTTCTACTTCCTGGAAATGAACACCCGCATCCAGGTCGAGCATCCGGTCACCGAAATGATCACCGGGCGCGATCTGGTGGCCATGCAGATCGACCTGGCGCGCGGCAATCTGGCGATGCCGGAGCAGGACGCCATCGCGGCCAGCGGACATGCCATCGAATGCCGCCTGTATGCCGAGGATCCCAAGCGCATGTTCATGCCCTCGCCGGGCCGGTTGACCGTCTTCCGGCCGCCGGCTGGCCTGCCGGGCATACGGGTGGACAGCGGCTATCGCGAAGGAGACGAGATCACGCCCTTCTACGATCCCATGGTCGCCAAGCTGATCGCGCACGGCCCGGACCGCGATACCGCGCGCCGCCGGGCGGCGGATGCGCTGCGGCAATTTCCGGTGGAGGGCATACGCAATAATCGCGATTTCCTGATCGCCTGCCTGGAACATCCCGCCTTCGCCGCGGGCGACGTTCATACCGGTTTCGTGGATTTGCACGGCAAGGGGCTCTGCTAAACTCGCACGGTTTTCGACGAGGTACCCCGATGAGCGTCAAGCACGTGGCCAGGGACGAAGCGTCCGCGGACAATATTTCCGGCGATTTGAAACGGCTGGGCTTCACGGAGTACGAAGCCAAGGTCTACGTCCAGTTGCTGGGCATGCCTGCGTCGACGGCCTACGAAATAGCCAAGCAGGCCGGCGTGCCCCGTCCCAATACCTACAGCGCGCTGGACAGCCTGGCGCGCCGCGGCGCCGTGCTGCCGGTGCGCGAAAATCCCACCTGCTACGTCGCCGCGCGGCCGCGCGAACTGCTGGACGCCATCGCGCGCCAGACGCGTTCGCTGTGCACCGGCCTGACCGAACGCCTGGAATCCGTCACGCCGCGCACCGACGATCATTACGTCTGGACCTTGCGCGGCGATTCGGCCGTGCACGAACAGATCGACATGCTGATCGAGCGCAGCCAAGAAACGGTGTGGATCAAGGCGTCCGACCACGTGCTGCGGCGCCATGCCGACCGCCTGCGGGAAGCCGCCGTCACGCGCGGGGTGCGGTTGCTGATCGTGCTGTTCGGCCAGGACGCGGAGGAATTCCGCTACACCGACAAGTGCAGCGTCTACATCCACGAGAACAATGGCGTGCGCATGGGCACGGCCGACAACCTGTTCACGCTGGCGGTGGATTACCGCGAAATGCTGACCGCCAATGTGGAAGGCGACGTGATCGCGGCGCACTCCAAGAACATCCCCATCGTGACGATGGCGCTGTCGCTGATCCGCCATGACTACTACATGGCGGAGATCTTCACGCGCTTCGGCGAGCAGATCGACGCCGCCTTCGGCCCGTATCTGCGCGACCTGCGCCTGCCCAGCTTCACGCCCGAGCAGGTCGCCTCGTTCAAGAAGAACACCGGACTCGTTTGACGGCGCCGTCCGTGTACGCGCGCGCTACGCCGGCGGACCGGCGCGCATTGCGCCTGCCCTGACTCAGCGCCCGCGCGCCGCCTGCCACGCGGCCAGCCGCGTTTCCAGCACGGACACCACCGCCAGCGCCTTGGCCAGGTCGGGAATTTCGTCGAACACCGGCACGCCCACCGCGCGCGCCCGCTCCCGATAGACGCGCTTGCCGTCGTCCAGCTCGGGAGAACCGTCGCTGCGCAAGGCCAGCAGGAAATGCGCCTGGCCCGCCCATTTGCGCTGGGTCTGCTCGACCACGGCAAGCAGGTTGCCGATGGGATCGACGGCGCCGCGGCCGACGAAGGCCGCCAGGTTCAGATGCATGGCGACGGCATCGGGCCGCGCATGTTCATAGACCAGGTCCAGGATCTCGCCGGCCACCCAGCCGTCCTTTTCCTGCAAGGTCCGCACGGGCGTATCGATGGGATTGACGACGCTGGTGCCGGGCGGAAAACCCAGCGCTTCGAGCGCCGCGCGCGCCGCCGGGCCGAAGGGCGCGACCTCCAGCCCTTCGCGCGCGAAGCTGTCCGCGCCCAGCACGCTGGATCCGCCGCCGTTGCCGAACAGCGTCACGGCGTGCGTCGGACGCTGCGAACGCGGCGTCAAGTGCTGCAGCGCGAGCAAGGCGTTGATGAATTCGTCAACCGTCTGCACCATGGCGACCGGCGTCTGCGCCGCCATCGCGTCCCAGGCGCGTTCATTGCCCGCCAGCGCGCCGGTATGCGAGCTGGCCGCCAGTCGTCCCAGGCTGGTGGTGCCGCCCTTCAGTATCACCACGGGCTTGGCGACCGGCGCGTTGCGCAGCAGGTCGAAGAAGGCGCGGCCGTTCTTGATGTCCTCCAGATACAGGCCGATGGCCCGGGTATCGGGATCGTGGAGATAGTAGGCAAGCAGATCGTGCGGCGCGATGTCGGCGCTATTGCCGATGGTGACCAGGCCGCTGAAGCGCAGGCCGCGCCACTGGCCGCGCTTGATGATATCGGTGGACAGGCCGCCCGACTGCGACACGATGCCGATGCCGCCCGCCTCGGCCGGCGCGTCGGCGGGAAACGTCAGCTTGCCGCGCGGGGAATAGGTGCCCAGGCAGTTCGGGCCCAGTACGCGCACGCCGCCGGCGCGCGCCTGTTCGACCAGGGTCCGCTGCATCGCCTCCCCTTCTTCCGTCTCGCCGAAGCCGGAGGAAATGACCTGCGCGAAACAGCATCGTCCCGCGGCCGCGCCCAGCACGTCGGGGATTTGCGCGGCGCCGATGGCGACATAGGCGTAGTCCACCGGCCGGGGCGTTTCCGCCAGGCCGGGATACGCGGGCAAGCCTTCGACTTCCGGCGCGTTGGGGTGGATGGGATAGATTTCACCGTCGTAGCCAT
Source organism: Bordetella genomosp. 10 (assembly GCF_002261225.1). Taxonomy (NCBI): domain Bacteria; kingdom Pseudomonadati; phylum Pseudomonadota; class Betaproteobacteria; order Burkholderiales; family Alcaligenaceae; genus Bordetella; species Bordetella genomosp. 10. Next base: position 3,137,150 of record NZ_NEVM01000005.1, read on the forward strand.
AGGCTTTCAGGCGGCGGATGAAGGTGTTGGCGATGGCGACGCTGCGCGTCGACGCGCCCAGCACGGCGACCGTCCGCGGGCGGAACAAGGGGCGGTAGTATTCGAGCACGTCGGACGCCGCGCTCGTGGAAGCCGGCCCGGCGGGAGATGGCTGCGCCGACGAGGACGGGCCGGCGGCGACCGGCGCCGTCAACACGAATCGCGCATCCACCGCGTGCACGCCGGCCGCCGACGCGATCAGGGGATTGATGTCCAGCTCGGCCAGGTCGTCGCCCATTGCGTCCAGCACCCCGCCCGCGCCGCCCACCGCCATCAGGACGCGCACCAGCGCCTGCCGGTCGACGGCAGCCTGGCCGCGCACGCCGCGCAGGAGAGCCGCGCCGCGCAGTTCGTCCAGCATGGATTGCGCGTCGGTTTCGGTAATGGGGCATATGCGAAACGCCACGTCCTTGAGCACTTCGATGAATATGCCGCCCAGGCCGACCATGATCATGAAACCGAACTGCGGATCGCGCACCGCGCCGACGGCCACCTCGATGCCGCGCGGCGCCATCTCCTCCACCAGCCAGCCGTCCACGCGCGCGGCGGCGATCGCCGGACGGGCGGCCATCTCGCGCACGGCCCGTCCGACCTCGGCGGCGTCGGCCAGGTGCAGGGCCACGCCGCCCGCATCCGATTTATGCAGGATGTCGGGCGACATCACTTTCACGGCGAAGGGGCCCGCCAGGCCGGCGGCCAGCGCGGCGGCATCCTCGGCATCCCGCGCCACCGCCGCGCGCGGCACGGCGATGCCGAACGCCGCCAGCAGCGCCTTGCCGTCGGCCTCGCTCAAGGCCTGCCGCCGTTCCTGGCGCGCGCGGGCCACGATATCCCGCGCCGGATTGTTTTCCACCATGTTCACAGTCCCCTCGGAGGCGCGCTCGTTGCTGGATGGATCGACAGATCGATGCTCGATCGTTCAATGGCTGAACGGCTCGGCAGCCGGGTCGCTCAATAACTCGTAGGCCAGGTCCGCATCAGGTGTTCCCCGATGCCGCCGGTGCGGCGGCGCCGCTGCACGTCCAGCATGCGGATCAGGAAATCCCGCGTCTCCTGCGGCTTGATGACGTCGTGCGCGGAGAAGATGCGCGCCATGTCCCACACCTCCAGGTCCTTCTGGATGTCGGCCAGCGCCTCGGCAAAGCCTTCGTCCGACGGCGTCTTGTTGTGCACGATATTGGTGGCGAACACCGGATCCATGAAGCTGATCTCGGCGGTGGGCCAGGCCACCATGACGTCGTTGTGCGCGCCCCCGCCCATGGCCACGTAGGCGCGGCCGTAGGCCTTGCGGCACAGCACCGTGATCTGCGGCACCGTGGTCAGGCAGGTGGCGTTCATGAAATTCATGATGTGCCCGGGCGCGCCGCGCCGTTCGGCATCCAGCCCCACCACGAAGCCCGGCGTGTCCATGAAGCGGATCAGCGGAATATTGAAGCTGTCGCACATCACGGTGAAATCCACGGCCTTGCGGCAGGCTTCGGCCGACAGCGCGCCCCCGCCCGACATGGGATTGTTGGCGATCACGCCCACCACCTGCCCGCCCAGGCGCGCCAGGCCCGCGACCAGCGGCTTGCCGAAGCGCGCCTTGATTTCGAGGAAGCTGCCGCGGTCGAAGACGATCTCCAGGATCTTCTTCATGTTGTAGACCTGCGTCCGCTTCTCCGGCAGTATCTCCAGGATCTTTTCCTGCCCTTCGCCGGAGCCCTCGGCGATGCCGGCGTCCGGCGGCAACTGGCCGTTGTGCGAAGGCATGTACGACAGGAAGCGGCGGATGGCCTGCATGGCTTCCTCGTCGCTATCGACGAAGTAATCGATCAGCCCCGTCTGTTCCGCGTGCAGCCGCCAGCCGCCGAGTTCTTCCAGGTCGACTTTCTCGCCGATGGCCATCGACACCAGGCGCGGGCTCGATACGGACATGATCGAGCCTTTCTTCATCACCGAGAAGTCCGCGCAGCAGCATAGCCAGGCCGACGAACCGAACGACGTATCCAGCGCGGCCGACACCCAGGGCGTCTCGCGCATGCGGCGAAACTGCGTGATGTCGTTGCCCAGCAGGCTGCCCATGCCGCGCGAGCCCATGGCGTCCGGCAGGCGCGCGCCGGCGGTCGAGCTCCGCCAGCAGGTGTTCATGGGGCATGGTGGTCTCCTCCTGATGATGCCCAGGCGCTGCCGGCGGACTTGCCGCCGCCTTAGAAGTCGCGCCGTTCGACGGTCAGCCGCTCGATGGCGGCGCGGTCCAGTTCGGGGCGATAGCCCGCCGGCATGACGACGGCGCCGTGCTCGTAGCCCAGCGGCTGGCGGAACAGCTTGTCCGGATGCTTGAGAAAGCCGTTGAACTCGCCGGCGTTGTCGATGGTGGTGCGCGCCACGCAGGCTTCCATCCAGTTATGGATTTCGCTGCCCAGGCCATCGCCCAGCACGGGACGCATGCCCTTGTCGCGCACGCGCTTCAACCCCTCGGCCAGCCTTTCCAGGCTGCCGAAGCGCTTGAGCTTGAGCTTGCAATAGCCGACGTTCTTCAACGTCGCGGCGCGATCGATGTCGGCCAGCGCGCAGATGGGTTCGTCCAGCATCAACGGCACCGGACTGGCGGCGGCCACCGCGGCATTGGCCTCCCAGTCGTCGGCGTCGCAAGGCTGCTCGAACAGGTCGATGCCCGCCGGGTCGAGCCGGCCGACGAAGGCCAGGGCATCGTCGCGGCCGTAGGCGCGGTTGGCGTCCAGCCGCAAGGTGGCGCGGCCCCGCGCCGCATCCTGGATCGCGCGCACGCGCGCCAGGTCCGCGTCCACGTCCTTGCCCACCTTGACCTTGAATACCTTGAAGCCGGCGGCGACGCGGCGGTCGACTTCCTCCGCGATGGCCGCCGGCTCCATCGCGCCGACCGGCACCAGCAAGGGCAGCACGGTGTCCTGCGTCACCGTCAAATAGGGTGAATCCTCCAGGGCCTCGATCGCGCACACCATGGCGGTGACGGCCACCTTGCTGTCCTCGAAACGCGCCAGCAGCGCCTGCCTGGCCTGCGCCGTGTCGCGGCCCGGCAGCGCGGCCAGTTGTTCCAGGCAGAACGCCCAGGCGCCCTCGCGCGTCTCGCTGCTCGAACCGGGCGATACATGGCCGTCCGCGAAGGCGCCGCGGCCACTGTCGTCCTCGAGTTCGACCACATAGGGCTCGAATTCCGTGAACGTGCGGTACGACAGCCGGTATGGGCTGCTCAGCGGCAGGCGCAGGCGGCGCAACGTGACCTTGCGTATCTTGCTCATGCAACCTCTACGAGGGGGACGACAGCGGTCCATGGACGGCCATCGGGTTATCGTTGTTGCGTAGGCTACTACGATAATTTCGGAGTCGCAACGAGGACGGAGGAATATTGCATCGCGGCATATTCCGCGCCTGCGCCGGCTATGCGTTTACCCGATTGACGCCACCGCCTTCCGCGTATAAAAATCCGGAAAAATAGTAGTTGCGACTACGACAACGATAATAAGGGGCGCATGCGGCGCACCGCACCGGAGGAAGGCCATGCAGGACGAACACGACAAACGGGCGAGCGTGAATCGCCGCGCCGGCGCCGCGCGCCGGTGGATGGCCGCGCTGGCGGCCACGCTATGCGCCGGCCTGGCCGCGCCCCCGCCCGCCCAGGCGCAGGACGGCTGGCCGAACAAGCCCCTGACCATGCTGATTCCCTATGCGCCGGGCGGCACGACGGACATCATCGGCCGCATCCTGGCCGACAAGGTGGGCCGCATCCTGGGCCAGACGGTGGTCGCCGACAATCGCGGCGGCGCGGGCGGCACGATCGCCGGCACCATGCTGGCCCGTTCCGATCCCAACGGCTACACGATCATGCTGGAGCACATCGGCTTCGCCTTCAACGCGACGCTGTATCCGCACTTGAGCTATGACCCGCTGAAGGACATCACGCCCGTCGCCTACGTGGGCCAGACGCCCAACGTGCTGGTGGTGACCAATTCCCTGCCGGTCCATAACGTCCGGGAATTCCTGGACTATGCGCGGGCCCACCCCGGCGCCATCAACTACGGCTCGGGCGGCGTCGGCAGCGCCGGCCATCTGCCCATGGCGTGGCTGCAATCCAAGGAGCACCTGCAACTGACGCACATCCCCTACAAGGGCTCGGGGCCGGCCATCACCGACCTGATCTCGGGCCGCATCGAAGCCATGCTGCTCCCCATTCCGGCGGTGCTGCCGTACATCCACAGCGGCCAGGTGCGGCCGATCGCCACGTCGGGCGCGGCGCGCGCGGCTTCCCTGCCCGACCTGCCCACCATGATGGAAGCGGGCGTCAAGGGATTCGACTACGAACCCTGGTACGGCGTCTTCGTGCGCGCCGGCACGCCCCCGCCGGTGGTGAGCAAGCTGCACGACGCCATCAACCAGGCGCTGCAGGATCCGGAAACGCAGAAGAAGATGCTGGAACAGGGCCTGGCCGTCCAGGCATGGCCGCAGCAGAAATTCCAGCAAACGGTGCGCGACGACACCGAGAAGTGGCGCGGCATCATCCGGTCGCTGAACATCAAGATGAACTGAAGCAGGACGAACCGGGGCGGCGCGCGGCGGCCCCCGTCGATCTCAGGCCAGCGGCCGCATCGCCCACCCGACCACCAGCCACACCACGGCCAGACAGGCGACCGCCACGAAGACCCCCGTGGCCCCGGCATGGGCGGCCAGGATCCCGCCCAGCGCCCCGCCACAGAACAGGCCGATGGCCTGCGAGGTGTTGTAGAAACCCAGGGCCAGCCCCTTGTATTCCCGCGGCGCGACGCGCGAGACCAGGGACGGCTGCAAGGCCTCCAGGATGTTGAAGGCGACGAAAAAGCCCGTCAGCAAGGCCACCAGGGTGTAGAAGTTGTGGCTGGCCCAAGGCATGACCGCCAGCACCACGATCAGGAACGCCACCGCCGCCCGCAAGGCGCCGCGATGCGCCCGGCGCTTTTCGGCCACGAAAACCGCCGGCACCATGAGCACGAAGGAAATCAGGATGACCGGCAAGTAGACTTTCCACAGGTCGTGGGCGTCCAGGCCGCCGAGGCGCGCCAGCAGCGCGGGCACCACCACGAACAGCGATACCTGGGTCAGGTGCAGGCAGAACACCCCGAAATTCAGGCGCAACAGGTCCGGATGCAGGAAAACCGCGCCGGGCTGGCGCCCCGTCATCGCGCGGTCATCGCTGCGCGGCGCCAGCGGCACCATCCAGCGCGCCACCGCCAGGCTGGCCAGCCCCAGGCAGGCGATGGTCCAGAACAGGCCGGACAAACCCCACCAGCCCACCAGCAGGGGCGCCGCCACCAGGGAAACCGCGAAGGACATGCCGATCGAGCCGCCCACCATCGCCATGGCGCGGGTGCGCACCTCGTCGCGGGTGGCGTCGGCGATCCAGGCCGTGATGGCGGCGGAAATCGCCCCGGCGCCCTGGATGGCCCGCCCGATGGTGATCCAGAACACGTCGGGCGACAGGGCACAGACCACGCTGCCGGCCACGAACAGCGCCAGCCCCAGCAGCACCACCGGCCGCCGTCCCCAGCGGTCGGAGGCCAGCCCGAAGGGAATCTGCAGGATCGCCTGGGTCAGGCCGTACATGCCCATGGCCAGGCCGACGCGGGCCGGGTCGTTGCCGCCGGGCAGGCCGCGCGCGGCGACGGTAAAGACGGGCAGCAACAGGAACAGGCCCAGCATCCGACAGGCAAACAAGCCCGCCAGCGCGATGCTGGCCCGGCGTTCGGAGGAGGTGAGCTGTAGTTTGGCGTGATCCGGCATGCGTTATCAGGAAATGCGGCTGCGGGAACCGAAGCGGATTCGAAAGAAAGCGGCCCTGGACTGGGTCCGGCCCCATGGGGATCCGGGCTGGTGACAGTCCGGCGCGCTATAGTACCAAGTTGGCCTTTGAATCTGCTGAAACCGACCTGATGGACGCGATACGCATTCGGGGTGCGCGCACCCACAACCTCAAGAACGTCTCGCTGGACCTGCCCCGTCAGAAGCTGGTGGTCATGACAGGCTTGTCCGGCTCGGGCAAGTCCTCGCTCGCCTTCGACACGCTTTACGCCGAAGGTCAGCGCCGCTACGTCGAAAGCCTGTCCGCCTATGCCCGCCAGTTCCTGCAACTGATGGACAAGCCCGACGTCGACCTGATCGAGGGCCTGTCGCCGGCCATTTCCATCGAGCAGAAGGCGGCGGGCCACAACCCGCGCTCCACGGTCGGCACCATCACGGAAATCCACGACTACCTGCGCCTGCTCTACGCCCGCGTCGGCACTCCCTACTGTCCCGACCACGGCCTGCCCTTGCAGGCGCAGAGCGTCAGCCAAATGGTGGACGCGGTGCTGGGCTGGCCGGCCGAAACGCGGCTGGCCATCATGGCGCCGGTGGTGCGCGGCCGCAAGGGCGGTTTCGAGGACGAATGCGCCAGCCTGCAATCGCAGGGCTACGTGCGGCTGCGCGTGGACGGCCAGATGGTCGAGATCGACAGCATGCCGCCGCTGAAGAAAACCGAGAAGCACGACATCGACGTGGTGATCGACCGCCTGCGCGTGCGCGCGGAGAGCAAGCAGCGCCTGGCGGAAAGCTTCGAAACCGCGCTTACCCTGGCCGACGGCCGCGCGCTGGCCCTGGACATGGACAGCGGCCGCGAGCAGGTGTTCTCCAGCCGCTATGCCTGTCCGGTGTGCAGCCACAGCCTGCCGGAACTGGAACCGCGCCTGTTCAGCTTCAACAATCCCATGGGCGCCTGCCCCACCTGCGATGGCATCGGGCAAGTGGGCTTCTTCGATCCCAAGCGGGTGGTCGCCTTCCCGGAACTCAGCCTGGCGGCCGGCGCCATCCGCGGCTGGGACCGGCGCAACGCCTTCACGCATTCGCTGCTGACCAGCCTGGCCGCGCACTACGAATTCGACATCGAGGCGCCGTTCGACAGCCTGCCGGAAGCGGTGCGCGACAAGGTGCTGTACGGTTCGGGCGAGGAGGAAATCGCCTTCGTCTACCTCAACGAAAAAGGCCGCAGCACCGTGAAGCGCCACACCTTCGAAGGGGTGATTCCGAACCTGGAGCGCCGCTGGAAGGAGACGGATTCCGCCACCGTGCGCGAGGAACTGGGCAAGTACCGCAACATCAAGACCTGTCCCGACTGCGGCGGCTCGCGCCTGCGCGCCGAAGCCCGCCACGTGCTGATCGGCGACGAGGCGCATCCCGGAAGCGAACGCCGCGGCCGCGCCATCTACGAAGTCGAGGGCATGCCCCTGTCGGACTGCCTGCACTGGTTCCAGGCGCTGAAGCTGGCGGGCGCCAAGCAGGAGATCGCCCAGCGCATCGTGCGCGAGATCGAGGCGCGCCTGAGCTTCCTCAACAACGTCGGCCTGAACTACCTGTCGCTGGACCGCAGCGCCGACACGATCTCCGGCGGCGAGGCCCAGCGCATCCGCCTGGCCAGCCAGATCGGCTCCGGCCTGACGGGCGTGATGTACGTCCTGGACGAGCCTTCCATCGGCCTGCACCAACGCGACAACGACCGCCTGATCGGCACCCTGCAACACCTGCGTGACCTGGGCAACAGCGTCATCGTGGTCGAGCACGACGAGGACATGATCCGCTCGGCCGACTGGGTGGTGGACATGGGCCCGGGCGCCGGCGAACACGGCGGCGAGGTGGTGGCGCAAGGCACGCCGGAGCAGGTGCAGGACGATCCGCGCTCGATGACCGGCCAGTACCTGAGCGGCCGGCGCGCCATCGAGATCCCGCGCCGCCGGCCGGTGGACGACACCCTGCCCTGGCTGGCCGTCACCGGCGCCAGCGGCAACAACCTGAAGAACGTCGACCTGCGCATCCCGGCCGGCCGCCTGGTCTGCGTGACCGGCGTATCGGGCTCGGGCAAGTCGACCCTCATCAACGACACCCTGGCGGTGGCGGTCTCGCGCCAACTGCACCACGCCCAGGCCGAGCCGGCGCCCTACGCCGCCATGGAAGGGCTGGAGCACTTCGACAAGATCATCAGCGTCGACCAGAGCGCCATCGGCCGCACGCCGCGCAGCAATCCCGCCACCTACACCGGGCTGTTCACGCCCATCCGCGAACTCTTCGCGGGCGTGCCGGAAGCGCGGGCGCGCGGCTACGACCCGGGCCGCTTCAGCTTCAACGTCAAGGGCGGCCGCTGCGAAGCCTGCCAGGGCGACGGCGTGGTCAAGGTGGAAATGCACTTCCTGCCGGACATGTACGTGCCCTGCGACGTCTGTCACGGCAAGCGCTACAACCGCGAAACGCTCGAGATCCGCTATCGCGGCCGCAACATCAGCGAGGTGCTGGACCTGACGGTCGAGCAGGCGCTGGCGTATTTCGAATCGGTGCCGGCGATCGCGCGCAAGCTGACCACGCTGATCGACGTCGGCCTGTCCTACATCCGCCTGGGCCAGAGCGCCACCACGCTATCGGGCGGCGAGGCGCAGCGCGTCAAGCTGTCGCTGGAGCTGTCGCGCCGCAGCACCGGGCGCACGCTGTACATCCTGGACGAACCCACCACCGGCCTGCATTTCCACGACATCGAGCTGCTGCTCAAGGTGCTCAACCAGTTGGTGGAGGCGGGCAATACGGTGCTGATCATCGAGCACAACCTGGACGTCATCAAGACGGCGGACTGGGTCGTCGACATGGGCCCGGAAGGCGGCGACGGCGGCGGCCGCGTCGTGGCGCAAGGCACGCCGGAAGACGTGGCGCAGGCGCCGGGTAGCCATACCGGCCATTACCTGGCGCGCCTGCTCAAGCCGGCGCCGGCCCGCAAGAAAGCGGGCTGAGCGGCGCGCCTCAAGCGCGGCCGCCGCCGTTCTTCACTGGCCCGTGAAGACCGGCTTGCGCTTCGCCGCGAACGCGGCGGCGGCGTTGCGATAGTCGTCGCTCTCGTTCGCGCGGCGCGAGATGTCCTCGATGCGCGCGGCGTTCTCCGCCACCGTCCCGGCCGCGATGGCGTTGAGCTGCATCTTGCTGCCGGCGATGGACAGCGGCGCGTTGTCCATCATGGACCGGCCGAAGCGCAAGGCCGCTTCCAGCACGTCGCCGTCGCAGCGCTCGTCCAGATACCCGGCCGCGCAGGCCGCGTCCGCATCGATCATGTCCGCCGTGTACAGCCAGCGGCGCGCGGTGCGCACGCCGACCAGGCTGGCCAGGCGCTGCAACTGGATGGTGGGATAGATCAGCCCCAGCAAGGCCACCGGCACGCGCACCCGCGCGCTGTCGTCGCCGACCCGGAAATCGCAGCACATCGCCAGGCTGCAGCCGCCGCCCACGCACACGCCGCTGACCGCGGCGATGACGGGAATGGGCGCATCCTGCACCGCGGCATAGCATTCCTGGATCACGGCGCGATAGGCATCGGCGCGGACAGTGTCCGACAAGGCCTCCCGGAAGGCCAGGATATCGTCGCCGGCGCAGAAATGGCCTTCCGCCCCGCGCAACACCGCCAGCCGCACCGCGCGCTCGCGGCCGATGGCCAGGAAGACGTCGCGCAGGTCGGTCCAGGCCCGCAGGTCGCAGGCGTTGCGGCGATAGGGACGGTTGATGGTGACGACCGCGATGCGGCCGCCGTCGCGGTATTCGACGAGGATTTCGGAATCCGCGCGGGGTTGCGGCGAAGGCGTGGCGATCGGGGAGTTCATGTCGGCTGTCACGGGTGGTTTTTTCTCGGGTGGTTCTTTCTCGGGTGGAAAGGTTCAGGGGGTATAGGTGATGCCGGCCGCGTCGATGACCTTGTTCCACTTGGCCACGTCCGCCTGCAACTGCCGCGCCGCCTCGGCCGGCGTGTTGCGCAGGGGCAGCACGCCCTGCAAGGCGAACTGCTCCTTCACGCGCGGCGTCTCCATCAGCTTCGCCAGCGTGGCGTTGAGCTTGGCGACGACGGCTTCGGGCGTCGCGGCCGGCGCCAGCACGCCGTAGAGGGATTGCGCGGAAAAGTCCGGCAGGCCTTGTTCCGCCAGCGTGGGCACGTCCGGCAACGAGGGCAGGCGCTGCGCCGAGGCCACGCCTATCGCATGGACGCGACCCGTGGGAATATTGGCCAGGGCCGTCGGCGCGGTGGCGAACATCATCTGGATCTGGCCGGACATCAGGTCGGTCATCGCCGGCGCCGCGCCGCGATAAGGCACGTGCATGATGTCCACCTTCTCCTGAAGACGGAACATCTCGGCCACCACGTGTTCTATCGTGCCGTTGCCGGACGAGCCATAGGCGATCTTGCCGGGCTCCTTCTTCAAGGTGGCGAGGAAGTCGGGCAGCGTCTTGGCCTGCACCGTATGGCTCGCGACCAGGACGATGGGCAGCTCGCCGACCAGGGCGACCGGCCGGAAGTCCTTCGTCAGGTCATAGCCGACGGCTTTCGCGCCCATCAGCTTGCCGATCAGCGCGTACGACGTGGTCGGCGCCATCAGCAAGGTGTAGCCGTCCGGCTCGGCGCGCTTCACGTATTGCGCGCCGAGGTTGCCGCCGAAGCCCGGCTTGTTCTCGACCACCACCGTCTGGCCCAGGGCCTCTCCCAGCTCGCGTCCCAGTATGCGCGCCACCACGTCCACCGCGCCGCCCGGCGCGTAGCCCACCACCAGCGTGATGGGCCGGTCCGGGTAGGCAGCGCTGGCGGCGCCCGCCATGCCCAGGGCCGCCGCACCCAGCAGGCTCCTGGCCGCCAGGCCGCGCGCGGCGCGCACGACGCGGCGGATGCCCGCAAGGCGCTTCGGCGCGCCGCGGCCTTCGAAACCCTCGGAACCCTTCGCACTCCCGGAACGCCCCAGGCGATCCATCCAACGACATATCTTCATCTGTGTTCCCCTTGTCAAAGATGCGCCCGGGCTCGTGTCCCGTGTGCGCAGGCGCCGGCCGGTCCGGCTTCGCTACTTCCCGATGCGGTACCCCGAACTGTCCAGGTCCCAGGCGTCCGTCACGGTGCGCGGCAATTCCTTCTTCTGGATGCGCTGCGTGGGCGTCTTGGGAAACTCGTCGATGAACGCGACGTATCGGGGAATCTGGTAGTACGGCAGGCGCGACTCGCTCCACTTGATCAAGGCCAGCGGGTCCAGCGCGGCCGGCTTGCCGGCCTTCTCGCGCACGCGCACGAACAGCTTCAACTCGTCTTCGCCCAAATCGCTGGGCACGCCGACGAGCGCCACCTCCTCGATCTCCGGGTGTTCGGCGATCACGCGCTCCACTTCCCAGGTCGAGATGTTGATGCCGCGGCGCCGCAGCATTTCCTTCTTGCGGCCCGCGTAATACAGGAAGCCTTCCGCGTCCTGGCGGGCCAGGTCGCCGGTCAGGAACCACTCGCCGCGCCGCGACGACGCCTCGGCTTCCGGATTGCGGAAGTAACCCAGGAAACCCAGCTTCGGCACGCGCGCGCGCACGGTGATCTCGCCGGCCGTGCCCACGGGCACGGGCTTGCCCTCGTCGTCGGCCACCAGCACGTCGTAGTAGTCCAGCGGCTTGCCGATGGCCCCGGGCGGCCCATCGAGATTGACCGTGACGAAGGTGATCAGCTCCGACAGGCCGTAGCCTTCGCGCATCTGCACGCCGAAGCGTTCGGAGAAGGCCTTCCACAGGTCCGGCGGGCAGCCCCCGCCCCAGGCGATGCGCACGCCATGGCCGCGGTCGCCCTCGCGCGGCGGCTGCTTGAGCAGCATGGGGACGACGGTGCCCAGGTAATGGATGTGCGTGACGTTGTAGCGGCGCGCATCGTCCCAGAAACGCGACGCGCTGAAGCGCTCCACCATGGCCAGCCGCGTGCCGCCGATCAGCGCGGAGATGATGACGGCCACGCCGGCCCCATGATGCAGCGACTCCCACAGCAGGAAGGTGTCGCCCGGCTGCGCGCCCGTCAGGCGCAGGATGGCCTGCGGGCCGCCACGCAGCGTGCGGTCGGATTTCAGCACGCCCTTGGGCGCGCCCGTGGTGCCGGAACTGGGCGTCAGCGCCAGGATGTCGTCCGGCGCCGGCCGCACCGGCGGTTCGGCGGCGGACTGGCCGGCATGGCGTTCGAAGGCGCGCGCGGCATCCCGGCCGCCGCGCCACAGGACGTATTCGACCTTGGACAGCTCCGGCGCCAGCGCGTCGGCGTGTTCCGCGTCGGCGATCAGCCCGCGCGGCGCCAGGTGGTCGAACAGATGCTGCAGCGACGCGCCCTTCAGGTGGACGTTGATCGGCACGCGCACCAGTCCCAGCTTGGCCAGCGCATAGATCGCCACGATATGGTCGGGATGGCTGGGCAGCATCAGGCCCACGCGGTCGCCGGGCCGCAGGCCTTCCTGCCACAGCAGGTTGGCCAGTTGATTGGCGCGCGCGTTCAGCGCGCCCAGGGTCAGGACTTCGTCCTTGAAATAGCAATAGACACCGTCGGGATCTTCGGCCGCGCGGCGCGTCAGCAGATCGGCGAGGGTTTCATCGGGCACGGGCGCAATGGCGACGTGCGTCGTATCGAGACTGGCTGGCATGAGCGGAATGGGAAAGGTCCGGAGGAATGGCGCTTACTGGTCGTTCGTGCGGCGTTGCTCGCGTTCCGCGAAGAAGGCCTGCATCATGCGCGCGGGCTCGCCCGACGCATACGACTCGTGGTGGATGCGCTCGGCCGCGCGGATCGACTCGCGGAAGCCTTCCTCGGTCATCTCGCGCAGGCGGGCCTTGTCCAGCCGCATGGCCACCGGCGGCTTGGCCGCCAGCATGCGCGCGGTTTCCAAGGCGGCCGGCAGCACCTGGTCGCGCGGCACCAACTGGTGGATGAGGCCGATGGCATGGCACTCGGCGGCCTCCATCATGCGGCCGCTCAGCGTCAGTTCGATGGTGCGCGACATGCCCAGCATCTCGCGCATGATCCAGGGGCCGGTCACGCTGGCGACGCCGGCGTTGATCTCGGGCTGGCCCATGCGCACGCCCTCGTGGCCGATGCGGATATCGCCCAGCAGCGCCACCTGAAAGGCGGAGCCCGCGGCGGTGCCGTTCAGCGCCATGACCAGCGGTTTGTAGAAGCTGCGCAGGGCGTCGTAATAGGTTTCCCATTCGCCGATCCAGGTCCGCGCGCGCGAGGCGTCGAACTCGCGCGCCTCGTTCAGGTCCTGCCCGGCGCAGAAAGCGCGGTCGCCGGCGCCCGTCATCACCAAGGCGCCGACCTCGGGGTCGGCGCCCGCGCTGCGCAACGCATCCAGGATCTCCGCGCGCATCGGCGCATGCCAGGCGTTCAGGCATTCCGGACGATTGAGGGTGAGCACGGTCACCGGTCCCTGTTGTTCGAGCTTGATGTACTTCGTCATGGCCGCGGGGCCTCCTGTTGCGTGTCCATCGGAATCGACGAATCAATTGAAATTCAATCGAATATCAATTGATCTAATTGATTAGCAATTGATGCAACTATAGGCGTCCGCGTCCTGGCGGAACATTAGGGATTACGCGCAAAAAAAAATCGCATATCAATTTGAGTAATTGATATGCGATTGATTTAGAGGACTGAGCCGGGATTCGGCTGCCAATCTCGGCTGTTTTTTACCGCCGGGCCGCCCCAAGGTAAAAAAGCCCCCTCGGGGGGCGGCAAGCGGCGCAAGCCGCGCGGCGTGGGGGCCCTTTTACCCAGCCGACAGCACCTTCGCCGTATGCAGGACGCGCGGCAGCAGGTCGCGCCGCGCCGCCTCCACGTCATAGCGCAGGGACAACGTCGACAGGTTGATGGCGGCCACCACGCGGCTGGCATGGTCGAGGACCGGCACCGAAACCGACACGCTGCCCTGCCCCAGGTTCTTTTCCGTCATCGAGTAGCCCTGCTCGCGGGCCTTCTCGATCAAGGCGATGATGTCGTCATCCTCGCGCTCGCCGAAGCGCGCGCGCACCGCCGGCGCCAGCCGGCCCAGCATCGCGCGCAGCACGTCCTCGGATTCCTGGCTCAGCAGCACCTGGCCGGACGACGCGGGCAGCGCGGCGAAGCGGCTGCCCACCGGCAGGTTGACGGACGCCAGGTGCTCGCTGGGAACATTGCCCAGCACGACGATATCGTCGCCGTCCAGCTCCACCCACGAGACGGTCTCGTGGGTTTCCTGGGCGAGCTGCGACAGCACCGGATAGGCGGCCTGCAGGCGCGCGTTGGCGCTGAGCATGCCGCCCACCAGCCCGACCAGCTTGGTCGACAGCGCATAGAGCCGCGCGGCGGGATGGCGGCGCAGATAGCCAAGCTGGCACAATGTGTAGACGAAGCGCTGCGCCGCGCTGCGGCCCATGCCGGTGCGCTGGGCGATATCGGCGATGGACAGTTCGCTGGCGCTCTTGTCGAAGGCCTCCAGCACCCGCATCGCCTTTTCCACCGACGCGACGTACAGGCGCTCATCGACGTCCGCCCGGATGGCGGACGCGGCGGCTGGGTCCGCTTGCGGACCAGCTTGGGGCGTCGATGAGGTCGGATTCGTGCTCATGGAAAAATCGCGTTCCCGCGGCGTGGCGGGGCTGTCTCTGCTGTCTGCTGTCCAATGCCGGCAGTCCAATATCCAATGGCCGGCAGGCTCGACAGTGTACAGCCCGGACCGGCCCCTCAATTCCTGGAGACACCGCATGACCCATCACGGCATAGAAGGCCGCCGGCGTTGGCTGGCCCTGGCCATACTCTGCCTGGGCGAATTGATGATCGTGCTGGACACGACCATCGTCAACGTCGCCCTGCCTTCCATCCGCAACGATCTGCACTTCACCGAGACCTCCCTGGTGTGGGTGGTCAACGCCTATATGCTGACCTTCGGCGGCTTCCTGCTGCTGGGCGGCCGGCTCGGCGACCTGTACGGCCACCGCCGCCTGTTCCTGGCCGGCTTGGCGCTGTTCACCCTGGCCTCGCTGGCCTGCGGCCTGGCGCAGAGCCGCGAATTCCTGGTCGCCGCGCGCGCCCTGCAGGGCCTGGGCGGCGCGGTGGTGTCGGCGGTCGCGCTGTCGCTGGTGATGAACCTCTTCACCGAGCCCGACGAGCGGGCCAAGGCCATGGGCGTCTACGGCTTCGTATGCGCCGGCGGCGGCAGCGTAGGCGTGCTGCTGGGCGGCCTGCTGGCCACGGCGCTTAGCTGGCACTGGATCTTCCTGGTCAACATTCCCATCGGCATCGCGGTGTACGGCCTGTGCCTGCGCCTGATCCCGCGCGGACGCGGCCAGGCCATGGCGGGCCGCCTGGACCTCGGCGGCGCCATCACCATCACGCTGGCGCTGATGCTGGCCGTCTACGCGGTGGTCAACGGCAACGAAGCGGGCTGGACCTCCGTCCACACCCTTTCCATGCTGGCGGCGGCGGCGCTGTTGCTGGCGGCCTTCTTCGTCATCGAGGCGCGCGTGCGTGCGCCACTGGTTCCGCTGCGCCTGTTCCGCCTGCGCAATGTGGTCATCGCCAACCTGGTGGGCGTGCTGTGGGCCGGCGCCCTGTTCGCCTGGTTCTTCATCTCCGCGCTGTACCTCCAGCGCGTCCTGGGCTACGACGCCATGGGCATCGGCCTGGCCTTCCTGCCCGCCAACCTGATCATGGCGGCGCTGTCGCTGGGCGTGTCGGCGCGGCTGGTCATGCGCTTCGGCGTGCGAGCCCCGCTGGTGGCGGGGCTGCTGCTCGCCACGCTGGGCCTGGCCTCGTTCAGCCTGGCCCCGGCCGAGGGCAGTTTCGCCCTGCACGTCCTGCCGGGCATGCTGCTGCTGGGACTGGGCGGCGGCATCGCCTTCAATCCCATGCTGCTGGCCGCGATGAGCGACGTGGCGCCCGAGGAATCGGGCCTGGCTTCCGGCGTCGTCAACACGGCCTTCATGATGGGGGGATCGTTGGGACTGGCGGTGCTGGCCAGCCTGGCGGCCTTGCGCACGAACACGGCGGCCAGCGCCGGCATCGCGTCCACGCAGGCCCTGAACCAGGGCTACCAGGCGGCCTTCCTGGGCGGCGCCGTATGCGCCCTGCTGGCCACGCTGCTCGCGGGGCTGCTGCGCGCCCGCGTGCAGCCGGAAGGCGAGCCGCGCCGCGAATCGCCGCGCGAACCGCAAGTGCATTGACCGGAGACCTCCGGCCGGAGAGACATCCGGCGCGAAGTTTCGATAAACCGGCTGGCTGGGGCCGCCCGCCGGCTCAGCCTTCCGAGATATCGAACAGGCGCCGGTGCTCGCGCATGGCGTAGCGGTCCGTCATGCCGGCGATGTAGTCCGAGATGGCGCGGGCCTGCGCCGTGTCGTCGTCGCGGCGATAGTCCGGCGGCAGCAGGCGCGCATTGCCCAGGAAAGCGACGAACAGCTCGCGCACGATGCGGCGTGCCTTGGTCGTCATGCGCACCACGCGGAAGTGGCGGTAGAGGTTGTCGAACAGGAAACGCTTGAGGACGTCGGCCTCGGCGCGGATTTCGGCGGAGAAGCCCGCCAGCGGCGGCGCGGCGCGCACTTCGTCGACCGAGCCGGGCGCGTGCCGCGCGATGCGCTCGGCCGTGGTTACGGTCAGGTCGACGATGAGGGTGTTGATCATGCGCCGTATGGTCTCGGCGATCTGCCGGCGCGGCGACGCTTGCGGATACAGCCGCAGGACCTCGGCGTGATGGCGCGCGAACAGGCTCACTTCCTGCAACTGCTCCAGGGTGATCAGCCCCGAACGCAAGCCGTCGTCGACGTCGTGATTGTTGTAGGCGATCTCGTCGGCCAGGTTGGCCAGTTGCGCCTCCAGCGACGGCTGCCGCTTGAGCAGGAAGCGCTCGCCGACGTCGCCAAGCTGGCGCGCGTGCGACACCGAACAATGCTTGAGTATGCCCTCGCGGGTCTCGAAGCACAGGTTCAGCCCGTCGAACGCGGCGTAGCGCTCTTCCAGCGCATCGACCACGCGCAGGCTCTGCAGGTTGTGCTCGAAGCCGCCGGCGGCCGGCGCCAGCTCGCGCATGCAGGCGTTCAACTCATCCTGTCCGGCGTGGCCGAAAGGCGTATGGCCCAGGTCATGCGCCAGGGAAATCGCCTCGGTCAGTTCCTCGTTCAAGCGCAGGCTGCGCGCCAGGGTGCGGGCGATCTGGGCCACTTCCAGGCTGTGCGTCAGCCGCGTGCGGAACAGGTCGCCTTCATGGTTGACGAAGACCTGCGTCTTGTACTCCAGGCGGCGGAAAGCGGTGCAATGGATGATGCGGTCGCGGTCGCGCTGGTAGTCGGTGCGATTGGTCGGCGGCGGTTCGGCGTGCGCGCGGCCCCGGCTGCGCGCCGGATCGCAGGCATAAGGGGCGAGGGTCGTGTCCACGGAATCGGTGTCCATGCCAGCGTCCCCGCCGCTCGTCACACCGGGCCCACGGTGCGCGCCAGCACGCGCAGCACGGCGTCTTCCGGCGCCTTGCGCGTCAGCGCCTCGCCGATGCGCGGCGTCAGCACGAAGCGGATCTCGCCGCCCTCGGCCTTCTTGTCGACCCGCATCAGGTCCATCCAGTGCTGCGCGCCCAGGTCCGGCGCCACGGTGGGACACCCTATCGCCGCCACCAGGGCGCGCACGCGCGCCACGTCGGCGGCCGGAAAGCCGGCCACTTCGGCCGACAGCTCCGCCGCCTGCACCATGCCGCAGCCCACCGCCTCGCCGTGCAGCCAGGCGCCATAGCCCAGGCCGGACTCGATGGCGTGGCCGAAGGTATGGCCCAGGTTGAGAATGGCGCGCAAGCCGCCCTCGCGCTCGTCCTGCGCCACCACCCGCGCCTTCGATTCGCACGAGACCTGGATGGCGTGCGCGATGGCGGCCGGCTCCAGCGCGCGCAAGGCGGCGGCGTTTTCCTCGCACCAGGCCCAGAAGGCGGGATCCATGATCATGCCGTACTTGATGACCTCGGCCAACCCGGCCGACACTTCGCGCGCCGGCAAGGTGCCAAGCACGTCGGTATCGATTTCCACCGCCACCGGCTGGTGGAAGGCGCCGATCATGTTCTTGCCCAGCGGATGGTTCACGCCGGTCTTGCCGCCCACGGACGAATCGACCTGCGCCAGCAGCGTGGTGGGCACCTGCACGAAGCGGATGCCGCGCATGAAGACCGCCGCGGCGAAACCGGTCATGTCGCCGATGACGCCGCCGCCCAGGGCGACCAGCACGGAGCGGCGGTCGAAGCCATTGGCCAGCAGCGCATCGAAAATTTGGTTCAGCGTCTGCCAGTCCTTGTGCGCCTCGCCGTCCGGCAACTCGATGCGCAGCACGCGGCGCCCGGCGCGGGCCAGCGCGCGCTCGGCGCGTTCGGCGTACAGCGCGCCCACGGTGGGATTGGTGACCAGGCCGATGGCCGTGGCATCGGCCGGAATGGCCTCGTCCAGGGCATCCAGGCGGCCCGGGGCGATACGGATGGGATAGCGTCCGCCAGGGACGTCGACGTCAACGACATTCATGCTTGCTTGATCTCGTAGGCTTGCAACTTGGACACCAGCGACTTGACCAGGGAGTAGACCGGCGTGCAACCGGTTTCCACCGTCAAATGGGCGACTTCGCGGTACAGCGGTTCGCGCTTCTGCAGCAGGTCGCGCAGCGTGGCGCGCGGGTCGGCGGTCCGCAACAAGGGACGGTTGCGGTCGCGCGCGGTGCGGCGGAACAATTCGTCCACGCTGGCACTAAGGTAGATCACGATGCCCTGCTCGCGCAGCAGCTTGCGGTTGCCTTCGGCCAGGATCGCCCCGCCGCCGGTCGCCAGCACGATATTGCGGCGCGTGACGCAGCGCTCCAGCGTCGCCGCCTCGCGCTTGCGGAAGCCCTCCTCGCCCTCGATTTCGAAAATGACGGGGATGCGCACGCCGCAGCGCGACTCCAGTTCGTGGTCGAGGTCGACGAATTCGCGGCCCAGCGTCCGCGCCAGGCCGCGCCCTATCGTCGTCTTGCCGGAGCCCATCATGCCGACCAGGAAAATCGGCAGGTCGTACGGCAAGGTCGCCCGCGGGCCGGGCAGCGGCTGGCAGGGGTCGTAAAGCGAGGCGGAGTCAGTATCCGGGGCCGGATCTTCGTCCGGGCAGGCGGGTGGGATGACGTTCATGCTGAGTATTATCCCATTGGCGGCAGTTGTCCGGGCGCTACACTGAACAACGCTGTTACAGAAACCGACGTCCGTGCCAGGGCCCGGCCGCGACTTGCCCTTAAAATCGCCGCGATGAGCAAGCCCCAGAACCCCTCCAAGAAAGACCAGCCCACCTCCAGCGGCTCCCCCTTCCTCCGATTTTTCGTCAAGCTCGGCATTTTCTGCCTCGGTCTGGCGATATGCGGGCTGCTGCTGGGCGGCATGGCCTTGGCGCTGGCATGGCCCAACCTGCCGGACCTGCACGCGATGACCGACTACCGGCCGCGCGTGCCCCTGCGCGTCTATACGGCCGACAAGGTGCTGATCGGCGAATTCGGCGAAGAACGGCGCAACGTGCTGCGCTTCAACGAAATCCCCGACGTCATGAAGGCGGCCGTGCTCTCGGCCGAGGACGATCGCTTCTACCAGCACGGGGGGATAGACTGGACCGGCGTGGTGCGGGCGGGGCTGACCAACATCGTCAACATGTCCAAGACGCAGGGCGCCAGCACCATCACCATGCAGGTGGCGCGCAACTTCTACCTGTCCTCGGAAAAAACCTATTCGCGCAAGTTCTACGAACTGCTGCTGACGTTCAAGATCGAGTCCAGCCTGACCAAGGACCAGATTCTCGAACTCTATATGAACCAGATTTATCTGGGCCATCGCGCCTACGGCTTCGCCGCGGCCGCGCGCACCTACTTCGGCAAGCCCTTGTCGGAAATCTCGCCGGCCGAGGCCGCCATGCTGGCGGGGATCCCCAAGGCGCCGTCCCGCTTCAATCCGCTGTCCAACCTGCCGCGCGCGCAAATCCGCCAGCATTACGTGCTGGGCCGCATGCACAGCCTGGGCTATCTGACCGACGCCGAGTACCAGACGGCCATGAGCCAGCCCATCGTGCTGAAATCGGCCGAAGGCACGCCGGCCGGCGGCTACGCCATCCACGGCGAATACGTCGCCGAACTGGCGCGCCAACTGTTGTACGGCGTGTACCAGGACAACGTGTATTCGCGCGGCCTGAACATCTACACCACCGTGCAGTCCAAGGACCAGGAAGCGGCCTACCGCGCGGTGCGCGAAGGCGTGCTGGACTACACGCGCCGCGCGCCCTACCCGGGCCCCGAGGACCAGCTCGACATGCCGGCCGGCATCGAGAACAACCCCGCCCAACTGGACGAATTCCTCGACGGCGTGCTGGACAAGTATTCGGACAGCGGCGACCTGCTGGTGGCGCTGGTGCTGTCGGCCAGCCCCAACGAGATCCGCCTGGTGCGCAGCTCGCGCGAAGTCATCTCCATCACGGACAAGAAAACGCTGGGCGTGGTGGCGCGCGCGCTCAACGACAAGGCCAAGCCGGCGGCCCGCATCACGCGCGGCTCGGTGGTCTATATCCACAAGCAGGCCGACGGTAGCTGGGAAGTCATCAACATGCCGTCCGTGCAGGCGGCTTTCGTCTCGCTGTCGCCGCAGGACGGCGCCATTCGCTCCATGGTGGGCGGCTTCGACTTCTATCGCGGCAACTTCAACCGCGTCACCCAGGCCTGGCGCCAGCCCGGCTCCAATATCAAGCCCTTCGTCTACGCCGCCTCGCTGGAGCGCGGCCTGACCCCGGCCACGCAGATCTCGGACCAGCCGTTCGAATTGAGCGCGGCGCAGACCGGCTCCAAGGCCTGGAGCCCGAAGAACTACGGCAACCAGTACGAGCCCATGCTCACCATGCGCCAGGGCCTGTACAAGTCCAAGAACATGGTGTCCATCCGCATCCTGCAGGCGATCGGCCCCCAATACGCGCAGGACTACCTGACCCGCTTCGGCTTCGACAAGTCGCGCCAGCCGGCGGTGCTGCCGCTGGCCCTGGGCGCGGGCTCGGTGACGCCGCTGCAACTGGCGGGCGCCTATTCGGTGTTCGCCAACGGCGGCTACCGCATCACGCCTTACCTGATCGACAAGGTCACCGACAGCAGCGGCAAGGTGGTCATGCAGTCCAAGCCGCTGGTGGCCGGCGATTCCGCCGCGCGCGCCATCGATCCCCGCACCGCCTTCGTGATGGACGACATGCTGCGCGGCGTGGCCACTTATGGCACGGCCGCCCGCGCCCGCGCGGTCCTCAAGCGCAGCGACATCGCCGGCAAGACCGGCACCACCAACGAATCGGTGGACGCCTGGTTCTCGGGCTATACGCCCAGCCTGGAGGCGACCGCCTGGCTGGGCTACGACCAGCCGAAATCGCTGGGCTCGCGCGAAACCGGCGGCGGCGTGGCGCTGCCGATCTGGCTGAGCTACATGCAGGAAGTGCTCAAGGGCGTGCCGGAACAGAAGCAGCGTCCGAAACCGGACGGCCTGATCACCGAAAACGGCGACTACTATTTCTCGGAATTCCCGCCCGGCCAGGCGGTGGCGCGGCTGGGCCTGCCGCAGGGCGATTCGCTGGGCGAGTTCCTGAACGCCCTGAATTCGTCCTCCAACGACGGCGACGGCTTCAACAACGGGCAGCCCAAGCCGCAGTAAGCGGCCAGGACGGGCTACGCGGCGTCAGACCCGCACGGTCACCGGTACACCGGCGGCGTCGGAACAGATCTGCGACAGGGCATCGGCCAGGCCGGGACCGCCGCGCGTGTCGTTCCAGTGCTTGCCGTCGTAGCGGTAGTGGAAACCGCCGCTGCGCGCCGCCACCCAGATCTCCTGCATGGCGGCCTGGCTGTTGACGACGACGTGGGTGTCATCCTCGAAAACCAGGGTCAGGACGTTGCCGCTGCGGTTGGCTTCGATGTCCACGTCCAGGGAAGCCGCCCAGTCGTCGGCCTGGCTTTCGAGGGAATCGAGCACCTGCTCGGCCAACGCAAGAAATTCGGTTTCGTTCATAATCCCAACCTGCATGAATTTCGGAGTTCCCAGTGTCCCATATGGCAACCAGCCGCAGGGTTCTATGCATTGTAGCCACGCTGGCCGCCGGCGCTTGGCTGGCTGGCTGCGGCTACAAGGGTCCGCTCTACCTGCCGACCGGCGCTAGCGCGCAGCAGGCCAAGCCGCCGGTGGGCGTGCGTCCGGCCCCGCTGCCGCCGACCATACCCGGCAGCGCGCCCGACGTCCGGATCGCCCCGGCCCTTCCTTCCTATCCGTCGACCGCCGCACAACAATGACAGCTTCCCATCCCCGGCGCCCCCAACCGGCCGGCCACCCCCATTTCCACCTCAAGGACGGTTCGCTGTACGCCGAAGACGTGCCGCTGCAAGTGCTGGCCGACCGCCTGGGCACGCCGCTCTACGTCTATTCCCGCGCCGCCCTGCGCGCGACCTGGGAGTCCTATCGCGACGCCGCGGCGGGCCGCGACGTGCTGATCTGCTACGGCATGAAGGCCAACTCCAACCTGGCCGTGCTCAAGGAATTCGCGCGCCTGGGCGCCGGTTTCGACATCGTGTCCGGCGGCGAGCTCAAGCGCGTGCTGACCGTCGGCGCCGATCCCGCCAAGGTGGTTTTCTCCGGCGTGGGCAAGCAGGCCTGGGAAATGCAGGCCGCGCTGGAAGCGGGCGTGAAATGCTTCAACGTCGAGTCCGAGGCCGAGCTGCACCTGCTGTCGGACGTCGCCGTGTCCATCGGCAAGAAGGCGCCGGTGTCGCTGCGGGTCAATCCCGACGTCGACGCGGGCACCCATCCCTACATTTCCACCGGGCTGAAGGAAAACAAGTTCGGCATCGCCATCGAGAACGCGCTGGACGCCTATCGCACGGCCGCCGGCCTGCCGGGCTTGCAGGTCGTCGGCGTGGACTGCCACATCGGCTCGCAGATCACCGAGGTCAGCCCCTACCTGGACGCCCTGGACAAGCTGCTCAACCTCATCGACGCGCTGGCCGCGGCCGGCATCGCCATCGAGCACCTGGACCTGGGCGGCGGCCTGGGCATCACCTATGAGGACGAGACCCCGCTGGCGCCCAAGGCCCTGCTGGACCAGGTCTACGCCAAGCTGGAAGAGCGCGGCCTGGCCCGCCTGAAGCTGGTGATGGAACCGGGCCGTTCGCTGGTGGGCAATGCCGGGGTGCTGCTGACCACGGTGCAATTCCTCAAGCACGGCGACACGCACAATTTCGCCATCGTCGACGCCGCGATGAACGACCTGCTGCGCCCGACGCTCTACGACGCCTGGCACGGCGTGCTGCCGCTGCACCCGCGCCAGGGCGCGGCGGTGGACTACGACGTGGTCGGCCCGGTCTGCGAAAGCGGCGACTGGCTGGCCCGCAAGCGTTCGCTGGTGGTGGAACAGGGCGACGTGCTGGCGGTGGAATCGGCCGGCGCCTACGGCATGGTCATGGCCAGCAACTACAACACCCGCCCGCGCGCCGCCGAGGTCATGGTGGACGGCGCGGAATACCACGTCATCCGCAAGCGCGAATCGGTCGAAGACCTGCTGCGCGGGGAATCGACGCTGCCCTGAGCGGCGACAGCCCGCGGCGTGGGGGCTTTTTTGCCGCCGGGCCGCCCCAAGGCAAAAACGCCCCCTCGGGGGGCAGCAAGCGGCGACAGCCGCGCGGCGTGGGGGCTTTTTTTTTCAGAACGTGTAACCCGTTCTCCAGTTCGTGCGTATTAGAAGGTTGCGTCCCGCATGGGACGCAACCCTACCCACACTGGAGAACCCCCATGTCGACCAAGAACAAAGTCACGTCCGCCCTGCTGGCCAGCGCCATCGCCGGCCTCGCCTCCCCCCTGGCGCACGCCGCCCCGCTGACCAAGGCGGAAGTCGACGCCGCCATGGCCGCCCACAAGGAAAAGTGCTACGGCGTGGCCCTGAAGGGGCAGAACGACTGCGCCGCCGGCCCCGGTACCACCTGCCAGGGAACGTCCACCATGGACTTCCAGGGCAATGCCTGGAAATTCGTCCCGGGCGGCACCTGCACCAGCATCACGGTGCCCGGCGGCGCCCACGGCTCGCTCACGCCCATCAAGTCCTGAACGCGCCCATGGCGCAAGCGATGGCGGCCAGGTCCACCATCCTCCCCGCCCCGCCGGACGACGGCCGCGCATCTCCCCCGGGGCGCGGCCCGGCCGGCGCGCCGGCGCGGGCGTGCCTGGCCGGCGCCAGTTTCAAGCCGGAACACCTGCGGGCCATCCTTGCCCAGGACGCCGGCGCGGCCGGCGCCGGTTTCTTCGAGGTCCACGCCGAAAACTACATGGGCGCGGGCGGCCCGCCCCATCGGGCACTGGCCGAGATCCGCCAGCGCTACCCGCTCTCGGTCCATGGCGTATGCATGTCGATCGGCGGCCCCGATCCCCTGGACCGGCGCCACCTCGCGCGCCTGTGCGAGGTCGTGCGGCGGTACGAGCCGCGGCTGGTGTCCGAGCACCTGGCCTGGTCCTCGCACGGCGGCGCCTACTTCAACGACCTGCTGCCCTTGCCCTATACCGCGGCGACGCTGCGCCGGGTCTGCGAACACATCGACCAGGCGCAGGAAGCGCTCGGGCGGCAACTGCTGCTGGAAAACCCGTCCACCTACGTCGCCTACGACGCCTCGACGATGAGCGAAACGGATTTCATCCGCGCGGTGTCGCGGCGCAGCGGCTGCGGCCTGTTGCTGGACATCAATAACGTCTTCGTCTCCGCGACGAACCACGGCTATTGCGCCACCGCCTACCTGGATGATTTTCCGCTGGAACAAGTGGGAGAGATCCACCTGGGCGGGCATGACGCGCAACGCGACGACCAGGACGAGCCCTTGCTCATCGACAGCCACGACCGCGGCGTCGCCGCGCCCGTATGGGCGCTCTACGCGCGGGTGATCGAACGCCTCGGCCCCGTCCCGACGCTGGTCGAATGGGACAGCGAATTGCCGCAATGGCCGGTGCTGCGAGACGAGGCCGCGCGCGCCGGCAGGATCATGGCGCGGCAAGGCCACGCCGCGCAGGCGCCCGTTTCATGAACACGCATGCCGGCGATTACGCCGCGGCATTCGCCGCCGCCCTGCTCGACCCCTCCGCCCCCGCTCCCGGTGGCGTGACGGGCCGCGGCGGCAAGCCGGCCGGCGCGCGCTACGACGTCTATCGCAACAACGTCACGGTAAGCCTCATCGACGCGCTGGCCGCCATCTATCCGGCCGTGCGGCGCATTACCGGCCCCGACTTCTTCCGGACGATGGCGCGCGCGCACGTCAGGGCCTGTCCGCCCGCCTCGCCCCTGCTGTCCGAATATGGCAGGGATTTTCCCGGCTTCATCGCCGCCTATCCCCATGCGCGCGGCCTGCCCTGGCTCGCGGATACGGCGAGGATGGAACGCGCGTGGCTCGACGCCTATCACGCGGCCGACGGCCCAACGCTGGCCGCGGACACGCTCGCGCGCGTCGACGCCCGCCGTCTCGCGGATATCCGCTTCGTGCCGCATCCCGCCACCCGGATCGTGCGCTCGCGCTATCCGGCCGTATCCATTTTCGCCATGAACCGGCGCGACGGGCCCGTCGAACCCTTTACGTCCAGCGACCCCGAGGATGCGCTCATCACCCGTCCCGAACTGGACGTCATGGTGTCGCGCCTGCCCGCCGCGGGCGCCGCCTTCATCGCCGGCCTGATGCACGGCGCGCCCCTGGGGGCGGCCGCCGGCCAGGCTTATGAGGAAGACCCCTCCTTCGATCTGTCCGCCAATCTGGCGGGCATGATCGCGGCGGGCGCCTTCGGCACGATCCACCTTGGAGCCTGAACATCATGTCCACCCGAAATCCCGCGCCGGCCGCCGCGCCCGGACCCGCCTGGCGCCAGGCCTATGCACGCGCGTGCCGCCGCGCCCAGGGCGTGGCCCGGCCCTGGCTCGCGCAACTGATGCTGCGCATCGCGCTGGCCGTGCCGTTCTGGAAATCCGGCGTACTCAAATGGGACGGCTTCCTGCGCCTGAACGACACCGCCGTGTACCTGTTCTCCGACGAGTTCAAGCTGCATCTGCCGGGCGGCCCTTATCCTTTTCCCGCGCCCGCCCTCGTCGCCTTCCTGTCGGGCTGCGGCGAAATCGCGCTGCCGGCGCTGCTGGTGCTGGGATTGGGGACACGTTTCGCCGCGCTCGGCATGCTGGCCATGACCTGCATCGTCCAGTTGACCGTCCCCGACGGCTGGCCCGTGCACCTGACCTGGGCGGCCATGGCCCTGGGCATCGCCGCCTGGGGTCCCGGCCGGATCGCCATCGACAGCCTCCTGGGGGATCGCGCGGCGCGGCACGCCGGGTAGGTGCGCCCGCATACCCAAACGCCGTAATCTACGCGTGAAACCCTCGTTCGCTTCCACTTCCGCCATTTCCCCGAAACCCTGGAACCCAACCGTAGACTCAGCGTTCCCGCCATTTCCCTCGACATCGGTTGCTATGGATCGAAACAAGCACCACGGGCTGGAACTCGTCGAACTTCGGCTCAAGGCCCTGTTCCTGGCCGCGCTCGACGGCGACGCCAAGGCCTACCAGGCCTTTCTCCATGCCCTCGGCCAGCACGTCCGGGCCTTCCTGCGCAGGCGCCTGGACAGATGGCCCGACGATGTCGAGGATGTCGTCCAGGAGGTCCTGATCGCCGTGCACAATGGCCGCCATACCTATGCGGTGGATCAGCCCTTGACGGCCTGGGCCTACGCGATAGCCCGATATAAGATGATCGACCATTTGCGCAGCCGCTCGGCCTACGAGAAAACCCACTTGCCGCTGGACGACC
Source organism: Bordetella genomosp. 10 (assembly GCF_002261225.1). Lineage (NCBI taxonomy): Bacteria > Pseudomonadati > Pseudomonadota > Betaproteobacteria > Burkholderiales > Alcaligenaceae > Bordetella > Bordetella genomosp. 10. Next base: position 3,163,860 of record NZ_NEVM01000005.1, read on the forward strand.
AGGCGGAGATGTTCGCCGGGTCGGACGAGGAAACCACGCATGCGCGCCGCGACATCATGGTATTGCTGGAACAGTTGCCAGACCGCCAGCGATTGCCCATCGTGCACGTCAAGCTGCACGGCCTGTCGGTGGCCGAGACCGTCGCGCTGACGGGGCTGTCGGAATCCGCCGTCAAGGTGGGCATCCATCGCGGGCTGAAGGCGCTTGCCAAGAAAATACAGGGGATACTCGATGAAAACCGACGACCTCATCTCGCTGCTGGCGAATAACGTCGCGCCGGTCGACAGGCACGCCGCGGCGCGCCGCTACGGCGTGGGGCTGCTGCTGGGCGCGCTGGGCGCCATCGTCCTCACCCTGGCGGTCTTCGGCATGCGGCCCGACATCGGCGTCATGCTGCATACGCCGCTGTTCTGGGCCAAGGTCGCGTTCCCCGCCCTGACCGCGGCCGCGGCGCTCAGGACGCTCCTGCGCCTGTCGCGGCCCGGCACGCCCGTCGGCAACGCCTGGGCCCTGACCGCGCTGCCGGTGCTGGTCCTGTGGGTCGCGGCCGCCGCGGCCTACGGCCTGGCGCCGGCCGGCGAGCGGATGCCCATGCTGCTGGGGACCAGTTGGCGCAGTTGCCCCTTCGCCATCGCCTTGTTGTCCATCCCGGCGCTGGCCGGCGCCTTCTGGGCGGTGAAAGGCATGGCGCCGGTGCGCCCGCGCGGCGCCGGCGCCGCCGCGGGACTGGTGGCCGGTTCGATCGCGACGACGGCCTATTGCCTGCACTGCCCGGAAATGGGCGTGGCCTTCTGGGCCGTCTGGTACGTGGCCGGGATGCTGGTCCCGGTCGTCATCGGCGCCTTGCTCGGGCCCCGCTTGTTGCGCTGGTAGACACCGGCGCGTCTTGCCCCGAACGCGGGCCGGGGCCGGGGCCCGCGCCGCGCCGCCTCAGAGCTGCCCGTAGGAATGCAGGCCCGACAGGAACATGTTCACGCCCAGGAAGGCGAATCCGGTGATCAGCAGGCCCACCAGCGCCCAGTAGGCCGCCATGACGCCGCGCAGCCCCTTGATCAGGCGCATGTGCAGCCAGGCCGCGTAGTTGAGCCAGACGATGAGGGCCCAGGTTTCCTTGGGGTCCCATTGCCAGTAGGCGCCCCAGGCGTCCGCCGCCCACAGCGCGCCCAGCACGGTCGCCACGGTGAAGAACGCGAAGCCGATGGTGATGGCGCGGTACATGATGTCGTCCAGCACCTCCAGCGGAGGCAGCGCCGCCGCGATGCGGCGGCGGCCCAGCAGGATGCCGGCCACGATCACGGCACCCAGGCCGAAGTATTCCATCCACGCCGCCGACAGGCCCTTGGTGCGGAACACCATGGGTTCGGCGCACAGCAGCACGCCCAGCACGAACAGCGGCGCGAGCTTGAGCCAAGACGTGGTCTGCCCATGCTCCTTCACCAGGTAGGCGAAGCCCACCATCGCCGCCAGCGAGAACGTGCCGTAGCCGATGAAATTGGCCGGCACGTGCAGCTTCATCCACCAGCTCTTGAGCGCCGGCACCAGCGGCTGGATCTGCGCGGCGTCGCGCGTGAAGGCGTACCACAGCAGGAACATCACCGCCGAGGAAATCACCAGCAGCACGAAGCCGCCGAGGGCGCGCGTGTTGTAGCGGCGCTCGTAGTAGAGATAGAACATGGCCGTGATCAGCGAGAACAGCACGAAGACCTCGTACAGGTTGCTGACCGGGATGTGGCCCAGGTCCGGTCCCATCAGATGGCCTTCGCGCCAGCGCACCAGCATGCCCGTGACGCCGGCGAAGACCGCGCCCCAGGTCAGCGCGGTGCCCAGCCACGCCGCCGTCGGGCTGAACAGCCCGATCCAGTAACAGGCCGTGGCCAGCACGAACAGCGCCGACATCCACAGGATGGCCGATTGCGAGGACAGCAGGTACTTCAGGAAGAACTCCTGCTCCGCGCGATTCAGGTCGTTGCCGTACAGCATGATGGCCAGGCCGCTGGCCAAGGCCGCGGCGATCATCAGGCGCCGCAGCGGCCGCCACAGCCAGCCCATCCACGTCAGCACCGGCACGGCGCCGCAGAGGATGATCTTTTCGTAGTAGTCCATCGACCCGGCGAAGCGCGTCAGGGCATAGCCCGCGCCCACCGCCAGCAGCAGGAAGAAGACCGCGTCGGTCCAGTCGGGACGCCCGCGCTGGATGCGGCTGTCGCCGCTTTCTGACATGCCTTCCCGCCAGAGATCGTCGGAAGGAGTGGTAATCGTGGAATCGGACATTATGGCCTCACTGCTTCAGGCGCAGCAGCGCCTGCTTGAATCGTTCGAACTCGCGCTGGAAATCGAGGGTGCGCCGCTGCGACGTCATGGCGGCCTGCACCGCGCTGCCGGACTCGCCTTCCGGCGTGATCCAGACCCAGACGCGGCGATCGCGGATGTAGAACATGCTGAACACGCCGAGGATCAGCAACACGCAGCCCAGGTAGACCGCCTTCTTGCCGGGGGTGCGGCTGACCTGGAAGACGCTGGCCTGCACCTGCTTGAAATCCGCCAGCGTGAAGAACACGGGCGAGGGATACAGCGCCAGGTCCGACAGCGCGGCCACGGCCACGCGCGACCATACGGCCGCCTGTTCGCCGCCTTCGCCGCTCGCGGCCAGCGGCGGCAAACCGGCGCGCTCGCGTTCGATATTGCGCAGCTCGGCCACGCTGGAGCCGATCAGGCGCACGACGATATCGGCCGCGCGCTCCAGGTCCGCCGGCTGCGTATTGCTTTGCAGGAAGGCGGCCACCGCCTGCAGGCCGCCCTCGGAGAAGGTCTGCAAGGCGCGCTCGGCGGCGACTTCCAGCGGCTGCTTGTCCACGCCCTGCGGCGCGTTCTTCTCCGCGAAGCGCTGCGCCGCTTCCTTGCGCGCCTGCGGATCGGCCAGCAGCGCGCGCAGCCGCATGAACTCGGCCACGCTGTTGTCGGCATCGACCGGCAGCCGCACATAGCGATACGGCTCGCTGGCATTGTTGCGCACGCCCGTGAGGAAGACCGGGACGCCGTCCAGCACCACCGGCAGCATGTAGTTGCGGAACTCGTGCGCCTGCCCGCTGGCGTCGACCAGGCGGAATTCCACGGCCGGGCCCACGTTGCGCAGATGATCGTTCTTCTTGCCCGCCGCGCTGCCGGCCACCGAGGCCACGTCCTGCGAGAAATTCGTCGCCGGCTTGGGCGTGCCGCCGGAGAGATCCTCCACGTTGATCGGCCGCAAGGCCGTGACGTCGACGCGCACGTCGTGCAGGGACGGCGGCGTACCCGCGCCCATCTCCGAGGTCTTGCCCACCGTGCCCGCCACCTTGAAGGGCGTGTCGTCCGTGCCGCGCAGCGGATAGCCCTGCAACTGCACCGTGCTGCCGCCGTCGTCGAAACTGGACTGGTAGACCGTCACGCCCTTGTAACGCAGGGGTTCGTTGACCTCGATGGTCCGTTCGAAGCTCTTGCCGGTATCGGGGTCCTGCACCTCGACCTCGCTGGCGAAGCGGCTGGGCATGCCCGTCGAGTAGTAATCGATGATGAATTTCTTCAGCGTCAGGGTGAAGGGGATGGGCTGCACCAGGGCGCCGTCGTTGATCATCACCACCGCGCTGTTGGCGCGCCCGCCTTCGGGCACCAGCATGCTGGAGCGGAAACTCGGATTGTGCAGCGACAGGCGGCCGCTGTCGGGCACCTGGCTGATCAGCATGTTGTCGAAGATGGGCTGCTTGCCGCCCAGCCAGACCTGCAACCGTATGGGCAGCTCGCTATCGAGCAGCCCGCCGATACAGATCACGATCAAGGCCGTATGCGCGAGGATGTAGCCCAGGCGGTTGGCGCTGCCTTTCTTGGCCGCCAGCAGCACCGCGCCGTTGTCCTGCCGCTCGCGCACCGCGTAGCCCAGGCGCTTGAGCAATTCGCGCACGGAGGCGGACGCGGCGGGGACGGACGCGGCGCTGCCGAATTCGGCGCGCTGCGGGAAGGCGCGCAGGCTGGACGCGCGCACGTAGTCGCGGAAGGACATGGCGTCGCGCAGCATCTTGGGCGCATTGCGGATCAGGCAGACCGAGGTGGATGCCACCAGGAAGGTCATGATCAGCAGGAACCACCAACTGTTGTAGATGTGCCAGACGGAGAATTTGTCGAACAGCTCGAACCAGAACGGGCCGAATTGATCGATGTATTGCGAGGACGCGCGGTTCTGCTCCAGCACGGTGCCGATGGTGCTGGCCACGCAGATGAACATCAACAGGCTGACGGCGAAGCGCATCGAGCCCAATAGCTCGAACAGTTCGCCGGGAATGCTGCGCAGGGTAAGGCGGTGGGAAGCGGTGTTTTGATTCATAAAGCAAAAGGGGGGACCGGGTATGCCGGCGACCCCCCTTCGATAGACAGCGGACGCCCGGACATGGTTCGGGCGTTTCTATATTTTATTAACGCAAGCCGGCCGCGTAGTCCGACACCGCCTGGATCTCGGCATCCGACATGCGATCGGCAATCGTATGCATCGGGTCGCTGTTCTTGCGATCGCCGCTGCGGAACAATTTCAACTGTTCCTCGATATAACTCGGGAACTGCCCCGACAGGCGTGGATACTGCGCCGGCAAGCCGGCGCCGTTGGGGCTGTGGCAGGACGCGCAAGCCGGTACATTACGCTCCGGCAGCCCGCCACGCCAGATTTTCTGGCCCAATTCGACCAGTTCCTTGTGACCGGCGGTCGCGGGCTCCTTCAGCGGCTGCTCGGACAGGTAGGCCGCGATATTGGCCATGTCCTGCGGCGTCAGGGGCGCCACGTTGGCGGTCATGACGGTCGGATTGCCGCCGCTGCCGTTGCGGGCGGGCGCCTTGGCGCCCTGCGGCAGCTTGAAATCCGCCAGTTGCTTGGCGAGGTACTCGTGTGACTGGCCCGCGAGATTGGGATTCGCCGGGATGGTGCTGCTGCCCCCGGCGCCATGACAGGCCACACAGGCCGTTATATTGCGAGCGGCATCGCCTTGCTCGTAGAGTTGGCCGCCCTTGGCCGCATCCGGCTTGGTTGGCCCCGGCGGCGCGTCAGCCGCCAGACAGGAAGAGGAGTAAACGACGAAAGCGCCCACCAACAGCGCCGCTACTGACATTCGGGACTGCACACGCTTCATGTGTAAACCTCGATGATCGCAGCTTTATTCGTAACGATTCTTAGTCGCTACTTGAGCTATTTTGCCATTCACCAGCCCTGCCGGAATCCGGTCACCGGTACGAACCTATGCAGCGAATACTGTCCGAGGATCCAGAATCGCGTCGGGGGCGGCGCCACCCTTGCAAACGGCCGATTATACAATAGGGTTCGCAACCAACCGTTTCCTCCGATATCGTGTCCCTCCTGCATCGCGCCTCCTTCTTCGTCTCGGCCGCCCGCCTGGACCAGCTTCCGCCCCCTGGCGCGCCGGAGGTCTGTTTCGTCGGACGCTCCAATTCCGGCAAATCGACCGCCATCAACGTCCTCACCAACCAGCGGCGCCTGGCCTTCTCCAGCAAGACGCCCGGCCGCACCCGGCTGATCAACATGTTCGGCCTGCCGGACCCGCTGGATCCCGCGCAGCCGCTGGGCTTCCTGGTCGACCTGCCGGGTTACGGCTATGCCGCCATCAACAAGGCCGAGCGCGAAAAATGGGCGGAAGTGCTGGGCGGCTACCTGGCCACCCGGCCGTCGCTGGCCGGGGTCGTGCTGCTGATCGACATCCGCCGCGGCGTCACGGAGCTGGACCGCCGCCTGGTCGACTTCATCGCCCCCACGGGCCGCCCCGTGCTGGCCCTGCTGACCAAGGCCGACAAGCTGCCCTACGGCCAGCGCATGCGAACCGTGTTCGCGGTCAAGAAAGACCTGGCCGACATCGGCGCGCTGCACACCGTGCCCTTTTCCGCCCTGGAACGCCTCGGGCTGGAAGAGGCCGGCGAGCATATCGAGAACTGGATTTCACCCAAGGTAGTGCCATGAACCACCACATCGTTTCCGCCCAATTTCCCGCTTCCCGTCCGCGCCGCCTGCGCCGCGACGACTTCACGCGCCGCCTGGTGCGCGAGAACGCCCTCACCGTCGACGACCTGATTTATCCGGTGTTCGTGGCCGAAGGCCAGGGCCTGCGGCAGGCCGTGCCCTCGCTGCCGGGCGTGGTGCGCTACTCGCTGGACACCCTGCTGCCGGTCGCCGAGCAGTGCGTGCAATTGGGCATTCCGGTGCTGTCGCTGTTCCCGGTGATCGAACCCTCGCTGAAGACGCCGGACGGCATCGAGGCCACCAATCCCGAAGGCCTGATCCCGCGCGTGGTGGCCGAGCTGAAGAAGCGCTTTCCCGAGCTGGGCGTGCTGACCGACGTCGCGCTGGACCCCTACACCAGCCATGGGCAGGACGGCGTGATCGATGCGGAAGGCTACGTCATCAACGAGCCCACCGTGGAAATCCTGGTCAAGCAGGCGCTGGTGCAGGCGCAGGCCGGCGTCGACATCGTCGCGCCCAGCGACATGATGGACGGCCGCATCGGCGCCATCCGCCAGGCCCTGGAAGGCGCCGACCACATCCACACCCGCATCATGGCTTACTCGGCCAAGTACGCCAGCGCCTTCTACGGCCCCTTCCGCGACGCGGTGGGCTCGGCGTCCAACCTGGGCAAGTCGAACAAGTCCGCCTACCAGATGGACCCGGGCAACATCGACGAAGCCCTGCGCGAAGTGGCCGGTGATCTCGCCGAAGGCGCCGATATGGTGATGGTGAAGCCGGGCATGCCCTACCTGGACGTGCTGCGGCGCGTCAAGGACGCGTTCCGCGTGCCCACTTTCGTGTACCAGGTGAGCGGCGAATACGCCATGCTCAAGGCGGCCGCCAACAACGGCTGGCTGGACCACGACAAGGTCATGATGGAGTCCCTGCTGGGCTTCAAGCGCGCCGGCGCCGACGGCATCCTCACCTACTTCGCCATCGAAGCGGCGAAGAAGCTCAAGGGGCTGTAAAAGCGAAAGCCATGCGGGGCGCGCCCTCCGGCCATCAGCCGCGCAGCAAAGGCAGCAGCGTCTCGCCCTGGCGCTTGATCTCCTGCAGATACGGAGTATCCGACAGGATGAAATGGCGGATGCCCAGCGCCTGGTATTTGCGCAGCGAGCTGGCCACCTCCCGCGCCGAGCCCACCAGCCACGTGGTGCCCGCGCCGCCGCCGCCGAAGCGGCCCGGCGCGGTGTAGAGATTGTCGTCGAGCACGTCGCCGCGCGCCTGCAAGTCCAGCAGGCGCTGCTGGCCCACGGCCACGAAGGCGCGGCCGTGATCGTTCCAGCCGGCGCCCTGCGTCGCGGCCATCCTGGCCACCTTGGCCTCGGCATCCGCCCAGGCCTGCGCCGAGGTCTCCCGCACCAGCGTCGTGATGCGCAAGCCGAACTCCAGGGGCGCGTGTTCGCGTCCCAGTTCGCGGGACAGTGTCTTCAAACGCTCGATGCGCGCTTGCACGTCGGCCAGCGGTTCGCCCCAGAACAACTGAACGTCGGCCTCGGCGGCGGCCACCCGCTCGGCCGCCGCCGACGCGCCGCCGAAATACAGCCTGGGATGGCGGCGGCCCGGGCGCGCCTGGATGCGCGGCGCCACGGTGGAATCGGTCACCTGGAAGTGCTCGCCCCGGTAGGTCACATTCTCTTCCGTCCAGAGCTTGCGCACCAGTTGCATGAATTCTCGGGTACGCGCGTAGCGATGCGCCTGGTCGCCCTCGCTGTCGCCATAGGCGGCCAGCTTGTCCTGGCCGGACACGATGTTGATGCGCAGCCGGCCGTCGCTCAAATGATCCAGCGTCGCCGCGGCCGAGGCGAACTGCGCCGGCTGCCAGTAGCCCGGGCGGATGGCGACCAGCGGCTCGAAGCGGCTGGTGCGGGCCGCCAGCGCCGCGCCGACCGTGAAGGTGTCGGGACGGCCCCAGCCGGTGCCGATCAGGGCGCCCTGCCAGCCATGTTCCTCCAGCGCCTTGGCATGGCTGGTCAACGTATCCAGGCTGTTGTGGTCGGCGCCGGCGGCGTCGCCCCGATGGCCGGCCTGGACCTGGTTGGGGATGTACCAGAGAAATTCGGGATTCGTGCTGCTCATGCGGCGCCTTGCAGTCTTCTTGCAATCTGTGCGGCATCCGGGCATCCGGATGAAGAATGCAAAAGCATGCCCGATCGCGCCGGCGCGGTCGAAGAACAATCGCGCAGGTCTTTATTTCGTGAAGAAATAAAAATGGCCGGCCACGCGTCTTACGGCAGCCGGCCGACCGGTCAGTACGTCACCCGCACCGTCAACATGACCTTGCGCGGATCGCCCCACCATACGTTGCCGTTGCCGCCGAAGCTCGCGTAGTACTTGCGATCGAACAGATTGGTGACGTTCAAGGCCACCGACGTGCGCGGCGTCGCCTGATAGGCCACCCGCGCATCGGCGGTGAAGTACCCGCCCTGCTCCAGGGTAAAGCCGTTGCCGTCGCGCCAGGTCCGGCTGGTGGCGTTGACGCCGATGCCGGCCTGCCAGCGGTTCAGGTCTCCCGGCAAGCGATAGTTGGTCCACAGGCGGAACATGTGCCTGGGGGCGATCTGCGTGAAGCTGGATGCATTGAAGTCCTGGCTGTCGTCCAGATACTTGCTGTGCGTATAGGTATATCCCCCGTTTACCGTCCAGCCCGGCGTCAGTTCGCCGGATACCTGCGCCTCGATGCCCCGGCTGCGCGCCTTGCCCTGCGCCACGTAGAATCCTTCGTCCGGAAAGTTCGCATCTTCGCTGGCCCGGTTCTTCTGCGTCAGTTGGAACACCGCCAGCGACGCATTTACCCGGCCATCGAGATAGGCGCCCTTGATGCCGGCCTCATACTGATTCCCCGTGATCGCGGGTATCAGGTCGCCGGCGGCGGAACGCGCGCCGTTCTGCGGCTCGAATATCTTCGAATAACTCGCGTACACCGAGTAGGTCTCGTTCAGGTCATAAATCAGCGCCACGTAGGGCACGACCTTCTTGTTATACGAGTCCCTGGTCTTCGTATATTGATCGTAGTTGTAGACGGCATCGGGCCGGAACGTATCCTTCCACCAGTTCAGGCTCGCCCCGGTCACCAGCGTCAGCGGATCGGCCAGGCTGAAACGGCCGTTGGCATAGACGCCGTACTGCGTGGTGCGTTCGCGATTGACGTCGGTGTCCGTCGGCAGGCCCAGCCACGTCGGTTTGGCAAAGACGATATCGCCGACGTTGGCCTGCGTGAGGAAGAAATCGTCGCCGTCGGGGCCGTATTTCGTGCGCTGCCATTCATTCATCCGCAGGTAGCTGGCGCCCACCGTGACCTTGTGCTGCCGCCCGAACAGCGTGAACGGGCCGGACAGGTTCACGTCGTAGCTCTGGTTGTCCTCGTACGCCCCCTTGTTGGTCGTCGCCATGGTCCCATTGCCGTCGGCGTCCAGGCGCGTAACGAAGTTGGCGTTCAGGACCTGATACCGGTTGTGCGTGTAGTCCGCGGAAGCCTTCAACCGCCAGCCTTCGCCCAACTGCTGTTCCAGTTGCGCGAATACATCCGTCGAATAGAAGTTCTCGCGATTCCAATCTGCGCCGGTATAGCGCGAACGGCTCAACCGGTCGCCGTCGATATAGGTCGGGCTGCCCGACCACGTATTGCGCTGGCTCATTTCGCTATAGCTCGCGCCCATGCGCAGCAGCGTCGTCGGCGAGAGATCCGCCTCCAGCGTCCCGTACAACTGGCGATCGCGTTTCCAGGTGGAATCCTGGGTCAGGTCCTGGTCCTGGTAGCTGCCGACCACCCGGCCGCGCACGGATCCACTGCCGTTGAGCGGACCGCCGACGTCGATCAATCCGCCACGATTGCCGTAGGTGCCGGCGTTCAATTCGCCGGTGAAGGCATATTCAGAGGGCGCGCGTTTACGCACCAGGTTGATGGTGCCGCCCGGGCTGCCGAAACCCGTGAACAGGCCATCGGCGCCGCGCAGCACTTCCACGCGGTCATACATCGCCAGGGTGGGCGCGGAGGTGCTGGCGGTGCCCGACATATTGGGGTTGTTGAACACCGGCGCGCCGTCGACCTGGAAGGAACTGATCGGGTAGCCGCGCGAGTAGTATTGGAAGCGCTGGCTGTCGGAATTCAGCACGCTGATGCCGGGGGTGTACTTCAACACCTGATCCAGCGTCTGCATATTCTGCTGCTTGATCTGGTCCTGGGTCACGACGGTGACCGATTGCGGAATTTCGCGCTGAGAAAGGGGAATCTTGGATCCCACGGTCGTGAGCGGATTCACGCGCTCCGCCACCGCATCGTTCCGGCCGGTCACTTTCACTACCGGCAGCGTGGCGGCGTCGCCTTCCCGTGGCGTTGCGGACCTGCGCAGGGCATAGCCGCCATTGGGGCGCGTTTCGGCCTGCAGGCCGCTGCCGGCAAGCAAGGCATCCAGGCCCCCGCGGACCGTGTAGGCGCCTCGCAGGCCGTTCGTACGCAAGCCCGCCGTCATGTCGGGCGAGAAGGACAACAGGATGCCGGACTGGCGGCCGAACCGGTTCAGGGCGTCCTCCAGCGCACCCGCCGGAACGTCATAGGCGCGCACGGAATCGGCGGCCTGGGCATGCGCCGCGCAAGCGCATGCCAGCAGCGGCGCCCCGATCCATATCCCGGCGGGGAAACGGGGAAGATGCGCCATGGCGTACGCCAGCGCACCGCGCTTGAAAAGCTGTTGAGGGCTGCGCGGGCGCGCCTTGCTGTGACCCATGTTCGACCTTTCGTTGGACACTGGAGAGGGGGTATTCCCACCCTGTATGTCCCGCGAAAAACGAGAACGGACCACCCGGCGCGGTTTTTTCCGGAATCGGACCGGAAAAGTTGTAACGGCGGCCTCAGCTATCCCTGCGAACGGGGGACGACGGTTCGAGGCGCAGCCGTTCACGTCCCCAGAACCGCCGCTCGTGCCGGACCCGCAGGCCCAGCGTCGACGCCACGCTGTCCATGACGCTGCGAATGTCATTGAGGGGATAAGACCCCGAGACGCGCAAGCGGGCCACGGCGGGATCGCAATCCAGCGTCACGGCGCTGTAGCGATTCAGGTCCCGCAGGAAATCCACGAGCGCCAGGCCGCGGGCGACGATAAGCCCTTCCGCCCAGGCGGCGCTGCTGTCCTCGACCGGTCCCGGCGCATCGATGCGCATGGACGTGAACGCCGTCTGCTGGCCCGCGTGCACGACACGGGCCTGTCCCGGATCGTCGTTGGGCCTGACTTCCACGGCGCCCTCGAAGACGGCGACATCGGTCGCGCCGTCCAGCAGCCGCACCGCATAACGGGTTCCCAAGGCCTTGGCCTGCCCCTGCGCGGTCTCGACCATGAAAGGACGGTGCGCCGGCCCGATGTCCGGCGCCGTCGTGACCAGGATCTCGCCGGCGATCAGGCGCACGCGGCGGCGGGCCTGGTCGAAAGACACGTCGATCGCGCTGTCCGTATTCAGGACGACCTCCGTGCCGTCGGCCAGCATCACGGTACGGCGCTCGCCGCGGGCCGTGCGATAGTCGGCCGTCCACAGGCGCCAGGGGGTCTGCGCCTGGACCACCCAGGCGCCGCCGCCGGCGAAAACGAGCAGCGCCAGCCCCTTCACGGCCTGGCGGCGGCCGCGCGAGTTCGGCTGGGTCAAGGTCGCATGCGCGATGGCCGATTTGATGGGAGAAGACATCTCATGCAATCGCCCATTGACGCTTTCGATGCGCTGCCATGCGCGCTCGTGGTCCGGATGCGCCGCCCGCCACCGCAGCCAGGCGTCCCGCGTTCCCGGCGCGCCGGCATCGTCCTGCAAGGCGACCCACCATGCCACGGCGCGGCGCGCCACGGCCGCCGGAATGGGCGGCTCGGCCTGGGATATCGTCCGGGAACCGGACTCGGCGGCGGCTGGCATGGTCGTCACGCGCGCATGGCGTCCGCGGCGCCGAAATAGAGTTGTTCGCCGGCGCGCGCGAGATAGCGCTTGACCGTGGTCACCGAAACACCGAGCGCCTCGGCCACTTCCGCGTGCTTCATGCCGTCGAGCTGCGTCAGCAGGAAAGCGCGCTTGACGACCGCCGGAAGGCCGTTGAGCAAACGGTCTATCTCGACCAGCGCTTCGAGCAAAAGCGCGCGCTCTTCCGGCGACAGTTCGAAGCCCGGGGGCGCGCTCGCCAGCGCCTCCAGATAAGCCCGTTCCAGTTGCTCGCGCCGCCAGTGATTGGCCAGGACGCGCTGCGCGATTCTCGTCAGAAAGGCCCGCGGCTCGACCACGCCTTCCGGGCCTTCCCGGTTGTTGAGCACGCGCACGAAGGTGTCCTGCGCGAGATCGGCGGCATCGAACGCATTGCCCAGCCGGCGGCGCAGCCAACCGTGCAGCCAGCCATGGTGGTCGCAATAAAGCGTTTCGACAGTCAATGGGGAGGCGTGATCCGGCACGGCGCAGTCCCAGGCGCCCGCGGGGGAGCCTTCAATAATAAGAATAAGAACCGATCTCAATTATTGAGCAAGCGTGAACGCTTGGCAACCAATGGTTGCGGATGTGGTTTTATTGCGGTCCGCCTGCAGTTCGTATTTATGATCCCGGCGTCGGGGACCAGCGGTGGCTCAGTGCGCGACGACGGCGTCCAGCGAACGGCCGAAACGGGCGGCGTCCTGGAAGCCGATGACGCGGGCCTGGGGCAGCTCCCTGCCTTGCGCGTCGAAGAACATGATGCCCGGCGGGCCGAACAGCTTGAAGCGCTTGAGCAGCGCGCGGTCGTCGGCATTGTTGGCCGTTACGTCGGCGCGCAACAGCAGCATGCCGTTCATGCGCGCCGCCACGGCGGGGTCGGTGAAGGTGAACTTCTCCATCTCCCGGCAGGATACGCACCAATCGGCATAGAAATCGAGCATGACCGGACGGCCGGCCGCGGCGACGCGGCTTTCCAGTTCGGCCAGGGTGCGGACCCGCTCGAAAGCCGGTTCGCCGGCATTGGCCAGGGCGGCGCGATTCGATCCCGGCGCTCCCGGAAGACCCGCCGACCCCGCGCCCGTCGCCAGGACCGGCCCCGTGCCGCCGCGCGCGGCCAGATGCGCCAGGGGCTGCAGGACGTCGCGCCCGCCGCTGGCCGCGCCGGCCAACTGCGCGACCGCGACCAGGGCCAGCAGCAATCCCAGCCCCTTGCCGAACATGCGGCCGGCGCCCGCATCGGATCCGATGGCCTCGAAGGCGCGCAGCATGACGGCCCCGACGATGGCGAGGAAGGCCCAGCCGACCATCTGCAGGGCCACCGGCACGATGGGCACCACCATCCACCAGGCGGTGGCCAGCAGCAGGATGCCAAAGAAACGCTTGACCCCCTCCATCCACGCCCCGGCCTTGGGCAGCAGGGTGCCGGCCGAGGCGCCGACGACGAGCAGCGGCACGCCCATGCCCCACGCCAGGGCGAACAAGGCGGAACCGCCCAGCACCACGTCGCCGGTCTGCGAGATGTACAGCAGCGCGCCCGCCAGCGGCGCCGCCACGCAAGGGCCCACGATGAGGGCGGAAATCGCCCCCATCAGCAAGGCGCCGGCGGCGCGGCCGCCCGGGATGCGGCTGGCGCGGTCGCTCATGCGGGCCTGGAGGGAGGCGGGCATCTGGAAGGTGTAGACGTCGAACATCGGCAGCGCCAGCAGGGCCAGCAGCACCGCGAACAGGGTCAATACCCACGGCGTCTGCAACCAGGCGGCCAATCCGGCGCCGCTGAGGCCCGCCGCCACGCCCAGGATGGTGTAGACCACCGACATGCCCAGCACATAGGCCGCGGCCAGGCCCAGGCCGGTCCAGCGCGAGGGCTTGCGGTCCGGCGCGGCCATGGCGCCCGTTCCCTTGCCGGCAGCCGCGGCGGCCGATGCGGCCACGGTCGCCGAGCGGCCGATGACGATGGTCGACAGGATGGGGATCATGGGCAGCACGCAAGGCGTGAGCGACAACAGCACGCCCAGCAGCAGGAAGGCGCCCGCCGTTTTCAGCCAGCCCATCCCGGCGATGGCGCTGGCGAGGCCGACGTCGTCGCTGCCCGCCAGGGCGGAGAAACCGCCATTGCCGGCGGGCGGCGCGGATGCGGCATTCGACGGAACGCCGCCGGCGGCCGGCCCGCCGGAACCCGTGCCGGACAGCGCCAATGCCGGTCCGTTGCCAGCCGCGGAAGGCGGCGTGTCCACCCCGGCGTCTTGCGCCAGGCCAGGCGACTTGGTCAGCCCCGGCCGCGAGGCGTCCGGGGCCACGCTGACGCCGGGCTCGGCCTGGGCGAGCTGTCCCGTGGCGGCGGCGGCGTCGCCGCCGGGAATACCGCTGGCGTAGCCCCATACCGGCGGTCCGGCGACCTGGTATCCGCCATCGATGGGCCGCAGCTTGATGCGGTTTTCCATCGGCGGATAGCAGATGCCCGCGTCCGCGCAGCCCTGCCCGGTCACCACCAGCGTCACGTCCCCCGGCTGCCCGCCGGCGGGATGCACGGGAATGTCGATGGCGAGCGGCTGGTGATAGACCTCCATGTTCTTGTCGAAGGTCGGGTCGTACTTCACCTCGCCGGCGGGCAGCCGGGCCTGGCCCAGCGTCGCGCCGCCCTGCGGATCCAGCGCGAACCCGAAGCGCTCGCGGTACATGTAGTAGCCCTTCGGCACCTTGAACTCGACCCGCACCGTATTCGGGTCGGCCATGGCCGCGGCGGCCGGAAAGGCCTTCTCGGGCGGCAGGAAATCGTCGTCCGCGCGGCTGGCCGCCGGCCAGGACAGCAGGGCGACCAGGCACAGCATGGCCCACAGCCATCCCGCCGCCGTCCCGGCGGACCGCGCCAGGCACGTCTTCACAACACCTGCTGGCTCATGGGCCATTACATGCATCCTATGTTTCTCAAGCCGGCGGCGTGGCCCCGGCGGTCTGCTCCCGCACCCAATCCAGGTAGGCGGGCGCGCCGCCCATGACGGGCACGGCGACGACTTCGGGCACTTCGTAGGGATGCTGGCGGGTAATCGACGAAATCAGCGCGTCGAGCCGCGCCGCCGTGGTCTTGAAGCACATCGGCACTTCTTCCGCTCCCTCGACCACGCCCTTCCAGGTATAGATGGACAACATCGGCGCCCCGAGGTTCACGCAGGCCGCCAGGCCTTCCTCCACGACGACGTGGGCAATGCGCTTGGCCAGCAAAAGATCGGGCGCGCTGCTGAATACCATCACGATATCGTCTTGTTGCGGCATGAATGTCTCCCAATGCGCACATGAAGCTTATACATGGGATTCTATCGCTTCGAGCCGGCCGCCAAAAACAAAAGGCGAACCCGAAGGTTCGCCCCTTGTCCCTGAAGCCTGCCGATTACTCGGCGGACTTGTCGGCTTCGGTTTCCGCGACTTCCGGACGGTCAACCAGCTCCATGAAGGCCATGGGCGCGTTGTCGCCTTGACGGAAACCCATCTTCAACACACGGGTGTAGCCGCCGTTGCGGGCAGCATAACGGGGACCGAGTTCGCCGAACAGCTTGACCACGGCGGCGCGATCGCGCAGACGGGCAAAAGCCAGACGCTTGTTCGCGAGGGTGGGTTCCTTGCCCAGCGTGATCAGGGGCTCGATGACGCGGCGCAGTTCTTTCGCCTTCGGCAGCGTGGTCTTGATCGCTTCGTGAGTGATCAGCGAAACGGCCATGTTGCGGAACATGGCAAGACGGTGACTGCTGGTGCGGTTGAGCTTACGCAAGCCATTACCGTGACGCATGATGATTTCCTTTGAATCTAGAAGACGGCGTTTCCGCCATCGGGTTATCCGGCTCTTCTATCGACCTGAAGAATCAGGCCGCGGTCCGGTGGAATCGGTTGCGGCCGCCACCCATGCGGCGGCCGCGGTAAAACGCGACAACTACGGCGATCAGGGGCGCTCGAGGCCCAGGGGCGGCCAGTTTTCCAGCTTCATGCCCAGGGTCAGGCCGCGCGCGGCCAGCACTTCCTTGATCTCGTTGAGCGACTTGCGGCCCAGGTTCGGGGTCTTCAGCAGCTCGTTTTCGGTACGCTGGATCAGGTCGCCGATGTAGTAGATGTTTTCGGCCTTCAGGCAGTTGGCCGAACGCACCGTCAGTTCCAGGTCGTCGACCGGACGCAGCAGGACCGGGTCGATCTGCGGCGCGCCGCGGACCGGGGCTTCGTACGAATCGCCGGCGCCTTCCAGGGCGGCGAAGACCGAGATCTGGTCCATCAGGATGCGAGCCGACTGGCGCACCGCTTCCTCGGGCGAGATCACGCCGTTGGTTTCGATGTCCAGCACCAGCTTGTCCAGGTCGGTGCGCTGTTCCACGCGGGCGCTTTCGACCGCGTAGCTGACGCGGCGGACCGGGCTGAACGAGGCGTCCAGGACGATGCGGCCGATGGTGTGGGTGCGGTCTTCCGACAGCGCGCGCACGTTGCCCGGCACATAGCCGCGGCCCTTCTCGACCTTGATCTGCATTTCCAGCTTGCCGGCTTCGGTCAGGTTGCAGATGACGTGGCCGGGGTTCACGATCTCGACGTCGTGCGGCAGTTCGATGTCGCTGGCCAGCACCGTGCCGGCGCCCTGCTTGCGCAGCACCAGGGTGACTTCGTCACGGTTGTGCAGCTTGAAGACCACGCCCTTGAGGTTCAGCAGGATGTCGACGACGTCCTCGCGCACGCCCGGAATGGTCGAATATTCGTGCACCACGCCGGTCATTTGCACTTCGGTCGGCGCGTAGCCGGTCATCGAAGACAGCAGGATGCGGCGCAGGGCGTTGCCCAGCGTGTGGCCGTAACCGCGCTCGAACGGCTCCATGACGATCTTGGCGTGATGGGTGCCGACCGGTTCGACTTCGATGGAACGCGGCTTCAGAAAACCTTGAGTGGACATGTACTGGATTCCTTTTCAATACCCTCGGCTCGTTACACCGATAAGGCTGATGGAAGTGACTAAAAAAACGGCACAAACCCGCCACGCCTTTTGACAAGCGTCGCGGGTCCCGTGTGGGTACTGCGGAGGTATTGCGGCCGGGGCGGCAGCGCCGCGCCCGGCTTTCGGAAGGCGCCGCCGGATCGCCGGCGGGCGCCGCCTGAATTAACGCGAATACAATTCCACGACCATGGATTCGTTGATGTCGCGAGCGACGTCAGCGCGATCCGGGGCCTGCTTGAAGACACCGCTCATCTTGGTGGTGTCGACTTCAACCCACTGCGGCAGGCCGATGCTGGTGGCCAGGTCGAGCGATTCCTTGATGCGGCCTTGCTTCTTGGCCTTCTCGCGAACCGAGATGACGTCGCCGGCCTTGACCAGCATCGAGGCGATGTCGGCGGGATGGCCGTTCAGCTCGATGGCGCGGTGGCTCACCAACTGGCGCGCTTCGGCGCGGGTCGAGCCGAAGCCCATGCGGTACACGACGTTGTCCAGACGCGATTCGAGCAACTGGATCAGCTTTTCGCCGGTGTTGCCACGGACGCGGTCGGCTTCGGTGAAGTACTTGCGGAATTGCTTTTCCAGCACGCCGTACATACGCTTCAGCTTCTGCTTTTCACGCAGTTGCAGACCGTAGTCGGACGTACGGGCGCCCGAAGTGCGGCCATGCTGGCCGGGCTTGGAATCCAGCTTGCACTTGGAATCCAGCGAACGGCGGGCGCTCTTCAGGAACAGATCGGTACCCTCGCGGCGCGAGAGCTTGCACTTGGGTCCAATGTAACGGGCCATGTGGTTTCCCCTTAGATACGACGACGCTTGGGCGGACGGCAGCCGTTGTGCGGAACGGGCGTGATATCAGCGATGCTCGAGATCTTGATACCCAGCGCGTTCAACGCACGAACGGACGATTCGCGGCCGGGGCCGGGGCCCTTGATGCGCACTTCCAAGGTCTTGATGCCATATTCCAGCGCCACGCGACCGGCCGTTTCGGCAGCCACCTGGGCCGCGAACGGGGTCGACTTGCGCGAGCCCTTGAAACCTGCGCCACCCGAGGTCGCCCAGGACAACGCATTGCCCTGACGGTCGGTGATGGTGATGATGGTATTGTTGAAGGACGCGTGGACGTGCGCGATGCCGTCCGAAACGTTCTTCTTGACCTTTTTGCGCACGCGCGAAGCGCCGCTGGTGGAAGCTTTCGCCATAATCCAGTTCCTCGATTATTTCTTCAGGGACGCAGCAGCACGACGCGGGCCCTTGCGGGTGCGTGCGTTGGTGCGCGTGCGCTGGCCGCGTACGGGCAGACCGCGCTTGTGACGCATGCCACGATAGGTGCCCAGGTCGATCAGACGCTTGATCGACAGTTGGACTTCGCGACGCAGGTCACCTTCGACCGTGAACACACCGACGTGCTCGCGAATGCGCTCGAGCTCGGCGTCGGTGAGATCCTTGACCTTTTTGGTAACGGGCACATTAGCAGCTTCGCAGATCTTGCGGGCGCGCGTACGACCGATGCCAAAAATGGCGGTCAGGCCGATCTCGGCGTGCTGATGCGGCGGAATGTTGATGCCAGCAATACGGGCCATGACTGTTCCTTAATGAATCTGTTGCGTTAGGCTGAACTCAGCCTTGACGCTGCTTGTGCCGCGGATCGGTGCAGATGACACGCACCACGCCGTGGCGTTTGATGATTTTGCAGTTGCGGCAGATCCGCTTAACCGATGCCAATACTTTCATGGGTTACTCCCTGTTATTCCGTAAACCACCCGCTTATTTCGAGCGGAACACGATCCTGGCTTTTGACAGGTCATAGGGCGTGAGCTCCACTGTGACCTTGTCGCCCGGCAGGATCCGGATGTAGTGCATGCGCATCTTGCCCGAAATGTGGCCCAACACTACGTGGCCGTTTTCAAGCTTGACGCGGAACATTGCGTTGGGGAGGTTCTCGATAACCTCACCCTGCATCTGTATGACGTCGTCCTTTGCCATTCTCTTTGCTAACGCATCGGCAGGTTCGAATTCGAGCCCTTGAAGTTCGCCTTCTTGAGCAATGAGTCGTACTGGTGGGACATCATGTAGGCCTGGACCTGAGCCATGAAGTCCATCGTCACTACGACGATAATCAACAGCGAGGTACCACCAAAGTAGAACGGCACGTTCCAGCGCATGACCAGGAACTCGGGGAACAGGCAGACCAGGGTGATGTACAGCGCACCAGCCAGGGTCAAGCGCATCAGGATCTTGTCGATATAACGCGCGGTCTGTTCACCGGGACGGATGCCCGGGACGAAAGCACCACTCTTCTTCAGGTTGTCCGCCGTTTCGCGGCTGTTGAACACCAGAGCCGTGTAGAAAAAGCAGAAGAAAATAATGGCCGCGGAATACAGCGTGATGTAGAGCGGCTGGCGCGGCGACAGCGCGGCGGCCAGGTCGCCCAGCCAACGCATCTTTTCGCTGCTCGAAAACCAACTGGTAATCGTGGCCGGGAACAGGATGATCGACGAGGCGAAGATGGGCGGAATCACGCCGGCCATGTTCAGCTTCAACGGCAGATGCGAGCTCTGGCCGCCGTAGATCTTGTTGCCCACCTGGCGCTTGGCGTAGTTGACGGTGATCTTGCGCTGTCCGCGTTCAACGAACACCACGAAGGCCGTCACGGCAATCACCAAGGCCACGATGAACAGGGCCGAAATCACCGACATCGAGTTCGTGCGCACCAGGTCCAGCAAGCCGGCCAGCGCGTTCGGCAACCCCGCCACGATCCCCGAGAAGATCAGGATGGAGATACCGTTGCCCAGGCCACGCTCGGTGATCTGCTCGCCCAGCCACATGATGAACATGGTGCCGGTCAGCAGCGTCACGACCGTGGTGAAACGGAACAGCATGCCGGGATCCGTCACCAGACCCGGTTGCGACTCCAGCGCCACCGAGATACCCACCGCTTGCACCAGCGCCAGCACGACCGTGCCGTAGCGGGTGTATTGGGTAATCTTGCGGCGACCGGCTTCGCCTTCCTTTTTCAACGCCTCGAGCGAAGGCACCACCACCGACATCAACTGCATGATGATCGATGCCGAGATGTACGGCATGATCCCCAGCGCGAAGACCGAGAAGCGGGACAGCGCACCACCCGAGAACATGTTGAACAGGCCCAGGATCCCGCCCTGGTTCTGGCGGAACAGGTCCGCCAGCGCGTCCGGGTTGATGCCCGGAACGGGGATGTGCGTACCCAGGCGGTACACCACCAAGGCGAGGACCAGGAAGACGAAACGACGCTTCAGATCGCCGTAACGAGATCCGGTCTTGCCCAGTGCCTGCGCGTTAGCCACTCTTCACCTCATCCGTCAATCAAGCAGCGATCGAGCCGCCCGCGGCTTCGATGGCGGCGCGCGCGCCGGCCGTCGCGGTAATGCCCTTGAGCACGACCTTGCGCGAGAGTTCGCCGGACTTGATGACCTTGGCGTAACGGACTTGCTGGCCGACCACGCCGGCCTGCTTCAGCACTTGCACGTCGATTTCGTCGACGGGCACGGCTTGCAGTTCCGACAGGCGGACTTCAGCGTACAGGTGCTGGCCCAGGGGCGTGAAGCCACGCTTGGGCAGGCGACGCTGCAGCGGCATCTGACCGCCTTCGAAGCCGACCTTGTGGAAGCCGCCCGAGCGGGACTTCTGACCCTTGTGACCGCGACCGGCGGTCTTGCCCAGGCCCGAGCCGATGCCGCGGCCGACACGGCGCTTGGCATGCTTGGCGCCTTCGGCGGGCTTGAGCGTATTCAGTTGGAGTTGAGTATCCGACATCTCGATTCCTTAGACTTCCGAAACGGTGACGAGATAATCCACTTTACGGATCATGCCGCGCACTTCAGGCGTATCTTTCAGGATCTTGCTGCTGTTGATGCGGCGCAGGCCCAGGCCGCGCACCGTATCACGGTGATCCTGCTTGGTGCCGATGACCGAGCGCACCAGCGTAACTTTGATCTGCTTGTCAGCCATGATTTACCCCAGGATCTCTTCGACGGTCTTGCCGCGCTTGGCGGCAACTTCCGACGGGGTCATGGAGGCGCGCAGGCCGTTCAGCGTAGCGCGGACCATGTTGTAGGGATTGCTCGAGCCCAGGCTCTTCGCAACCACGTTACGCACGCCCATCACTTCGAAGATGGCGCGCATCGGGCCGCCGGCGATCACGCCGGTACCTTCGGGCGCCGGCGAGATCAGCACCGTCGAGGCGCCGTGCTTGCCAACCACCGTGTGAAACAGCGTGCCGTTCTTCAGCGCAACCTTGAACAGGCCGCGGCGGGCCTGTTCCATCGCCTTCTGGACCGAGACCGGCACTTCGCGCGCCTTGCCCTTGCCCATGCCGATGCGGCCGTCGCCGTCGCCAACCACGGTCAGGGCGGCGAAGCTCATGGTACGACCACCCTTCACCACCTTGCTGACGCGGTTGACCGCAATCATCTTCTCGCGCAGACCGTCGTCGTTTTCCTTCTCGACCGGGCCCTTGCCTTGTGCTTTAGCCATTTGACTGATCCTCGCTTAGAACTTGAGGCCGGCTTCGCGCGCGGCATCGGCCAGCGCTTTCACGCGGCCATGGTAACGGAAGCCCGAGCGATCGAAGGCAACCAGTTCGATACCGGCGGCCTTGGCCTTCTCGGCGACGCGCTTGCCGACCAGTTCGGCGGCGGCCTTGTTGCCGCCCTTGCCGACCTGGCCCAGTTGGGCGCGCACTTCGGCTTCCAGCGTCGAGGCGCTGACCAGCACACGATCGCCTTCCGGCGAAATGATGTTCGCGTAGATGTGCAGGTTCGAGCGGAAGATCGACAGGCGATGAACGCGCAGTTCGGCAATCTTCCGGCGGGTCGGAACCGCACGACGCAAACGAGATACTTTCTTGTCCATGATTCGTCCTTGCGTGCGCCGTTACTTCTTCTTGGTTTCTTTGATGATGACGCGCTCATCCGCATAACGCACACCCTTGCCCTTGTAGGGCTCCGGCGGACGATAGGCGCGGATTTCAGCGGCCACCTGGCCAACAACCTGCTTGTTCGAACCCTTGATGACGATTTCCGTCTGGGTCGGACATTCGGCCTTGATGCCGGCCGGCAGCTTGTGAACCACGTCGTGCGAGAAACCGAGTTGCAGCTTCACGGCGTCGCCCTGGACTTGAGCGCGATAACCCACGCCCACCAGGGTCAGCTTACGTTCGAAACCCTTGCTGACACCGGTCACCATGTTGTTGACCAGGGCGCGCACGGTGCCCGACATCGCGCCGGCCTGGCGCGATTCGTTGGCCGCGACGAAGGTCAGCACGCCGTTGTCCAGCGAGATGGCGACGTCGCCCGTCAGGGATTGCGTCAGCGAGCCCAGCGGGCCCTTGACGATGATTTGATCCTGCGCAACGGTGGCTTCGACACCCTTGGGCAGATTCACGGGATACTTGGCGATACGTGACATTAGAATTTCTCCTTAGGCCACGTAGCACAGAACTTCGCCGCCGACGCCGTCAGCGCGGGCCTTGCGGTCCGTCATCACGCCGCGCGAGGTCGTAACGATAGCCACGCCCAGGCCGTTCATGACCTGAGGAATGCTGCTACGGCCCTTGTAAATACGCAGACCGGGACGCGAAACGCGTTCGATGCGTTCGATCACCGGACGGCCGGCGTAGTACTTCAGCGAAAGCTCGAGCTCAGGCTTGGCCTGGGTGCCCTTGACTTCGAAACCGTCGATGTAGCCCTCGTCCTTCAGCACGGCCGCGATGGCGGCCTTCAGCTTCGAGGAGGGCATGCTCACCGTGACTTTGTTAACTTGCTGCGCATTGCGAATGCGGGTCAGCATATCGGCGATGGGATCGCTCATGCTCATATTCGTTCTCCTACCAGCTGGCCTTGGTCATGCCCGGGATTTCCCCACGCATAGCCATTTCGCGAAGTTTGTGGCGCGTCAGGCCGAACTTGCTGAACACGCCACGCGGGCGACCCGTAACCGTGCAGCGGTTGCGCTGACGGGAGGGAGCGGCGTTGCGCGGCAGTTGTTGCAGCTTGAGCCGAGCTTGGTAACGTTCTTCTTCGGGCTTCGACTGGTCGTCGATGATCGCCTTCAGTGCAGTGCGCTTGGCGGCGAACTTCTCCGCCATCTTGGCGCGCTTGATATCACGATTGATCAGTGAAAGTTTGGCCACGTCATCGCCCCTTAGTTACGGAACGGGAAGCTGAAGGCGGTCAACAGCGCCTTGGCTTCGTCGTCAGTCTTGGCGGTGGTGGTGATGCTGATGTTCAGCCCACGCAGCGCGTCGATTTTGTCGTATTCGATTTCGGGGAAAATGATCTGCTCTTTCACCCCGACGTTGTAGTTGCCGCGACCGTCGAAAGCACGGCCGGAGATACCACGGAAGTCACGCACGCGCGGCAGGGCAATCGCCACCAGGCGGTCCAGGAATTCGTACATGCGTTGGCCGCGCAGCGTCACCATGCAACCGATCGGGTAGTTTTCGCGGATCTTGAAACCGGCGATAGCCTTCTTGGTCTTGGTGATCACGGGCTTCTGGCCGGCGATCTTGGTCAGGTCCGAAACGGCGTGCTCGATGACCTTCTTGTCGGCCACGGCTTCCGAAACGCCCATGTTCAGCGTGATCTTGGTGATGCGCGGAACTTCCATCAGGCTCTTGTAGCCGAACTTTTCCTTCAGCTCGCCGACGATCTTATCGCGGTAGATATCTTGCAAACGACTCATAATCTGTCGCCCCTTACGCCTTGGCGCCGACGACGGCACCATTGGAACGGAACACGCGCACCTTGCGGCCGTCGACTTCCTTGACGCCCACGCGATCGCCCTTGCCGGTGGCAGGGTTGAACAGCGCCACATTCGAAATGTGGATGGGCAGGGTCTTCTCGACGATGCCGCCCGGGTTGTTGGCCATCGGGTTCGGCTTGGTGTGCTTCTTGACGACGTTCACGCCTTCGACCAGCACGTGATCGGCGTCGACGCGCGCGAGCACGGTGCCGCGACGCTTCTTGTCGCGGCCGGTGAGGACGATAACTTCGTCGCCTTTACGGATGTTGTTCATGAATGGCTCCTTACAGCACTTCCGGGGCCAGCGACACGATCTTCATGAACTTCTCGGTACGCAGTTCACGCGTAACGGGTCCGAAGATACGAGTACCGATGGGCTCATGCTTGGCGTTGAGCAACACGGCGGCGTTGTTGCCGAAGCGGATCAACGAACCGTCCTTGCGGCGCACGCCCTTGGCGGTGCGGACGACCACGGCGTTGTAGATTTCGCCCTTCTTGACACGACCGCGCGGAGCGGCGTCCAGGACGCTGATTTTGATGATGTCACCGATAGCGGCATAACGGCGCTTGGAACCGCCGAGCACCTTGATGCAGCGCACACGGCGCGCACCAGTATTGTCGGCCACGTCCAGCGTGGTCTGCATTTGGATCATGATTTTTCCTGTTCCAACTTAACCGGAAATTCGAAGTCGTGGTCTCGCGCCCTGGAACGGACCGGGGAGCGCGACCGGTAAAGCCGCTCTACCCTGATCAGTCCCAAAACCCCATTACCAGGCGATTTCGCCATTCCTGCCAGTTTTGGTCCCGTAAGGCCCGTCTGACTTGCCCTGGGTCGTGTGCCGCCGCGTATGCCTTGCCGACAAGCGCCGCCGCCAACCTCAGGCAACCCCTACGAACCTGGGTTGATATCCTGCGGATTTTTCCCCTTTCACCCGCCCGGCCCTGCATTGGCACCTGCACACCGACCCCGCGTTTTCGCTTGGTCGCCCGCGCATCCATGCCGCCTAGCCAGACAGACTATTTGGGAAAGCTGATAATTCTATCCTGATAGCCTTGCGATTGCAAGGCCCACGTACTAATCCCTGCCATAGTAGTCTTTTTCCCACAAATCGTGGTTGGCCTTCCCCCGGCGGATCTCCGGCGTCATCGGCGCCAGGGCCAGCACCAGCAGGTTGAACCAGCGCATCGGGGCGCGGCACGGGCGCTCGAAGTCGACGAACAACACCACCCGCACGCCGTCTGTGTCGTTGTGGACTTGGTGGGGGTAGAGGTCGTCGAACACCACGGCCTGCCCTTCCCGCCAGACATGGCGCTGGCCGTCCACCTCGATCCAACAGTCTTCCCGCGGTTCCGGCACGACCAGGCCCAGGTGCAGGCGCAGCACGCCGTTGTACGGGCCGCGGTGCATGGGGATGCGCTTGCCCGGCTCCAGGATGGAGAAGAAGGCGGTGCGCAGCCCCGGGATGCCCCGCAGCGCCCGGGCCGTCGCCGGACAGCGCGCCAGGTTGCGCTCGGACCGCATGCCGTAGCCCATGAAGACGAAGGTCTTCCACTGGTCGTCGGTGGTGATGGTGGCGACGTCGGGCGACAGCTCGTGAAAGGCGGGCAGGCGGTCGCGCTTGCCGAGCACGTCCATCAGTTCGGCCCGGATCGCGGGGGCCTGGGCCTCCAGCGCGGGGATCCAGGGGAACTGGGCGTTATCGAAGATGGGATGGTCGCCGACCAGGGAGGCCTTGGCGATGCCGTTGCGCAGCCAGTCGATCAGACTGAAGAAACAACGCGAGAACAGGGTCGGGGCAGATTTGGGCGCGAGCGGATTCAAGGCGTATCGGGCAGGTCGAAAGCGGTACGGTGCGATGTTCCCGGACCGCCAGGCGACAGGCAGACTGCCATGGGGCATATTGCCATGGCGTATGGCGGCCAAGGTGCTTGAATCATACGCGATACGGACAGGCGCCGATGACCGCCGGGATCCCCTGCGTCCGCGCACAAAGCACAGATCACAAAGCACGAATCACACAGCACGAATCACACAGCACAAATAAAAAAAGCCAAGGGCGTAAACCCTTGGCTTTTCACCCGCGGGCCGGGATCGCTCCCGCCCTGCAGGGATGCATCAGATGACGCGAGCGGCCTCGACCAGGCGCACCACGCTCCACGCCTTCGAGCGCGAGATGGGACGGCCTTCGGCGATTTCAACCGTATCGCCTTCGTTGATCTGGTTCGTCTCGTCATGCGCCTTGTACTTCGCGGAGCGCACGATGATCTTGCCGTAGATGGGGTGCTTCACGCGGCGTTCGACGAGAACGACCACGGTCTTGTCCATCTTGTTGCTGACGACCTTGCCGACCAGCGTACGCTGGCGCTTGGCGGGTTGGGTGTTTTGCGTTTCGCTCATGATTAGCTTCCTGCCTTCTCGGTCAGCAAGGTACGGACGCGAGCGATGTCACGACGCACTTTGCCCAGTTGGCTGGTGTTGGCGAGCTGCTGGGTGGCCTTCTGCATACGCAGACCGAATTGGGCACGGAGCAGGCTCTCGAGCTCTTTCTGGAGCTCGGCGACGTCTTTGGTACGGAGTTCTTTGGCTTTCATTTAGGACTCCTTAGGCGCCGATGTGACGAGCCACGAAGGTCGTCGCGATCGGCAGCTTGGCGGCGGCCAGGCGGAAAGCTTCGCGAGCCAATTCTTCGCTCACCCCTTCCATTTCGTACAGCACCTTGCCGGGTTGGATTTCAGCGACCCAGTACTCCGGGTTGCCCTTACCGTTACCCATACGGACTTCGGCCGGCTTCTGCGAGATCGGCTTGTCCGGGAAGATGCGGATCCAGATACGGCCGCCACGCTTGATGTGACGGTTGATGGCACGACGAGCAGCCTCGATCTGGCGCGCGGTCAGACGGCCACGGCCGGTGGCCTTCAGGCCGAATTCGCCGAACGACACGTTGGTGCCGCGCGTGGCCAGGCCCGTATTGCGGCCCTTCTGCTCTTTGCGATACTTTCTGCGTGAGGGTTGCAGCATGTTTATTCTCCTTCAGGCGCCGGCGCGGCGTCCGCCTTGCGCGGACCGCGGCCGCGGCCACCACCGCCGGGACGGCCACCAGGACGGCCGCCATCAGGACGGTCGCCACGGGGGGCACGGCGCGGACGGCGCTCTTCTTCGCGAGGCGCGGCGGTCTCAGGCGGCAGTTCGCCATTGGCCAGCATGTCGCCCTTGTAGACCCAGACCTTGATGCCGATCACACCGTAGGTGGTGTGGGCTTCGGAGGTGCCGTAGTCGATGTTCGCCTTCAGCGTGTGCAGCGGCACGCGACCTTCGCGGTACCACTCGGTGCGCGCGATTTCGATGCCGTTCAGACGGCCCGAGCTCATGATCTTGATGCCCTGGGCGCCCAGACGCATGGCGTTCTGCATGGCGCGCTTCATCGCGCGGCGGAACATGATGCGCTTTTCGAGCTGTTGCGAAATCGAGTCGGCGATCAGTTGGGCGTCGGTTTCCGGCTTGCGGATTTCCTCGATGTTGACGTGCACGGGCACGCCCATCAGACGCTGCAGATCGGCCTTCAGGCTTTCGATGTCTTCGCCGCGCTTGCCGATCACCACGCCCGGACGAGCCGAGTAGACGGTGATGCGGGCGTTCTTGGCGGGACGCTCGATCAGCACGCGGCCGACCGAGGCGCTCTTGAGCTTCTTCTTCAGGTATTCGCGCACGCGGATGTCTTCGGCCAGCATGGCGCCGAAAGACTTGTCGTCGGCGTACCAACGCGAGGACCAATTACGGGTGACCGCGAGACGGAACCCAGTGGGGTGAATTTTCTGACCCATCTTGACTCCTTAGGCTCCGACCTTGACCGTGATGTGGCAGGTCTGCTTCTCAATGCGGTTGCCACGGCCCTTCGCACGGGCGGAGAAGCGCTTCATCGATTGAGCCTTGTCCACGAAAATCGTGGTGACCTTCAGCTCGTCGATGTCGGCGCCGTCGTTGTGCTCGGCGTTGGCGATCGCGGATTCGACAGCCTTCTTCAGGATGCCGGCGGCCTTCTTCGGGGAGAAGTTGAGGATTTCCAGGGCACGGGCGACCGACTTGCCGCGGATCAGGTCCGCAACCAGACGGGTCTTCTGGGCCGAGATGTGAACTCCACGGATAATGGCAGTAGTTTCCATCGCTTACCTCTTGGCCTTCTTGTCCGCGGCATGACCCTTGAACGTGCGGGTCAGCGCGAATTCGCCGAGTTTGTGGCCGACCATGTTCTCGTTGATGTAAACGGGAACGTGCTGCTTGCCGTTGTGCACAGCGATCGTCAGACCGATGAACTCGGGCAGGATCGTGGAACGGCGCGACCAGGTCTTGATCGGCTTCTTGTCTTTGCCCGCGACGGCCTTCTCTACCTTGGTGATAAGGTAGGCGTCGACAAACGGGCCTTTCTTGATCGAACGTGACATAGTGTTCGCCTCTTACTTGCGCTTGCGCCGTTGGACGATCATATTGTTCGTCCGCTTGTTGCTACGGGTCTTGTAACCCTTAGCCGGGGTGCCCCACGGGCTGACCGGTTCGCGAGCTTCACCGGTGCGGCCTTCGCCACCACCGTGCGGGTGATCGACCGGGTTCATGGCCACGCCACGAACCGTCGGGCGGACACCGCGCC
The DNA here is from genome assembly GCF_002261225.1 of Bordetella genomosp. 10. Taxonomy (NCBI): domain Bacteria; kingdom Pseudomonadati; phylum Pseudomonadota; class Betaproteobacteria; order Burkholderiales; family Alcaligenaceae; genus Bordetella; species Bordetella genomosp. 10. The sequence continues at coordinate 3,192,205 of NZ_NEVM01000005.1, forward strand.
AACGCATTGCACCGGCCTTGCCGATCTGGCGCAGGCTGTGTTCTTCATTACCGACTTCACCGATCGTGGCGCGGCATTCGATGTGAATGCGGCGCACTTCGCCCGAACGCAGGCGGACCTGCGCGTAGACGCCTTCACGGGCCATCAGCACGGCGGAGGCGCCGGCCGAACGGGCGATCTGCGCCCCCTTGCCGGGCAGCATTTCGATGCAGTGTATCGTCGTACCCACCGGGATGCTGCGGATGCGCAGCGTGTTGCCGGCGCGGATGGGGGCTTCGTCGCCCGACACCAGCGAGGCGCCCACTTCCAGGCCACGGGGCGCGATGATGTAGCGGCGCTCGCCATCGGCGTAGCACAGCAGCGCCAGGTGCGCCGTACGGTTGGGGTCGTATTCCAGACGCTCGACCTTGGCGGGGATGCCGTCCTTGTCGCGACGGAAGTCGACGATACGGTAATGTTGCTTGTGACCACCGCCACGATGACGGACGGTGATGTGACCGTTGTTGTTACGGCCAGAGCCACGCTTCTTCTTTTCGAGCAGCGAAGCGACGGGGGCGCCCTTGTGCAGGTTCGGGCTGACCACCTTCACCATGCCGCGGCGGCCGGCCGAGGTCGGTTTGACTTTAACGAGGGCCATTTACTTCACCTCCGCAAAGTCGATTTCCTGGCCTTCCTTGAGCGAGACGTAGGCCTTGCGCTCATTGCGGCGGCGACCCACGAAACGGCCAAAGCGCTTGACTTTGCCCTTGCGATTGAGGACCTGCACGGACTCGACCTGCACCTTGAAGAGCAGTTCGACGGCAGCCTTGATTTCCGGCTTGGTGGCCGTGTCGACCACGCGGAAAGCGACTTGTTGGTTCTTCTCGGCGACGAAGGTGGCCTTTTCGGTCACGATCGGAGCCAGCAGAACCTGCATCAAGCGTTCGGTGTTCATCCGAGCATCTCCTCGAGTTGGGCGATGGCCGGCTTGGTGATCAGCACTTTCTTGTAGTGGATCAGCGAAAGCGGATCGGCATAGCGCGGTTCGACCACGGCAACGTGCGGCAGGTTGCGGGTGGCGAGGTAAACGTTCTCGTCGAAGTCGTCGGTGATGATCAGCACGGACTCCAGGCCCAGGCCTTTCAGCTTGGCGGCGGCCAGCTTGGTCTTGGGGGATTCCAGCTTGAATGCGTCGACAACGGCGATGCGGCCTTCACGAGCCAGTTGCGACAGGATCGAGCGGATCCCGGCGCGGTACATCTTCTTGTTGACCTTCTGGCTGAAGTTCTCTTCGGGCGAGTTCGGGAACGTGCGACCACCCCCACGCCACAGCGGCGACGAGGTCATACCGGCGCGAGCGCGGCCGGTACCCTTCTGGCGCCAGGGCTTCTTGGTGGAGTGCTTGACTTCCGTACGATCCTTCTGGGCGCGGTTGCCGCTGCGCGCGTTGGCCTGGAAGGCCACCACGATCTGCTGCACCAGCGCTTCGTTGAATTCGCGGCCGAAGACGGTGTCGGCAACGCTGACCGTGCCGGCTTCGCCTTGGTCGTTCAGGAGCTTGAGATCCATTTACTTACGCTCCTTTCTTGGCCGGGGCCTTGACGGCCGGACGCACGATGACGTTGGCTTCGTTGTGGCCGGGCACGGCGCCCTTGACGAACAGCAGACCGCGTTCGGCGTCCACGCGGACGACGTCCAGGTTCTGAACCGTGCGCTGCACGTCACCGAGGTGACCCGACATGCGCTTACCGGGGAAGATGCGGCCGGGATCCTGCGCCTGGCCGATCGAGCCGGGCACGCGGTGCGAACGGGAGTTACCGTGCGACGCGCGCTGCGAACCGAAGTGGTGGCGCTTGATGGTGCCGGCGAAGCCCTTACCGATGGTGGTGCCCGTCACGTCGACCGTCTGGCCAGCTTCGAACACGCTTTCGACGGCGATCACGCTGCCGGCGGTGAATTCGGCGGCCTTCGCGGGATCGAGGCGGAATTCCTTGAGGATGCTACCGGCTTCGACGCCGGCTTTGGCGTAGTGGCCCGTTTGGGGCTCGGCAACGCGCGACTTGCGGCGCTCGCCGTAAGCCAACTGGACAGCGGCATAGCCGTCGCTTTCCAGGGACTTGACCTGGGTCACTCGGTTGTTCGACAGATCCAGCACGGTCACCGGAATGGACTCGCCATCCTCGGTGAAAATGCGGGTCATGCCAACCTTGCGACCCACCAGCCCGAGCCGATGGGCGGCAGGCGTGGGTGTCGGATTCGACATCGTTTTCTCCATTCCCGACTACGATTGGTCGGGGCTAATCAGGCGAAGAGACACTTCGCCCTACGTGTGTGTCATTCTGCCGAGGCAACTACGAAGCATCCCTAACGAGGACAGGAACGCCCCTGCCAAAAACGGCAATCTCGGACTATAGCATGGTGATTTGCCGCGTGGCAAGCGTCGATCGGATCCGGCGCGATTCCGGGCGCCGTTTGCGGCATTTCTGCAATGCAAAAGGCCGCGCCCGGGGGGGTGCGGCCTTTGCTACGACACGCCCTCCTTCGCAGGGCGCGCGTCTACTCTTTATTGCTTACTGCAGGGCGATTTCGACATCGACACCGGCCGGCAGATCCAGACGCATCAGGGCGTCCACGGTCTTGTCGGTGGGATCGACGATGTCCATCAGGCGCTGGTGCGTGCGGATTTCGAACTGGTCACGCGACGTCTTGTTCACGTGCGGCGAACGCAGCACGTCGTAACGGCGGATGCGCGTGGGCAGCGGAACCGGACCACGGACGACCGCACCGGTGCGCTTGGCGGTGTCGACGATTTCAGCGGCCGACTGATCGATCAACTTGTAATCGAACGCCTTCAAGCGGATGCGGATCTTCTGGTTTTTCATGGTGTTTCCTACTAAAGAACGATGTAAGCGGTGATCCGGAACGCCGGATCACCGCACCCGGCAGGGAATTACTTGACGATGGAAGCGACGACGCCGGCGCCGACGGTACGGCCGCCTTCGCGAATGGCGAAGCGCAGGCCTTCTTCCATGGCGATCGGGGCCAGCAGGCGCACGGTCATCGACACGTTGTCACCCGGCAGAACCATTTCCTTGTCCTTCGGCAGCTCGATCGTGCCCGTCACGTCCGTCGTACGGAAGTAGAACTGGGGACGATAGCCGTTGAAGAACGGGGTGTGGCGGCCGCCTTCTTCCTTCGACAGAATGTACACCTCGGCCGTGAAGTCCGTGTGCGGGTTGATCGAACCCGGCTTGGCCAGCACCTGGCCACGCTCGACGTCTTCACGCTTGGTGCCGCGCAGCAGGATACCGACGTTGTCGCCCGCTTGACCTTGGTCCAGCAGCTTGCGGAACATTTCCACGCCCGTGCAGGTCGTCTTCACCGTCGGCTTGATGCCGACGATTTCGATTTCCTCGCCGACCTTCACGATGCCGCGCTCGATACGGCCGGTCACCACCGTGCCGCGGCCCGAGATCGAGAACACGTCTTCGACCGGCATCAGGAACGTGCCGTCGATGGCACGCTCAGGCGTCGGGATGTAGCTGTCCAGCGCGTCGGCCAGCGCCAGGATCGCCTGCTCGCCCAGCTCGCCCTTGTCGCCTTCGAGCGCCAGCTTGGCCGAACCCTTCACGATCGGCGTGTCGTCGCCCGGGAAGTCGTACTTGCTCAGCAGCTCGCGGACTTCCATTTCCACCAGTTCCAGCAGCTCGGCGTCGTCCACCATGTCCGCCTTGTTCAGGAACACGATGATGTACGGCACGCCCACCTGGCGGCTCAGCAGGATGTGTTCGCGCGTCTGCGGCATCGGGCCGTCGGCGGCCGACACCACCAGGATCGCGCCGTCCATCTGCGCCGCGCCCGTGATCATGTTCTTCACATAGTCAGCGTGGCCCGGGCAGTCAACGTGCGCGTAGTGGCGCGTCGCCGTTTCGTATTCCACGTGCGCCGTGTTGATCGTGATGCCGCGCGCCTTCTCTTCGGGCGCCGCGTCGATCTGGTCGTAGCCCTTGGCTTCGCCGCCGAACTTCGTCGACAGAACCGTCGTGATCGCCGCCGTCAGCGTCGTCTTGCCGTGGTCAACGTGACCGATCGTGCCCACGTTCACGTGCGGCTTGGTACGTTCAAACTTGCCTTTTGCCATGATCTCTATCCTTAGTCTTTCAAGGAAACTGTTTATTTGGCGCCGCTTCCGACGATCGGAAACGGCGCCGACTTCAATTACTTGGTACGGGCGGCGATAACTTCGTCAGCCACGTTCTTCGGAGCTTCAGCGTACTGCTTGAATTCCATCGTGTACGTCGCGCGGCCTTGCGTTTGCGAACGCAGGCTGGTCGAGTAACCGAACATCTCGGCCAGGGGAACCTCGGCCTTGATGATCTTGCCGCCGCCAACGATGTCGTCCATGCCCTGGACCATGCCGCGCCGCGAGGACAGGTCGCCCATCACGGTGCCGGCGTAGTCTTCCGGCGTTTCCACTTCAACGGCCATCATGGGCTCGAGCAGCACCGGGCTGGCCTTGCGCATGCCTTCCTTGAAGGCCATGGAGCCGGCCATCCGGAACGCGTTTTCGTTCGAGTCCACGTCGTGGTACGAGCCGAAGAACAGCGTGACCTTGACGTCCACGACGGGGTAGCCCGCCAGGATGCCCGAAGACAGCGTGTCGCGCACGCCCTTTTCGACGGCCGGGATGAATTCACGGGGAACCACGCCGCCCTTGATGGCGTCGACGAATTCGAAACCGGCGCCGCCCGGCTCCAGCGGCTCGACCTTCAGCACGGCGTGGCCGTACTGGCCGCGGCCGCCCGACTGCTTGACGAACTTGCCTTCGGCTTCTTCGCAGGTCTTGCGGATGGTTTCGCGGTAAGCCACCTGCGGCTTGCCGACGTTGGCTTCCACGCCGAATTCGCGCTTCATGCGGTCGACCAGAATTTCCAGGTGCAGTTCGCCCATGCCGGAAATGATGGTTTGACCCGATTCCTCGTCGCTGCGCACGCGGAACGACGGATCTTCCTGGGCCAGACGGCCCAGCGCCAGACCCATCTTTTCCTGGTCGGCCTTCGACTTGGGTTCCACGGCCTGCGAAATCACGGGCTCGGGGAACTCCATGCGCTCCAGCAGGATGTGCGAATCGACGTCGCACAGCGTTTCGCCGGTGGTCACGTCCTTCAGGCCGACCACGGCGGCGATGTCGCCCGCCAGCACTTCCTTGATTTCTTCGCGGTTGTTGGCGTGCATCTGCAGCAGACGGCCGATACGTTCCTTCTTGCCCTTGATGGGGTTGTAGACGGTATCGCCCGACTTCAGCACGCCGGAGTACACGCGCACGAAGGTCAACTGGCCCACGAACGGATCGCTCATCAGCTTGAACGCCAGCGCCGAGAACTTCTCGTTGTCGTCGGCCTTGCGGTTGACGGCGTTGCCGTCATCGTCCTGGCCATCCACCGGCGGAATGTCGATGGGCGACGGCAGGTAGTCGATGACCGCGTCCAGCATGCGCTGCACGCCCTTGTTCTTGAAGGCGGTGCCGCACAGCATCGGCTGGATTTCGCCGGCGATGGTGCGTTGGCGGATGCCGGCGTTGATCTCGGCTTCATCCAGCGCGCCCGTTTCCAGGTACTTGTTCATCAGCTCTTCGGACGACTCGGCGGCCGACTCGACCAGCTTCTCGCGCCATTCCTCGGCCGACGCTTGCAGCTCGGCGGGGATGTCGGCGTAGTCGAACTTGGTGCCCTGGCTGGCTTCATCCCACAGGATGGCCTTCATCTTGATCAGGTCGACCACGCCGGAGAACGTGTCTTCGGCGCCGATCGGGATCACGATGGGCACGGGGTTGGCGCGCAGGCGGCCCTTCAACTGGTCATAGACCTTGAAGAAGTTGGCGCCGGTGCGGTCCATCTTGTTGACGAAGGCCAGGCGGGGCACGCCGTACTTGTTGGCCTGGCGCCACACGGTTTCCGACTGGGGCTGAACGCCGCCCACAGCGCAGTAGACCATGCAGGCGCCGTCGAGCACGCGCATGGAACGTTCGACTTCGATGGTGAAGTCCACGTGCCCCGGGGTGTCGATGATGTTGATGCGGTGCTCAGGATAGTTGCCAGCCATGCCACGCCAGAACGCCGTGGTCGCGGCCGACGTAATGGTGATGCCACGTTCCTGTTCCTGCTCCATCCAGTCCATGGTGGCGGCGCCATCATGCACTTCGCCAATCTTGTGATTGACGCCCGTGTAGAACAGGATGCGTTCGGTCGTGGTGGTTTTCCCTGCATCGATGTGCGCAGAGATGCCAATGTTGCGGTAGCGCTCGATCGGGGTTTTGCGGGCCATGGTTGCTTAATCCTTAAATTACCAGCGGAAATGGCTGAAGGCCTTGTTGGCTTCGGCCATCTTGTGCGTGTCTTCGCGCTTCTTCATCGCGGCGCCACGACCTTCGGAGGCATCGATCAGCTCGCCAGCCAAACGCAGATCCATCGACTTCTCGCCGCGCTTCTTCGCGGCTTCGCGCAACCAACGCATAGCCAAGGCCAGGCGGCGCACAGGGCGCACTTCAACCGGCACTTGGTAGTTGGCGCCGCCAACGCGGCGGCTCTTCACTTCGACGATCGGCTTGATGTTGTTGATCGCCAGGCTGAAAACCTCGATCGGCTCCTTGCCGGTCTTGGTTTGCACTTGCTCGAGGGCACCATAGACGATGCGCTCGGCGACGGCCTTCTTGCCGTCCAGCATGACGACGTTCATGAACTTGGCGAGCTCGACGCTGCCGAACTTGGGATCGGGCAGAATCTCGCGCTTGGGTACTTCGCGACGACGGGGCATTGTGCTTCCTTAGTGTGTCAGTTCAGTTGAACCGCGATGTTCCGCGGCCATGGCCATCCATAACGTAGATGGCCCCTTACGTGCCGTTGCCGTTCCAGGGAACGCAGACGGCTGCACGGTCCGGCGGCCGATAAGCCGGCGACGGACGGCGGCCTGGCTATCAGGCCTTCTTGGGGCGCTTCGCGCCGTACTTCGAACGCGCTTGCTTGCGGTCTTTCACGCCTTGCAAGTCGAGCGAGCCACGGACGATGTGGTAACGCACACCCGGCAGATCCTTCACACGGCCGCCGCGCACGAGCACGACCGAGTGTTCCTGCAGGTTGTGGCCTTCGCCGCCGATGTACGAAATGACTTCGTAACCGTTGGTCAGGCGCACCTTGGCGACCTTACGCAGAGCGGAGTTAGGCTTCTTGGGGGTGGTGGTGTACACGCGGGTGCACACGCCACGCCGCTGCGGGCAGTTTTCGAGCGCGGGGCTCTTGCTCTTGGCGGCGCTGACTTCGCGCGGCTTGCGCACGAGTTGGCTGATGGTAGGCATGACCTTTGAAATCCCTTTTACGTACTACGGGGGGTAAGAGTACTGACGTACCGTACTGCTTAAACCTTGGCCCGCCGCTCGGGGATGCACGGGGACATCACCGGACGCCGGGAGGCGGTTCGCGCAAAACCGCCCCTGACGCGTATACGTAAAAGAGCGGGTCTTGCTGAATCTTGCTTCACTGCCCTGCAGCGCTTGCCGGGGCACCGGATTGCGCCGGTGCGGGCAAAAAACTGCGCGCGCAGGAAAAACACTGCGCGCCTATAACTCAGTGAGCCCGTGAGATTAGCCCAGATCGGAAGATCTGTCAAAGGGCCATCCCGCATAAATCGCGCGATGCGCCGCCAGAGGGGGGTTTGCGGGGGTTTTACCCGGCCCCGCGTGGCTAATTGAACACATGGGAAATCACGGCGGGGACGCCCGGCTTGACCTCCAGCGTCATGCGGTGGCTGGGTAATCCCGTGTTCTTGATCGTCACGGCATACGTGCCGGGAGGCAGCCGCAGCTCCTTGAGCGGCGGGCTGACCCCGCGCGAGACGCCGTCGATCACGATCTGGCCCCAAGGACGGACGTCGATGCGGACCGGCACCGGCGCGCCGGCGGCGGGTTTGGCCGGCTTGGCGGGCGCGGCGGCCTGGCCTTGGGCTGGGGTTGCTCCGGCCGGCGCGGGGGTTTCGGCGCCCGCCGGGCCCGTGGATCCGGCGCCGCCCAGCGTCACCGTCGATTGGTAAGGCTGCGGGGCGCCGGCGCGGCCGCCGACGCTGCTGCCTTCGCCTGGCTGGGCGCCCGTGCCTGTACCAGTGCCTGCGCCCGAACCCGCACCGGTACCCGCTGCCGAGGCCCCGCCCGGCGCGGGGGTTCCCGTCGCGGTGGCGGCGTTCGGTTCGCCGGCCTGCGCCGAGACGCCCGGCTCGGCGGCGCCCGGGCCGCTTTCGGCCCCCGCCCCCGCCCCTGGCCTGGCCGTAGCCGTGGCCGGCGCCTGGCGGCCGGCCGGACCGCCGCTTTCCGCCGCGGACGTGGTCGCCGGCGTTCCACGACCGGTGCCCGGGGAGGTCGGAGCGGCCGAGGAGGCCGGCGACGCTGGAGAAGCCGGAGAGCCCGAGGAATCAGAGGGGACCGGCGCACCCGGGCCCGTTTCCGTCGGCGCGCCGCCATCCCCGGGCCGTGCGGCCGTGACGCCCCCACTCCCGGCCGCCGGCGTATCCGTTGCGCCCGGCCGGCCATCCCGCTGCGATAGCGGAACGAAGGATGAGGAAGCCCCGCCGGCCGTGGACGCGCGCTGGCCGCCCAGGCCATTGCCGCTCTGAAGCCAGACCCATGCCGGCAAGGCCACCACGGCCACCAGCAAGGCAAGGAACAAGCCCCAGAACGGCAAGCGCCGGCGGCGGCCCGGCGCCGGGTCCAGCATGTCGTCTTCGTCGTCCTCGTCGACGTAATCTTCCTGGACGACCGCCACCGCGGGTTCGGGCAGCGTCGGCATGGCCGGCGCCGGCTCCATGCCGCCGAACCGGGCCAGGTAGGCGGCCATCGAATTCGGCCGGTACGCGGCGGCCATGGCCAGGCCGGCGTCGACCGCCGCCAGGAACGCCATGTCGTAGCCTTCCGGCATGCGCTGCGCCAGGGGCACGTAATCGTCATGGTCGCGCCGCGACTCGGCATCCGGCGGCGGCGCGCCGGTGATGAGCTGGCAGGCGACCGCGCTCAGGCCATAGATGTCCGTCCAGGGACCGCGCGGCAGTAGCGCGTCGTCGGCATATTGTTCGAACGCCGCATAGCCTGCCCGCGGCTCCTCCGGTCCATCGCCCTGCCGCTCCGCGTCCGCCGCGGGCCCGGGCATCAGATGCGCCTTGCCGTTCACGTCCAGGCCGATGGCCGAGGGCGAGAGCGCCCCATGCATCTGGCCCTGCTCATGCAAGGCCGCCAGCGGCGCCTCCAGGTCCGTCAGGATGCGGAGGATACGGGATTGAGGCACGCCGCCGGCCGCCGTGGCGGCAATCGCATCCAACGGACGCAGGCCGAAACTATCCCCGCCCGGTACAGGCGACGCGGCGAAAGCGGCACTAGAAGACATGATGGACAGGGACTCCGGAGCCAAGGTGCCCATGATAAAGCGCGGCGCGGCGGCGGCGGAGCGAAGACCGATCCAAATGGAAGAAAAAAGGGAAGATGAAGCGGAGGATGCCCGTCGTCCCGGGTAAAACGTGGCGCGCCGCCGACACCGCGCGAGGATGCGCTCGCGCGGCGCGCCGCGTGGAGGTGGAACCATATATGATCGGCGACACCTCGGGCGGCGCCATTCGCGCGCGGCCCGCACGCTTCCGGAGCACCTCTGTACCCATCATGAAAACCGCCGTCCGTGTCACTCGTAGTGTTTGCACGATTTCCCTGGCCCTGATGCTCGCCGCCTGCGCCCTGCCGCCGGCGCAAACAGGGAGCGCCCCGCCCTCGCAGGCGGCGCTGGACGCGCTGCAACGCGTGCGCGATCAATATCAGGCGGGCCGCTACGGAGAGGTGATACGCGGAGTGGCCACGTCCGCCGATCTGGCCGCCGCGCCCGCGGCCGTCCAGGTCGAGGCGATAAAGCTGCAAGCCTTCAGTTATTGCGTCAGCAACTACCGCAAGCTTTGCGAGGACGCTTTCCTGCGCATCCTGCAGATCGATCCCGGGTTCGAACTGGCGCCCAACGAACAGGGCCATCCGCAATGGGGTCCGGTGTTCCGCAGCGCCAAGACGGCGATGACGCCGGCGCGCTGATCGCGGGCATTGCCGGGCGGGCACCCTCGCCCGCGGCCCATGGGCGCGCCTTATCCCGAAGCCCTGGCTCCTGGACGCGCGCCTTTCCGCACGGAACTGTCTTGTAGGAATTCTTACCTACCCGATTTCCGTTGCCGGCGCGCGCTGAACAGGAATACTTACGCACCTGGACACCTGGGCCTGGGCGCCCGTACCCCGGGGGCACCTGAGTATCCGGGCAGCGCGCGCGTTCCGGCAATCCTCTGCCTGGCGCGCCTCGGACACGGTGGCCCGCCAGCGCGGCCTACCGCGTTCACCCTCGGGTGAAAAGGGAATCGTCTTGTCTCTGGAAACCCAAGGCCTCGGTTTCTCGCGCCCAAGCCTGGCGCCCAATGTTTTCGATGACGCGCCGCCGCCGCTATCCGGCGAGCCGCAAGGCAGCGGGGCGGCACGCGCGAACCCGGACGCGAACGCCAGTGCGGACGCCGGGCTCGATGGCATCAAGATGCGGCCTCGGGAAGGACGCCATCCCGGCCGCGCGGATGCGAGCCGGCCGGCCACCCGTTCGCGCTCGCCATCGCCGACGGACGCAAACCTGCTTCCCACGGGCAGCCGGCAAGGCACGCCACGCGCGGCGGCGCGCCCCGGCTTCGATGGCGACGCGCGCCCCCTGCCCGAAGTCATCATCGACGGCACGCCCTACGCCACTCCACTCACCAGTCCGCTCGCCGGTGCGCCTGGTCCCCTTGGTCCCTTTGGTCCGCTTGGCCCGCTTGGCCCGCTTGGCCCGCAACCTGGCGACCGTCCCGCGATACGCCTGGACGACCCCGTGCCGTGGAACGCCGAACTCGCCCGCGTGGAGGACGATGGCTATGCCAGGCCACGGCCCGCATCGGTCCTGGCGCCTCACGTCTACGGCGCAAGCCTGGTACGCAAGAACGGCGGCACGGAAACGTCCTGGGGCAGCGCCACTGGCCTGTCGGCGCCGCCAGCCAGCCGCTCGCCGCGCCCCTGGTCGGTGGGCGGACGACCGCTCTCTCCCATCTATCTGTCCGGAGCCTGGATGGGCGGCACGCTGACGTCCCCCACCACGGCCGGCCTGACCGGCGCCCGATCCCGGCCAGCGTCCGACGCCGCGTCCACGGACGGGTGGATTTCCCGCAGCGCAACATTGCCCAGCCGCGCAAGCCTGCCGAGCCGCGCCGGCTTCCCCGGCCTGCGCCGGACTCATGTGCCGGTGCCGCTGGACGCCGCGTCCTCGTCCGGACGGATCTTCATCCAAACCACCGTGTTCGCGGATCCGGAAACACTGGCGCGCGCGTCCGATGCGCATGCCGGCCCCATGCGCAGCGTGGCGCGGCTCTGGCAGCGGATAAGAAGCCTGCCGGGCGCGCTGCAGTCCACCTGCCGGGAATGGATACACCGAATCGCCGACTGGCTCTCGACCCTGCGCTGAACCTGCCCCCGCCCTAAACTACCTCAACGCCAGAAATTCATTCTTCAGCCAATTCTGGATTTCAACTTTGGCTGACGCAAATGTTGCCTCTGATCCAAAATCAGCCGTTGGAGGTGATTTTGCATTTTTTCGCATGGAAGGAGGGGCATCTTCCGGCCAGTCCAACTTCGACCAGATGTCTAGCAATTGGATATATCCATACATGGGGTCGGCGTCAACATTCTCGACAGTATCTTCAATCAGCGCAGCCCGCCACTTGCGCGTGGCAAGCGAAATGTCAACGTCATAAGCTTGGCAAATATCTTCGACAAGTCGTTCTTTCTCTTCAGTCGGTAGAGTTGCATCAAGCGCGAGTACCGCTATGGAATCGAAAGCAGGATCACCTGCCTCCACTTTCTCGAGCGCACTCGCGGCATAACTCTGAACGATGTCTCCGCTCAATCTATCAGAAGCGCCACAAGGCACACCCTGTAGCCCGCGAAGAACAACTCCCCAGTCCAGGAGCGCGCGAGAGCGTAAGATTTCAAATGCTTGTTGAATCATGGTTTCGCCGGAATTCCATTAATAGTTCCGCCAGGAACAAACATCCGATGCGCCACGCCGCCAAGTTTCGGGTCAAAAATCCACTCAAACCGATCACCGACACTATTTATTGAGCCATCCAGTTGATGTAACGTAGCCCCGTTATTCAGACCAAATGGAGTCGCGCGACCTGCATAGTTATCATCGACTATATCAGGGAAGCCATGAGCTACGGGCGTGCCCGGGAACTCCTGCGTCGCGAATGGACCAGGAAGCTGCGTCGGTCAACCCGGAATTTTCGACCCTGCCTCATCGAGCACCGTACGACAATCCAAATAACGTGGGATACGAAATTCCCCTTGACATCACAGGACGAATCATGAACAGCAGAAAGGTTGGGCCATGAATTTCATTCGAGTGAACTGGAAACACGATCTTCCTTCAGAACCAACCACCATTTACAGTGAAGTCGACGACAGCGGGTGGGAACTGCGGAAGGTAGAAGTCTTCGCGAACGGAGCGATGGGCTACGCCAGCAAACTAAAGTCAGCCGGAGGAACAGGGCTTAGCAAGGAGCCCTTGCCATCGTTGAATGAAATCGCAATCGACCCGCAGTTTGATCCCGTCGTGATTTCACCGGACGATTTTGAGCGGATTTGGAAAACCGCGGCTTCCTAAATGACTTCCACCCCGTCCCAAGCGATACCAAACAACCCGATCCTGGTGGGACGCGAGCGACTTCATCGACTTCACGACGGAATACCCCGATGATGTGTTCCACACATCCAGCAAGTTCTGGGTAAAGGGCGGTGTTGACTTGCTCGCGCTGCTGAACAAGCGTGGCGCCGAGGGCGGCTAATGCGGTCGCTCTCGGAGCGACATGCATCGGTTTCTGGAGCAATCATCTAAGCCTGCCGAAGTTTCCAGTGATCACGCTTTTCATGATCACCAAGCGCAGGCGGTATGTTCTCGGTCCTGCTCCGATTCAGGGACAAACAATCAGCGTTCCGGTGAGCATGTTATTCCTGCTCGGAGACCATCCGCTAGCAATTGAGAGAATTGGTCCGTACGAGGGGGAGCTGGCATTCGATGGCGCAGTGGAGTCGCGTCGCACGCTTACGGAATACATCGGTGACTCGCATAGACGAGCAAGGCCTTGGCGAAAAACACGAGGTAATATTGTCTCCGGCGCCGACGTGAGGGCCGCGCGAGCAGAGTACAGCCGCTACACGACAAGGGATTTTGCCCGAGGGGCACCGTGTGCAAGGCCTCGCATTGGGGGGGAAAATACAGCGAGCAATATTGTTTTTACGGGTAAAAGAAAGGTTCCAGTCTTTCAGAATCGGGTAATGGCTTGGCAGTGGAAGCAAGGCCTGCGTTGAGAGGTAATTAATTGGAAAAATTCGACATCATAAATCCTGGCGTATGGTTCGGCCCGTTATCTGAAAGCTCCAATTTGGCTTTGGAAACACACGATAGCGCGAAAACTCGGCTTGAAAAACTTTGCGCGCGCATGAAGTCCGGAGATTTCTCTGCCCGGCCCCAGCTTGAACAGCTTATCCTTTCTAGCGAGGAAACTGCAGTCGTTAGACAGGCTATTCGCTTATATTGCTTCACATGTAGGCACAAGAATGTCGAGTTTATCGGTCGAGCAATCGAGAAAATGTCGCATGACGACGTTAGTACTTGGGTCTCGTCAGCGCCAGACACCCTTTCGCCAGAAATCGTTCCGTATCTCTTTGCCCTCTTAGGTAAGCATTCGGATACGTCCGTTATCGATGATGTATTGGCATCACTCTACAGATTGTTTCCCTCAAAATTTTCTGAGAGCGATGATAATCTCTCTGCCCTTGCACAGCGTTTTAACGCTTTTGGTATGGGGCGCGTCCAGAGTGCCTACTATTACCAAGATGCGCTCTCGCATCCGGGCGCTCTGTGCAAAACGCTGATCACAACGACCGCCGAAGTTAGCTCTAAAGGTATCGAATTTCCACTCGCGAATATTCCGACAATTCTTTCTATATGGAGTGGAATCGAATGTCCGGTCTCTTACGGGCAGAAGCTGGATAATGAGGCCTTGCCTAAGGTCATGAATTACGTTCGACTCCTTTCCGAGATGCAATGGCATGAGGGATCGAAATACTTCTACCGGCATGAGGTAAAGTAACTTCGTAAACGTCGACCCCGATTACATTGACAGTTCTGCCAGCGCCTCGTTCTGTCGGTTGAAAACCGCTTCGGTGGCACGTTGAAATCGCCTCACACCATCGAGTGGCTGACCGGTGTGCAAAGCGCAGAGCAACGGAATGGCCGAGAGCTTCGTGAAAACTGATGAAGCCGGATTATGTCGCCTTCGTGCCCAAGCCCGATGCCAATGCTGCGGCACATAACCTGGCCCTGGCTTCAAGCACTACAACGAAACGCATCCAAACAGTGCGTTGAAGTATCGTCCACCCCAAAAGTTTCGGCGTCTGACCGCTTTATCAGCCTAATTTGGCAGAGCCGAAAAGTCGCGTGCACATAGGCACTGTTAAGTACGCTCAGATTTGGTCAGACTACAGCAATGCAAAAGTGGTGTCTGCTCGGCTTCTCAAAACTGCAACTGCGACAAAACCCGATCTAAGTCTGCATCCGATAAACCACGTCCTGTTTGATGGATATCCCATTTCCACACAGCTTGGACGACCGGGGTGTCGACCTCGCGATACAAGTCGACGACCATAAATCCCAGCGCACTTTTGTTAACGCCATATGCGGCAGCCATTTCCCGAAGCACGGCAGAAGGCATTGCCGTGCGGAGGCGTTCACGCCATTTTTCGATGTCTTCTGAAGGTAAATTCAATTCAGTTCCCCGGCTTACGGAAGAGTGCGTACACGTTCGAGCCGTCGGTCGTGATGTTTTCGACTTGGCCTATAACCATAGCTATTAGCGAGCTTGCTCCGCGAATTCCTTTTACATCCACGTCCGCCTGCTGGAGACGGGTCGTCATCCCGTGGAACATGTCGCTCCCGGACCCGTATTGTGCTCGAAGATCGACAGCGCGCTGCTTCTGGATCACCCGCACCAAAAGAAAACCCCCATTCGGCAGCGCGCCGAATGGGGGTTTTGTTTTCCGATGCCGCCGCCTCGCGGCGGTGGCTATCGAAAGTACTGCTTAGATGCTGCTGTCGTCGCCGGTGGCCGGGGCTTCCGGTTGTTGAGCGTCCACGTCGTGCTCGGTGTCCACGGTAACCGGGGCGTCCTCGAACGGGTTGGCCATCTGGCGGGCGGCTTCGCGTTCGGCCGCTTCCATGGCTTCCTTGTCCTTGCGGGCAATGTGATAAGCCAGGCCGGTGCCCGCGGGGATCAGACGACCCACGATGACGTTTTCCTTCAGGCCACGCAGGTCGTCGCGCTTGCCCATGATGGCCGCTTCGGTCAGCACCCGCGTCGTTTCCTGGAAGGAAGCGGCGGAGATGAACGAATCGGTGGACAGCGACGCCTTCGTGATGCCCAGCAGCACGTTGTCGTAGGTAGCGCCACGCTTGCCTTCGGCTTCGACGCGATCGTTCTCGTTCAGCAGTTCCGAACGCTCGACCTGCTCGCCGGTGATGAACTCGGTATCGCCGGCGTCGACGATGTTCACGCGACGCAGCATCTGGCGAACGATCACCTCGATGTGCTTGTCGTTGATCTTCACGCCTTGCAGACGATACACGTCCTGCACCTCGTCGACGATGTAGGTCGCCAGCTTCTCGATACCCTGCAGGCGCAGGATGTCGTGCGGGTCGGCCGGACCGTCGACGATCATTTCGCCCTTGTTCACCACCTGGCCGTCGTGCACCAGAACCTGCTTTTCCTTCGGAATCAGGAACTCGTGGCTGACGCCTTCCAGGTCGGTGATGACCAGGCGCTGCTTGCCCTTGGTGTCCTTGCCGAACGAGACCGTGCCGGTGACGTCGGCAAGCATGCCGGCATCCTTGGGCGAACGGGCTTCGAACAGCTCGGCCACGCGCGGCAGACCGCCGGTAATGTCGCGGGTCTTTTGCGATTCCTGCGGAATACGCGCCAGCACTTCACCCACGGACACCTGCTGCGCGTCGCGCACGGTAATCAGCGCGCCGACCGGGAACGAGATGTTCACCGAGTGATCGGTGCCGGCGATCTTGACCTCTTCGCCGTTCTCGTTGACCAGCTTGATCTGCGGACGCATGACGATCTTGCCGCCGCGCGTCTTCGGCGTGATGACGACCAGGGTCGACAGGCCGGTGACTTCGTCCACCTGCTTGGCGACGGTAACGCCTTCCTCGATGTTCTCGAAGCGCACCTGGCCGGCGTACTCCGACACGATCGGACGGGTCAGCGGATCCCAGGTCGCCAGGCGGGCGCCGGCCTTGACCGCTTCGCCGTCGCCGGCGAGCACGGTCGCGCCGTACGGGATCTTGTGGCGTTCGCGCTCGCGGCCGTTGTCGTCATGGATGACGATTTCACCGGAACGCGAAATCGCGATGCGCTCGCCCTTGGCGTTGGTCACGTAACGCATGGTGCTGGCGAAGGCCACCGTACCGGTCGACTTCGTTTCCACCGCGCTGGCCAGGGCCGAACGCGACGCCGCGCCACCGATGTGGAACGTACGCATCGTCAACTGCGTGCCCGGTTCGCCGATGGACTGCGCGGCGATCACGCCGACGGCTTCGCCGACGTTGACGATGTAGCCACGGCCCAGGTCGCGGCCATAGCAGTGCGCGCACAGGCCATGGCGGGTTTCGCAAGTCAGCGGCGTGCGCACGCGGACTTCGTCCACGCCGATGCGGTCGATCAGGTCGACGGCATCTTCGTCCAGCAGCGAACCGGCCGCCAGGGCGGTTTCCTGCGTGTCCGGGTTGACGATGTCGGTCGCGGCGACGCGGCCCAGGATGCGGTCGCGCAGCGGTTCGATGACTTCGCCGCCTTCGACCAGCGCCTTCATCGCGTAGCCCTGCGTGGTGCCGCAGTCGTTCTCGATGATGACCAGGTCCTGCGTCACGTCGACCAGACGGCGGGTCAGGTAGCCCGAGTTCGCCGTCTTCAGCGCCGTATCGGCCAGGCCCTTACGCGCGCCGTGGGTCGAGATGAAGTACTGAAGCACGTTCAGGCCTTCACGGAAGTTCGCGGTGATCGGCGTTTCGATGATCGAGCCGTCAGGCTTGGCCATCAGGCCGCGCATGCCGGCCAACTGGCGGATCTGGGCGGCGGAACCGCGGGCGCCCGAGTCGGCCATCATGTAGATGGAGTTGAACGACTCCTGGCGCACTTCCTCGCCGTGGCGGTTGACCACGGGTTCGGTGGCCAGTTGCTCCATCATCGCCTTGCCGACCTTGTCGCCGGCCTTGCCCCAGATGTCCACCACGTTGTTGTAGCGTTCCTGGGACGTGACCAGACCCGACGAGTACTGCTTGTCGATTTCCTTCACTTCCTTGCTGGCCTCGGCCAGGATGGACTCCTTGGCCGACGGGATCAGCATGTCGCCCATGGCGATCGAGATGCCGCCGCGCGTGGCCAGGCGGAAGCCCGACTGCATCAGCTTGTCGGCAAAGATCACCGTGTCGCGCAGGCCGCAACGGCGGAACGACTGGTTGATCAGGCGCGAGATTTCCTTCTTCTTCAGCGCCTTGTTCAGCACCGTGAAGGGCAGGCCCTTGGGCAGGATCTCGGACAGCAGCGCGCGGCCGACCGTGGTTTCGTGGCGGCGCAGGACCGGCTGCCATTCGCCTTGTTCGTCGCGTTCGAATTCCTTCAGGCGCACGGTGATGCGCGTCTGCAGTTCGACTTCGCCGTTGTCGTAGGCGCGCTGCACTTCAGCGACGTCGGTGAAGAAAATGCCTTCGCCCTTGCCGTTGATGCGCTCGCGGGTCGTGTAGTACAGACCCAGCACGATATCCTGCGACGGCACGATCGACGGTTCGCCGCTGGCCGGGAACAGCACGTTGTTGGAGGCCAGCATCAGGGTGCGGGCTTCCAGTTGCGCTTCCAGCGACAGCGGCACGTGAACGGCCATCTGGTCGCCGTCGAAGTCGGCGTTGAACGCCGCGCAGACCAGCGGATGCAACTGGATCGCCTTGCCTTCGATCAGCACGGGTTCGAACGCCTGGATGCCCAGGCGGTGCAGCGTCGGCGCGCGGTTCAGCATGACCGGGTGCTCGCGGATCACCTCTTCGAGGATGTCCCACACCACCGGTTCCTGGCCTTCCACCAGCTTCTTCGCGGCCTTGATGGTCGTCGCCAGGCCCATCATTTCCAGGCGATTGAAAATGAAGGGCTTGAACAGCTCCAGCGCCATCAGCTTGGGCAGGCCGCACTGGTGCAGCTTGAGCTGCGGACCCACCACGATCACCGAACGGCCCGAGTAGTCGACGCGCTTGCCCAGCAGGTTCTGGCGGAAGCGGCCGCTCTTGCCCTTGATCATGTCGGCCAGCGACTTGAGCTGGCGCTTGTTGGCGCCCGTCATGGCCTTGCCGCGGCGGCCGTTGTCCAGCAGCGAATCGACCGCTTCCTGCAGCATGCGCTTTTCGTTGCGCAGGATGATTTCCGGCGCCTTCAGTTCGAGCAGGCGCTTCAGGCGGTTATTGCGGTTGATGACGCGGCGGTACAGGTCGTTCAGGTCGGAGGTCGCGAAGCGGCCGCCGTCCAGCGGCACCAGCGGACGCAGGTCCGGCGGCAGCACGGGCAGCACTTCCATGACCATCCATTCGGCCTTGATGCCGGACTTCTGGAAGCCTTCCAGCACCTTCAGGCGCTTGGAGATCTTCTTGATCTTCGCTTCCGAGCTGGTGGCCTTCAGTTCGCCGCGCAGCGTTTCCACTTCACGGTCGATGTCGATGGTGCGCAGCAGTTCGCGCACGGCCTCCGCGCCCATCAGGGCACGGAAGTCGTCGCCGTATTCCTCGGTCTTGGCCAGGAAATCGTCGTCCGACATGATCTGGCCGCGCTTGAGCGGCGTCATGCCGGGCTCGATCACGCACCAGGCTTCGAAGTACAGCACGCGCTCGATGTCGCGCAGCGTCATGTCGAGCACCATGCCCAGGCGCGACGGCAGGCTCTTCAGGAACCAGATGTGCGCGACCGGGCTGGCCAGCTCGATGTGGCCCATGCGTTCACGGCGAACCTTGGCGACGGTGACTTCCACGCCGCACTTTTCGCAGATCACGCCGCGATGCTTCAGGCGCTTGTACTTGCCGCACAGGCACTCGTAGTCCTTGATCGGACCGAAGATCTTCGAGCAGAACAGGCCGTCACGCTCGGGCTTGAACGTGCGGTAGTTGATGGTTTCGGGCTTGCGGACTTCGCCGTAGGACCACGAACGGATTTTCTCGGGCGAGGCGATGCCGATCTTGATGGCATCGAACTGCTCGTCTTGCGAGACTTGCTTGAATAGGTCGAGTAGCGCTTTCATTAGTTACGCTCCAAATCCATGTCCAGGGCCAACGAGCGGATTTCCTTGACCAGCACGTTGAACGATTCCGGCATGCCGGCGTCGATGACGTGGTCGCCCTTGACGATGTTTTCGTAAACCTTCGTACGACCGGTGATGTCGTCCGACTTGACCGTGAGCATTTCCTGCAGGGTGTAGGAAGCGCCGTAGGCTTCGAGCGCCCACACTTCCATTTCCCCGAAACGCTGGCCACCGAACTGCGCCTTGCCGCCCAGCGGCTGCTGGGTCACCAGGGAGTACGGGCCGGTCGAACGGGCGTGCATCTTGTCGTCGACCAGGTGGTGCAGCTTCAGGTAGTGCATGTAGCCCACGGTGACCGGACGCTCGAATTTCTCGCCGGTGCGGCCGTCGAACAACCAGGCCTGGGTACGCGAGTCGGTAAGCTGCATGCGCTTGGCGACGTCGTCCGGGTAGGCCAGTTCCAGCATCTTGGTGATTTCCTCTTCGGTCGCGCCGTCGAACACGGGCGTGGCGAAGGGAACGCCATTCTTCAGGTTGTTGGCCATTTCGACGACTTCGTCATCGGTCAGCTCGTCGATGCGCGCGCCGGAGCCGGTCGTGTTGTAGACCTTCTCCAGGTAGGCGCGCAGCGACTTCGCCTGCGCCGTGCGCTCGTCGCGCAGCAGGTCGGCGATGCGATGGCCCACGCCCTTGGCGGCCCAGCCCAGGTGCACTTCCAGCACCTGGCCGACGTTCATCCGCGACGGCACGCCCAGCGGGTTCAGCACGATGTCGGCGGGGGTGCCGTCGGCCATGTGCGGCATGTCTTCCACCGGGGTGATGCGCGAGACCACGCCCTTGTTGCCGTGACGGCCGGCCATCTTGTCGCCGGGCTGCAGGCGGCGCTTGACGGCAAGGTAGACCTTGATCATCTTGAGCACGCCCGGGGGCAGCTCGTCGCCCTGCGTCAGCTTCTTGCGCTTTTCCTCGAAGGCCAGGTCGAACTGGTGGCGCTTCTGTTCGAGCGATTCCTTGGCCTGTTCCAGCACGACGGCGTGCTGTTCATCGGCCAGGCGAATGTCGAACCACTGCCAGCGGTCCAGGTCGGCCAGGTAGGCCT
Source organism: Bordetella genomosp. 10 (assembly GCF_002261225.1). Classification (NCBI taxonomy): domain Bacteria; kingdom Pseudomonadati; phylum Pseudomonadota; class Betaproteobacteria; order Burkholderiales; family Alcaligenaceae; genus Bordetella; species Bordetella genomosp. 10. Next base: position 3,212,757 of record NZ_NEVM01000005.1, read on the forward strand.
TGGTGACGGTTGCGCCCTTGGCCAGCTTGCGCGGGCCGCCGTTGACGGTCTTGTTCACCAGCATCTTTTCGAGACGGTCGAACTGGTCGTTCTCGACGATGCGCAACTGGTCGTTCAGGTCCTGGCGATAGCGGCGCAGTTCATCGTCGATGATGGACTGGGCGCGCTTGTCGCGCACGATGCCTTCGCGCGTGAAGACCTGGACGTCGATCACCGTGCCGGTCATGCCCGAGGGCACGCGCAGCGAGGTGTCCTTCACGTCCGACGCCTTTTCGCCGAAGATCGCGCGCAGCAGCTTTTCTTCCGGCGTCAGTTGGGTCTCGCCCTTGGGCGTGACCTTGCCGACCAGCACGTCGTCGGCGCTGACTTCGGCGCCGATGTAGGTGATGCCGGATTCATCCAGGCGATTCAACTGGGTTTCGGCCAGGTTGCTGATGTCGCGCGTGATTTCTTCCGGTCCGAGCTTGGTGTCGCGGGCGACCACGGTCAGCTCCTCGATGTGGATCGAGGTATAGCGATCGTCGGCCACGACCTTTTCGGAGATCAGGATCGAGTCTTCGAAGTTGTAGCCGTTCCAGGGCATGAACGCGATCAGCATGTTCTGGCCCAGGGCGAGTTCGCCCAGGTCCGTCGACGCGCCGTCGGCCAGCACATCGCCCTTGGCGACCTTGTCGCCTCGGGCGACGATGGGACGCTGGTTGATGTTGGTGTTCTGGTTGGAACGGGTGTACTTGATGAGGTTGTAGATGTCCACGCCGACTTCGCCGGCGACGTTTTCGTCGTCGTTGACGCGGATCACCACGCGCTCGGCGTCGACGTGGTCGACCACGCCGCCGCGCAGCGCCTGCACGGTGGTGCCGGAGTCGACCGCCACGGTGCGCTCGATGCCGGTGCCGACGACGGGCTTCTCGGGACGCAGGCAAGGCACGGCCTGGCGCTGCATGTTGGCGCCCATCAACGCACGGTTCGCGTCATCGTGCTCCAGGAAGGGAATCAGCGAGGCCGCGACCGAAACGATCTGCGACGGCGCCACGTCCATGTAGTGCACGTTGGCCGGCGAGGTCAGCATGGTTTCGCCCGCTTCGCGGCAAGCCACCAGGTCGTCGATGAAACGGCCTTCGCTGTCGAGCGCGGCGTTGGCCTGCGCGATCACGTAGTGGCTTTCCTCGATGGCCGACAGATAGTCGATCTGGTCGCTGACGCGGCCGTCGATGATCTTGCGGTACGGAGTTTCCAGGAAGCCGTACTCGTTCAGGCGCGCATACAGCGCCATCGAGTTGATCAGGCCGATGTTCGGGCCTTCCGGCGTTTCGATCGGGCACACGCGGCCGTAGTGCGTGGGATGCACGTCGCGCACTTCGAAACCGGCGCGTTCGCGGGTCAGACCGCCCGGGCCCAGGGCCGAGACGCGGCGCTTGTGGGTGATTTCCGACAGCGGGTTGGTCTGGTCCATGAACTGGGACAACTGGCTCGAACCGAAGAACTCCTTGATGGCGGCCGAGATCGGCTTGGAGTTGATCAGGTCGTGCGGCATCAGGTTTTCCGTCTCGGCCTGGCCCAGACGTTCCTTGACGGCGCGCTCGACGCGCACGAGGCCGGCGCGGAACTGGTTCTCGGCCAGTTCGCCGACACAACGCACGCGGCGGTTGCCCAGGTGATCGATATCGTCGATCTGGCCACGGCCGTTACGCAGCTCGACCAGGACCTTGATCGTTTCGAGGATGTCCTCGTTGGTCAGGGTCATGGGGCCGGTGATGTCCTCGCCGCGACCCAGGCGGCTGTTGACCTTCATCCGGCCGACGCGCGACAGGTCGTAGGTTTCCTCGCTGTAGAACAGGCGCTGGAACAGGGCCTCGACGGCTTCCTCGGTGGGCGGCTCGCCGGGGCGCATCATGCGGTAGATGGCGACGCGGGCGGCCATCTGGTCGGCGGTTTCGTCGGTGCGCAGGGTCTGCGAGATGTACGGGCCGCGGTCCAGGTCGTTGGTGTACAGCGTCTGGAAATCGAGCACGTTGGCGGCGCGCAGGGCGCTCAGCACGCTTTCGGTGATCTCGTCGTTGGCGCGCGCCACCACTTCGCCGGTGTCGGGATCGACGATGTTCTTGGCCAGCACGCGGCCGTAGAGGAATTCCTCGGGCACGGAGATGCGCTGGATGCCGCCGGCAGCCAGGTCGCGCAGGTGCTTGGCGTTGATGCGCTTGTCTTTTTCGACGATGACCTTGCCGCTGCGATCGGAAATGTCGAAGCGGGCCATTTCGCCCTTCCAGCGCTCGGGCACGAATTCCATCATGCCGCCTTCGCTCTTCAACTCGAAATTATCGAAGTCGAAGAAGTGGGCCAGGATGGATTCCGGCGTCATGCCGATGGCCTTCAGCAGGATGGTGACGGGCATCTTGCGGCGGCGGTCGACACGGAAGAACAGCACGTCCTTCGGATCGAATTCGAAGTCCAGCCACGAACCGCGGTAGGGAATCACGCGCGCCGAGAACAGGAGCTTGCCGGAGCTGTGCGTCTTGCCGCGGTCGTGCTCGAAGAACACGCCCGGCGAACGGTGCAACTGCGAAACGATGACGCGCTCGGTGCCGTTGATGACGAAGGAGCCGGTGCCCGTCATGAGCGGAATTTCGCCCATGTAGACTTCCTGTTCCTTCACTTCCTTGACCGTGGGCTTGCTGACTTCGCGGTCGAGCAGCACCAGGCGCACCTTGGCGCGCAGCGGCGAGGCGTAGGTCAGGCCACGTTGTTGACATTCCTTGACATCGAACACCGGCTCGCCGAGCACGTAGCTGACGAACTCAAGACGCGCCATTCCGTTGTGGCTGACGATGGGGAATATCGACGAAAACGCCGCCTGTAAACCATCGTTGGCTCGCTGCGACGGGGCGGTTTCCGCCTGCAGAAAAGTTAGGTAGGATTGAAGCTGCGTTGCAAGCAGAAAGGGTACGTTCTGGACGTCTTCACGCTTGGCGAAGCTTTTGCGGATGCGCTTTTTTTCGGTGTACGAGTAAGGCATGAGCACTCCGACTCGAGGTTGCATGGGCCGTCAACCACGGCCCGGGGTGATACCACTGATATACGACTCCAGAAAACCCTTCTGAGCTTGCGGCCAAAGGGGTTTCCTGGAAACGCAAAAGCCCGGGGACGGCAAACTGCACTGTCCCCGGGCAAGTCAACGCAGGTCTTACTTGACTTCGACCTTGGCGCCGGCTTCTTCCAGCTTCTTCTTGGCGGCTTCGGCGTCAGCCTTGGCAACGCCTTCCTTGACGGGCTTCGGAGCGCCGTCAACCAGGTCCTTCGCTTCCTTCAGACCGAGACCGGTCAGTTCGCGAACGGCCTTGATGACGCTGACCTTGTTCGCGCCGGCTTCAGCCAGGACGACGGTGAACTCGGTCTGCTCTTCAGCGGCAGCGGCGGCGCCACCACCAGCGGCGGGGGCGGCAACGGCAACAGCGGCGGCAGCAGCCGACACGCCGAACTTCTCTTCCAGATCCTTGATCAGTTCCGACAGTTCGAGAACGGTCAGGCCAGCGATGGCGTCAAGGATTTCAGCTTTGTTAAGGGCCATTTTTAAGAACTCCAGATTTTGGTAATGCCAGGGTTTGGTTGTCGCTCGGTCGTACAGCGAATTCCGGGACTGCGGCGATTAAGCCGCGGCCTTTTCCTTTTGGTCGCGCACGGCAGCGAGGCCGCGGGCGAACTTGGTCGGAACTTCGTTGAGCGTACGTGCGAATTGCGCGATCGGGGCTTGCATGGTGCCCAGCAGCTTCGCCAACAACTCTTCGCGGGACGGCAGCGAGGCAAGCGCCTGCACACCGTTTTGGGTCAAGAGGCTGCCCGGCAGGGAGCCGCCCTTGATAACCAGCTTGTCGTTGGTTTTGGCGAACGTGGAGAGCACCTTGGCCGGCGCGACCGGATCAGCGCTGATACCATAGATCAGCGGACCGGAAAGTTGCTCGGCCAGCGGCTCGAAAGCCGTGCCAGCAACAGCGCGACGAGCCAGCGAGTTCTTCAGAACACGCAGGTACACGCCCGATTCACGCGCAGTCTTGCGCAGTACGGTGACAGAGGCGACGTCCAGACCACGGTACTCGGCGATGACAATCGATTGAGCCTTGGCGACTTGCGCCGAGACTTCCTCGATCACCACTGCTTTCTCTTGGCGATTGAGACTCACGGTTTGAACACTCCATCAAAAGACGCGTCGGGGATAATCCCTGGGCGTCAACCGAATGCGGCGACCTGGTCGAGTTCTTCAGGTAAAGAATTCTTCCATGGGACGCCGTCTACGCTGGATCCGAACCGGACAGGCTTCGGTATTAAGCAGAGATCGGAGCTTCCCTTCCCGTTGCCGGGAAACGAAGACCGCCGACATCCGCTCCAGCGGTCTTTGACAGCAACGTCCGGCCGGTTGACCGGACGCAGCCCAAAGTTCGTTTGCTAGTCAGCGGCCGCTCAGGCAGCGGGGGCGGACAGCGAGGCGATTTCGACGCGAGCACCGCCGCCCATCGTGGACGAGACGGCCAGCTTGCGCAGATACACGCCCTTGGCAGCAGCCGGACGCGCCTTTTGCAGGGCGTCGACCAGGGCGGCCAGGTTGGTTTGCAACTGTTCCACGCCGAAAGAGGCGCGGCCGATGGTGGCGTGAATGATGCCGGCCTTGTCGGTGCGGTACTGCACCTGACCTGCCTTGGCGTTCTTCACGGCGGTGGCGACGTCGGGGGTCACGGTGCCGACCTTGGGGTTCGGCATCAGACCGCGCGGGCCCAGGATCTGACCCAGGGCGCCGACGACACGCATCGTGTCGGGCGAGGCGATGACCACGTCGAAATCCATCTGGCCAGCCTTGATCTGCTCGGCCAGGTCTTCCAGGCCGACGATGTCGGCGCCGGCGGCCTTGGCGGCTTCGGCCTTGTCGCCTTGGGCGAACACGGCGACGCGCACGGACTTGCCGGTACCGGCCGGCAGGACCACGGAGCCACGGACCAGTTGGTCCGACTTCTTCGGGTCGATGCCGAGCTGCACGGCGACGTCGATGGATTCATCGAACTTGGCCGTGGCGGTTTCCTTGATCAGGTTCAGGGCGTCGGCGACCGGATACAGCTTGGTGCGGTCGATCTTTTCACGCAAGGCGGCGGCGCGCTTGGACAGTTTTGCCATGATCAGATGCCCTCCACGGTGATGCCCATGCTGCGGGCGCTGCCGGCGATCGTGCGAACGGCGGCTTCCAGGTCGCCGGCCGTCAGGTCCGGTTCCTTGGTCTTGGCGATTTCTTCAGCCTGGGCGCGCGTCAGCTTGCCGACCTTGTCGGTGTGGGGCGTGGGCGAACCCTTCTGCACGCCGGCGGCCTTCTTGATCAGAATGGTCGCGGGCGGCGTCTTCATCACGAAGGTGAAGCTCTTGTCCGCGAAAGCGGTGATCACCACCGGAATCGGCAGACCGGGCTCCATGCCCTGCGTCTTGGCGTTGAACGCCTTGCAGAATTCCATGATGTTCAGGCCGCGCTGACCCAGCGCCGGACCGATCGGGGGAGAGGGATTGGCCTTACCAGCCGGCACTTGCAGCTTGATAAAGCCGACGATCTTCTTCGCCATGCTTAGCTCCTTGCGGGTTCAAACGCCGTCCCGCACAAGCGGATGGCTCCCCGGGGTTGAAAGATCAGGTCTTTTCGACCTGACTGAAATCCAGTTCGACGGGCGTGGCGCGGCCGAAAATGGTCACGGACACACGCACCTTGCTCTTCTCGTAGTTGACTTCCTCGACATTGCCGTTGAAGTCAGCAAACGGACCTTCCTTGACGCGCACCATTTCACCCACTTCGAAGAGGATCTTGGGACGCGGTTTTTCCACACCCTCTTCCATCTGGGAGAGGATTTTTTCGACTTCCTTTTCGGAAATCGGCGACGGACGATTGCCCGAGCCACCCAGGAAGCCGGTGACGCGGTTGGTGTTCTTCACCAAATGCCAGGTCTCGTCGGTCAGATCCATTTCAACCAGCACGTAGCCGGGGAAGATCCGCCGTTCGGAGATGGACTTCTGTCCGCCGCGCATTTCGACCACTTCTTCGGACGGCACGAGAATGCGGCCGAAGGAAGTTTGCAATGACGCACGGTCGATGCGTTCGATCAGCGCCTTCTGGACGCTCTTTTCCATGCCGGAATACACATGGACGACATACCAACGCTTACTCATTCGCCGTCCCTTATTTCCAGCCCAACAACAGGCCGTAAATGATCCATTCGATGCCCTTGTCGAGCACCCACATGAAAATGCCCATGATGGCCACGAACGCGAAGACGATGCCCGTCATCTGCGTCGTTTCCTTGCGCGTGGGCCAGGACACCCGCTTTACTTCGTTATAGGACTCGCTGGCGAAGCTCAACGTGCGGCGGCCGGGTTCGCTGAACCAGGCAATGATGGCGGCCAGAACCAGGCCGCCGACGAAAACGCCGATGCGAGCCGGCATGGGCTGCTCGCTGAGCACCGAAAACCCGACGATTCCAGCAATGATGACGAGCACCGCCAAAGCCAGCTTGAGGCGATCGGCGGTACTAGTTACAGTTTCTACGCTGGTATTGGACATTTTTGCTAGACAAGTCCGCCGTAAACGCGCGACTTGCGATATTTTCCGGAAGTCCGCGGGGACGAAGACGGGACGGCGGAAGCCGGGCTCATGGTCGGAAAGAAAAACCATTGGCCAGCGCTGTGGTGGCAGGGGCAGTAGGAATCGAACCTACAACCTTCGGTTTTGGAGACCGACGCTCTGCCAATTGAGCTATACCCCTACAGCTTGGGCTATTTCCACTGTGCCCGCACAGCTTTCCGATCGCGTTTCCATCCGGCCTGGCTGACGTAGCGAATTTCTACTGCCCGGCTGGATTCCCGGATCGGACCCCGACCTTCAAAAATGAAGGATGGAACCTTGCGGAACCATCCATAGTACTACCTTTTCTATTCCCGTGTAAAGGGAATCTTGCGGACAAAAGCAAAGGGGGCATCTGCCCCCTCCGCTATTGTCGCTTTTTTGCTTACTTGACGATGGAAGCGACGACGCCGGCGCCGACGGTACGGCCGCCTTCGCGAATGGCGAAGCGCAGGCCTTCTTCCATGGCGATCGGGGCCAGCAGGCGCACGGTCATCGACACGTTGTCACCCGGCAGAACCATTTCCTTGTCCTTCGGCAGCTCGATCGTGCCCGTCACGTCCGTCGTACGGAAGTAGAACTGGGGACGATAGCCGTTGAAGAACGGGGTGTGGCGGCCGCCTTCTTCCTTCGACAGAATGTACACCTCGGCCGTGAAGTCCGTGTGCGGGTTGATCGAACCCGGCTTGGCCAGCACCTGGCCACGCTCGACGTCTTCACGCTTGGTGCCGCGCAGCAGGATACCGACGTTGTCGCCCGCTTGACCTTGGTCCAGCAGCTTGCGGAACATTTCCACGCCCGTGCAGGTCGTCTTCACCGTCGGCTTGATGCCGACGATTTCGATTTCCTCGCCGACCTTCACGATGCCGCGCTCGATACGGCCGGTCACCACCGTGCCGCGGCCCGAGATCGAGAACACGTCTTCGACCGGCATCAGGAACGTGCCGTCGATGGCACGCTCAGGCGTCGGGATGTAGCTGTCCAGCGCGTCGGCCAGCGCCAGGATCGCCTGCTCGCCCAGCTCGCCCTTGTCGCCTTCGAGCGCCAGCTTGGCCGAACCCTTCACGATCGGCGTGTCGTCGCCCGGGAAGTCGTACTTGCTCAGCAGCTCGCGGACTTCCATTTCCACCAGTTCCAGCAGCTCGGCGTCGTCCACCATGTCCGCCTTGTTCAGGAACACGATGATGTACGGCACGCCCACCTGGCGGCTCAGCAGGATGTGTTCGCGCGTCTGCGGCATCGGGCCGTCGGCGGCCGACACCACCAGGATCGCGCCGTCCATCTGCGCCGCGCCCGTGATCATGTTCTTCACATAGTCAGCGTGGCCCGGGCAGTCAACGTGCGCGTAGTGGCGCGTCGCCGTTTCGTATTCCACGTGCGCCGTGTTGATCGTGATGCCGCGCGCCTTCTCTTCGGGCGCCGCGTCGATCTGGTCGTAGCCCTTGGCTTCGCCGCCGAACTTCGTCGACAGAACCGTCGTGATCGCCGCCGTCAGCGTCGTCTTGCCGTGGTCAACGTGACCGATCGTGCCCACGTTCACGTGCGGCTTGGTACGTTCAAACTTGCCTTTTGCCATGGCTGACTCCTGACCTGGATGTGCGAACTAAGAGAAGACACAAAAAGTTGGTGCCCATGACGCGGATCGAACGCGTGACCTCTCCCTTACCAAGGGAGTGCTCTACCACTGAGCCACATGGGCGAAAATCTTGTACGAAAACTGCCGTACGGTACTGCCAGCTACTTCACTGACTGCTTGCGCGCCAGCGCGCCTGGAGCGGGTGAAGGGAATCGAACCCTCGTCGTAAGCTTGGAAGGCTTCTGCTCTACCATTGAGCTACACCCGCGTTACCCTCAGCCCGCACTGCGACGACTGGTACTACCTGCTGTACTGCCTACACTGCTCGATGACTGCCGCCACACGGCGACCCGGCTTTCCGCCACAACAACTGCCACTGCTTTCTCCGCCCCATATTCCGCAGACCGGCCGCCGGATCCGGCGAAGGCGCAAAGCATACTCCAGACATTGCAAATCCAGGCAAACCGCGCCTGGATTCGGTCATCCACTTCGGTCTGGGAACATGCGCCATGGAAAAACACCGCGCCGCTCACCACCGTTGCCGCTTTGCTACCGCCACTGCTACGACACGCTTTCACATGCCGCTGAAGAATTCTGGTGGAGGGGATTGGATTCGAACCAATGTAGGCGCAAGGCCAACAGATTTACAGTCTGCCCCCTTTAACCACTCGGGCACCCCTCCAGCGGAGAATTCGAGATTATGGAGATGTTTGTTTTGCTTGTCAAACGATGTGCGGGATCTTTTGTCGTTACAGCACGCATTGCAGGCTGGTCGACACTTCGATGAAGGCCGGGCCCTCGGCCGCCAGGCCGGCGACGACGGCGTCCTCGATCTCTGCCTCGCGCGTGATCCGCCTGGCGGGCAGGCCGAAAGCGGCCGCCAGGGCCACGAAATCCGGATTGGTCAACGTCGTGCCGCTGACGCGCCCCGGATAGTGGCGTTCCTGGTGGATGCGGATCGATGCATAGGCGTGGTTGTTGGACACGATGAAGAGGATGGGCAAGCGCCTGTCCACGGCGGTAATCATCTCGTTGCCCGTCATCAGGAAGCCGCCGTCGCCCACCATGCAAACGGTCTTGGCGCCGCCCCGCCGCAGCGCCGTGGCCACCGCCGCGGGAACGCCGTAGCCCATGGCGCCGTCGATCGGGGCCATCAGCCGCTGCGGATACACGAAAGGGAAATGCCGGTACACCGGCGCGGCGAAAGTGCCCGCGTCCAGGCAGACCGCGACGTCGGCCGGCGCATGGCGCGCCACGCTGCGCACGACGGCGGTGAAATCCACGCCGTCGGCCGGGGTACGCTGGGGCCAGGCGGCATGCGCCTCCTGGATGGCGCGCAGCCGCCGCGCCCATGCCAGGCGCGCGGCGGGCGCGGTTTCCGTGATTGTTTCTGTGCTTGTTTCCGTTATCGCTTCGGTCGTCGTTTCCGCCATGGTTTCCGGCGCGATGGCGGCCAGCGCGCGCGCCAGTTCCGCGGGACTGCACACCAGGCCGTAATCGGCCGCGTGGTTCAGCCCCACGATGTGCGGATCGGGGTAGCAATGCGCCAGCGTCTGGCGCGGCCGCGGCAAGGCCGGAAAAGCGTAGCCCTGGGTAGGCACGTCGCCCAGCCGCGTGCCCAGCGCCAGGATGAAATCGGCCTCGTCGAAGGCGGCGATCTGCGCCGCGGGATTCGCCAGTCCCAGCTCGCCGACGTAGAGCGGATGCGTGACGGGAAACACGTCATGGCGGCGAAACGACAGCGCCACCGGCACCTGCCAGCGCTGCGCCAGTTCCCGCAGCGCCTCGCGGCCGCCGTCGTGCTCCAGCGCCCCGCCGGCGATGAGCAAGGGACGCTCGGCGCGGCGCAGCGCCTGCGCCAGGCGCGCCAGGGTGTCGTCGTCCGGCCGCAGGGGCGCGTGCGGGGCCACACGCCAGGTAGGCTGCGCGGTGGGCTGCTGCTGGATGTCCTCGGGAATCGCCAGCACCACGGGCCCCGGCGTGCCGGTGGTGGCGATACGCACCGCCTTGAACGCCGCCTCGGCCAACTGGTCCGGCTCGGTGGGTTCGAACACCCACTTGGCGACGTCGCCGAACATCTTCTGGTAGTCGATCTCCTGGAAGGCCTCGCGCCGCAGATCCTTCCTGGGAATCTGGCCGACGATGACGATCAGCGGCACGGCGTCCTGCTGCGCGGTATGCACGGCGATCGCGGCGTTGCTCATGCCCGGTCCCCGGCTGACCAGCACCACGCCCGGCCGGCCCGTCAAGCGGCCGTCGGCCACCGCCATATAGCCCGCGCCGCTTTCGTGCCGGCAGGTCACCACGTCGATGCCGGGAAAATCGACCAGGGCATCGAGGATGCCCAGATAGCTTTCGCCGGGAACGAGAAACACGCGATCGACGCCGTTGGCGTGCAGGATCCTGAGCAAGGCATGGGAAGCGGTATCGGACATGGGCGCCGCCGAGAAAAACGAACCCCGCGGGATGCGGCAGGTTCCGGAAGCAAGGATTCTTGCGTAGCCCATCCATGCCATCAATGGGACACCCACGATATCAGCTATGCCACGGCGGCATGGAATCGAACGGCATTTGCGGGCATCATCCAGACAGCCTGCCCATAATCAAAAACGCGAGGAGACACCCATGATGGACTTCAAGCGCCTCGAATACTTCCTGTCCGTCGCCGAACACGGCAGTTTCTCGCGCGCCGCCAGCGTGATCGGGGTGGCGCAGCCGGCGCTGGGCCGCCAGGTGCAGCGCCTGGAGGAGGCCTGCGGCACGAAGCTGTTCTATCGCCATGGCCGCGGCGTCGCGCTCACGCCGGAAGGCGAGGCCTTTCGCATCCGCGTCCTGCCGCTGATCCGCGAACTGGCCTCCGCGATGGATGGACTGGCCGACCCGCAACGCGCCGTCACGGGGCTGGTGCGGGTCGGCATGACGCCGACCATCCTCTCGTTGATGGGGCTGCCGCTGATCCAGCGCATGCGCGCGCGCTCGCCCGGCATCCGCCTGAACTTCCTGTCCGGCTACAGCGGCTATGTGCACGAGTGGCTGGTCGACGGGCGGCTGGACGTGGCCATCCTGCACGACGCGCGCCGGTCCCACCATATCGGCGTGGACTTCCTGGCCCAGGCCAGGCTGTTCCTGATCTCGCACCCCGGTCCGGACGCGCCCTGCAACGCGCGCGGACTGCCGCGCGACGGCCCCGTCTCCATGGCGCAGCTCGCGCAGTTGCCGCTGGCGCTGCCCAGCGCGGCGCACGGCCTGCGCCGCACGCTGGAATCCGCGGCCACCAAGGCCAAGGTGTCCCTGCGCGTGAACTACGAACTCGATACCCTGGAGTTGATGAAGGCGATGGTCATGGCCGGCGACGCGCATACGGTGCTGGCCCTGCCCGCGGTGGAGCAGGAAATACGCGCGGGCGCGCTGGTCGCCACGCCGCTGGGCGAACCCCAGTTGTCCACGCGCCTGATGGTGGCCACGTCCGTCAGCCGGCCCATGACGCGGGCCGCGCGCATGGTGGTCGACGAGCTGGGCGCCACGCTGCGCGATGCGCTGGCCCGGCGCGACCTGGACCTGCGGATAGATCTGCCCTGACGCCGCCGGGCGGCATGCAGCTAGACCGATGAAGCATAGCTGATACAAGCGCCAGACCATCGAAGAAGGGGTCGGCCCGGCAAATAATGCGGTTCACAAGAACAGAACCCGCCCGCCGGAGGAGACGATCATGGGTAGATGGAACAAGACGCTGCTGTGCGCCGCTTTGCTGGCGCTGACGACCGAGACGGCGGCAGCCGCCGGCTTTCCCGATCATCCGATCGCCATGGTGGTGCCCGTCTCCGCGGGCGGGGCCATGGACATCGCGGGACGCACGCTGGCGAAATACCTGAACCAGGAGTTGGGCCAGCCGGTCATCGTCGAGAACAAGCCGGGCGGCAGCGGCAACCTTGCCTATGGCTACGTGGCGCGGGCAAGGCCGGATGGCTATACCCTCCTCTTCTCCTACGAGGGCTTCCACGCCGGCAATCCGGCCCTGGGCAAGAACGTGTCGTGGGATCCGATCAAGAGCTTCACGCCCATCGCCGAGATCACGCGCGGTCCGCACGTCATCACGGTGCCGGCATCGCTGCCGGCCAAGACCCTGAAGGAATTCATCGAGCTGGCCAGGGACAAGCCGGGCCAGATGTACTTCGGTTCGTCGGGCACGGGCTCGATCCAGCACCTGGGCACCGAGCAGTTCAAGCTGCTCACCCACGTGCAGATGACCCACGTGCCCTACAACGGCGCCGCGCCCGCCATGCAGGATCTGCTGGCCGGCCGCATCCAGCTTCTCGTCACGACGCCGCCCACGGTCATCGGCCAGATCCAGGCCGGCCAATTGCGCGGACTGGCCATCACCAGCACCCACCGCCTGCCCATGCTGCCCGACGTGCCCACGACGGCGGAGGCCGGCCTGCCCGCCTTCACGCTGGAGGCCTGGTTCACCATGTTCGGGCCCGCCGGCCTGCCGCCGCCCGTGCAGCAGAAGCTGGCCGACGCCATGAAGAAGGTCGTGACTTCGCAAGCCTTCAAGGACGAGATCACCAAGCAAGGCTCCTATGCCAGCTACCAGCCGCCCGATGCCGTCGCGCGCATCCTGCGGGAGAGCCTGGCCCACTGGACCGGCGTCGTGAAGCAGGCCGGCATCAAGGGCGATTGAAAGGAATGCACCAGCCGGCCATGCCGGGCCGGCGCCTGGACACCTCGCGGCAACTCTGCAAACATAGGTCGCGTCGGACCGTTGCCCGCCCTTGCGGGTTCACGGACGCCCCCGACGCATACAGAGCGACCCATGTGGCAGGAAGACAGACACCGGCGCATACGCAGCATCGTGGCCACCTTGCACAGCGTGACCACGGACCGCATCGTCGACGAGCTGGGCGTGTCGCGCGAAACCGTGCGGCGCGATCTCATCGAGCTCGAAGCGCAGGGCGCATTGCGGCGCACGCATGGCGGCGTGGTGTCGCTCGCGCCCGCATCCGCATCGGCGCGCGGACGCGGCGGCGCCGGCCGCCATGAACGGCTGATCGCGCGCGCGGCCGCCGCGCGCGTGCAAGCGGGCCAGACCGTTTTCATCGATGCGGGCGAGATGGCGCTTTACCTGGCCGATGCGCTGGCGGCGATCGAAGACCTGTTCGTCGTCACCAATGCGTTCACGGTGGCGCTGCGCTTGCGCGCGGCCGCCCGCGAAGGCAGCGCGCGCGGACCGCGTGTGCTGGTGCTGGGCGGCGACTTGTCGCCGCATGCCGAGGCCACGCAGGGCGATCATACGGTGGCGCAGATCCATCGCTTTCGTGCCGATGCCGCCCTGCTCTGCCCCGTCGGACTGGATGCGCGGCATGGCGCGTCGCACGACGACCTGGGCGCCGCGGAAGTGGCGCGCGCGATGGCGGGCAATGCGCGGCAGGTCTTGTTGATGGCCGACGATACGCGGCTGGGCGCGGCGGCGCGCGTCTCCTACTGGCCCGCCGAACGCATCGCGGCGGTGTTCACGAACCGGCGCGCGCAAGGCCAGGAAGGATACGACGCGCTGGCCGCGGCGGTGGGGGAAATCGTGATCGCGTGATTTCAGCGGCTGTCGAAGATCGCCTGCAGGCGCGCGGGATCGCGCGTCTGCGTCAATGCCAGCATCAGCAGGATGCGCGCCTTCTGCGCGGACAGTTCGCCGGCGGCGACGAAGCCGGCCTCGCCGTCGTCGATCTCGGCCCCGCGGCCGACATAGCCGCTGCCCGTGCGGCTCGCGCGCACCACCGCCACGCCCTTGGCGGCCGCGCGTTTCAATGCGTCGATCGCGGCGTCCGTCGCATTGCCGTCGCCCACGCCGGCCAGCACCAGGCCGTCGTACAGCGCCGCCAGCGCATCGACGACGTCGGCCTGCAGGTCCGCGTGCGCATACACCACGGCGACGCGCGGCCACTGCTCGACGGGCCCCAGCGCCTCCAGCGGATAGCGATGAGGCATGGGCTGCGCGGGACCGTGGAACAGCGGATCGACGCCCACCATCACGCCGATGCGGCCGCCGTTGGGCGAAGCGAAGGCATTGATGCCGCTCGCGGCGACTTTCTGCACGTCGCGCGCCGTATGGATGTCGCCATTCATGATCACCAGTGGCCCGCGCTCCCTGGCCATGCCATGGCGCGCCAGCGCCACCGCCGCATACAGGTTGGCGGGCCCGTCCGCGCTCAGCGCCGTCGCGGGACGCATGGCGCCGACGAGCACCAGCGGCTTGCACGCGGGCGCGGTCAGGGCGAGAAAGAAGGCGGTTTCCTCCAGCGTGTCCGTGCCGTGCGTGACGACGACGCCTTGCACGTCATCGTCCGCGTCCAGCATCTGCACGCGCGCGGCCAGCGCCTGCCAGACCGCGTGCGTCATGTTCTGGCTGCCGACGTTGGCGACCTGCTCGGTGCGCAAGCGCGCGAGCCCGGCGAGCTGCGGCACGGACGCCATGAGTTGCGCGACGGAAATACTGCCGGCCACGTAGGACGAGGCCGTGGCGCTGGCCTGCACGCCCGCGATGGTGCCGCCCGTGGCAAGCACGGCGACCAGGGGCAGGTGCGCCTCGGACGCGCCGGACACCGCGGACGTTTCCATGCTCAGGCCTCGTCGAGCACGCCGGACATGCCCTGCTTTTCAAGCAGCGCGTTCAGATGATCCCAACCATGGAAATCGATCACGATCTGTCCGCGTTCGCGCGCGCCGATCTTCAACGCAACGCGGGTGCCCAGGAAATCGGACAAGGCTTCCTCCAGGCGCGTGACGTCGCGCGACGCGGCGGCCTTCTTCTTGCGTTCGGCGGGTTCGGCCTCCATGCTCGCGGCGGTCACGAGTTTCTCGGCTTCGCGCACCGACAGGCGCTTGGCGACGATCAGGTTGGCCAACTGTATCTGCGTCGCGGCGTCGACGGCC
Organism: Bordetella genomosp. 10; assembly: GCF_002261225.1. Classification (NCBI taxonomy): domain Bacteria; kingdom Pseudomonadati; phylum Pseudomonadota; class Betaproteobacteria; order Burkholderiales; family Alcaligenaceae; genus Bordetella; species Bordetella genomosp. 10. The sequence continues at coordinate 3,227,900 of NZ_NEVM01000005.1, forward strand.
AGCAAGGCGCGCGCATGGCCCATGTCCACGTCGCCGGCCAGCAGCATGGTCTGCACCGGCGCGGCGAGGTTGAGCAGGCGCAGCAGATTGCTGGTGGCGGAGCGCGAGCGGCCGATGGCCTGCGCGGCCTGTTCGTGCGTCAGGCCGAACTCGTCCAGCAGGCGGCGCACGCCATGCGCTTCTTCCAGGGGGTTGAGGTCTTCGCGCTGGATGTTCTCGATCAGCGCCATCACCGCGGCGTGCTCGTCGGCCACGTCGCGCACGAGGACGGGCACTTCCGTCAGGCCGGCCAACTGCGCGGCGCGGAAACGGCGTTCGCCGGCGATGATTTCGTATTCACCGGGCAGGTCCGGCAGCGCGCGCACCAGGATGGGCTGCATGATGCCCTGCGTGCGGATCGAATCCGCCAGCTCGGTCAGCGCGCCTTCGTCCATGCGCGTGCGCGGCTGATACTTGCCGGCGCGCATGCGGGCGACCGGCAGCACCGACGGCGGGCCCTCTACTTCCTTGGTTGCCTTCTTGCTGAAGGTTTCGATGGCGGGCGCGTCGGCGCCCAGCAAGGCATCGAGCCCGCGCCCCAGGCCTTTAGGTTTTTTTGTCGCCATAATCAATCCTTGCCAAGCTGGTTATCTTGCGGCGCGCGGTACCAATAGCGGTAGCGCTCGGCGAAGCCCATCGCCCCATAAAGTCCGCGCGCGGCCTCATTCCCCATTTCGACTTGCAAATAAGCATGGCGGGCGCCGTGCGCCCTTCCTTGCGCCAGCAGATGTTCCACCAGCGCGCGGCCATAGCCGCGGCGTCTTGCCCGCGGGTCGACGACGACGTCGAACACGCCCACCAGGCCGCCGTCCATCACGGCAAGGCCCGCGCCGACGATATCGCCGTCCTTGTCGTGCGCCAGCACGCGCGCGCTGGGCATGGCGATGCCGGAGAGGCGCCGGCAGTGCTCGCGCATATGCTCGGGACCGTAGTCGCGCAGTGCGCCGGTGACCTCGGCGAATCGTTCGGGCGTGACGGTCTCGTAGCGCAACACCGGCGCCGTGGAAGGCAATGCGAGCGGCAGCTCGGCCGCCATGACCAGCGTCTGGTCGAAGCGCTCGAAGCCGCGTTGCGCCAGTTGCGCATCCAGCGCGGCGTCCACGCATACCGAGGTGATGCGGAAAATCAGGGGACGGCCCACGCGATCGTAATGCGCGCGGCAGAACGCCAGTTTTTCCTCGATGTCGAGCAACGGCGCGGCGACGGGATTGATGCTGCGCGCGCGGCGCGCCTTGGCATCGGCCCATCGCACCAGCCAGCCGTCGTAAAGCATTTGTTCACGCACCACGGTCGCGTTCAGCGTCGCTTCTTCCATGCGCGCGCTGAGCGGATCGCGGGTGGTCACTTCCATGTCGGCGGCTATCGTCTGCATGGGATTTCAACCGGCGAGCGTCTTGACGCGTTCTATCATCTCCGCGCCGAACGAGATGTAGGCTTGCGCGCCGCGCGACGAACGGTCGTACACCACGCCCGGCAAGCCATGGCTGGGCGCTTCGGCCAGGCGCACGTTGCGCGGCACGATGGTCGAGAAGACCTTGTCGCCGAAGTGCGCCTCGAGCTGCGCGGACACTTGCTGCTGCAGCGTCATGCGCGCGTCGAACATCACGCGCAGCAGGCCGATGACGCGCAGCTCCGGATTGATATTGCGATGCACGCGCTTGATGGTGTTGACGAGGTCGGACAGCCCTTCCAGCGCGAAGTATTCGCACTGCATGGGGATGATCACGCCATGCGCCGCGGCCAGGCCGTTCAGCGTCAGCAGGGACAAGGTGGGCGGGCAGTCGATGAGGACGAAATCGTAGTCGTCCGCAACCGTGTCGAGCGCGGCCTTGAGCTGGCGCTCGCGCTCCTCCATCTGGACCAGGTCGATTTCCGCGCCGGCCAGCTCCCGGTTGGCCGGCAGCACATCGTAGCCGCCGACTTCGGAATGCACGCGCGCGTCGGCGATGGTGGTGTCGCCGATCAGCACCTGATAGAGATTGGACTCCAGCGAACTCTTGTCGATGCCGCTGCCCATGGTGGCATTCCCCTGCGGATCGAGATCGACCAGCAAGACACGCTTGCCGTGCGTCGCCAGCCCTGCGGCCAGGTTGATGGCGGTGGTGGTCTTGCCGACGCCGCCCTTCTGATTGGCGATGCAGAATACGCGTGCGGGTTTACTGGGGGGAGTAGTGCTCATGGGGTTCCTAGGCTTCCGCTTGCGCGGCGCATCCAGATAAGGCAGCGCTGCGCATCGAGGTCCGGCACGGTGATGGGCTGGATGTTTTCAACGCGCCATGCACCTTGCGACTGCAACTCGTCGATTTCGTCGTCGGGTCTTTTTCCCTTCAAGGCGACGAGGGTACCACCGTCGGCCACGTGGCGTCCGGCAAGGTCGGCGAAGTCGCGCAGCGAAGCGAACGCGCGCGAGGTCACGACGTCGCAGCCGGCGGGTTCCAACTGTTCGACGCGCGCGTGCAGCGCCTGCAGGTTGGACAGGCCGAGCACGCCGGTCATCTGGCGGATGAAGGCGGTCTTTTTTTCAACGGCGTCGACGCACGCGATGCGCCAGTCGGGCCGCATGATGGCCAGGATGACGCCCGGCAGGCCCGCGCCCGCGCCGATGTCGTAAAGCTTGCCGGCGGCGGGCATGGCGCTGTCCAGCGGCGCGACGACGGCCAGGCTGTCGAAGACATGGTGGACCAGCATCTGTGCGGGATCGCGCAGCGCCGTCAGGTTGTAGGTGCGATTCCAGCGCTGCAACTGCGCGAGATAGTCCAGCAACTGCCCGACCTGGCGATCGCTCACGGGAAGGCCCAGGGCAGCGCAGCAGGCCCGCAGGCGCGCCTCCGGATCCTGCGCCGAAGCGCGGGACGGCGCGGCCGTGGCGCCGCCCTCCGCCGCCTTCATGGGTGCGCCATGCGAGGTATTCATGCGGCTTGCTTGCGCGAGCCGTAATGCAGGCGCTTGAGATGTATCAGCAGCAGCGAAATCGCCGCCGGCGTTACTCCGGAGATACGGGCCGCCTGGCCGATGTTTTCGGGACGGTGCGTCTTCAGCTTCTGCCGGACTTCGAAGGAGAGGCTGGTGACGGCGTCGTAATCGATGTCGGCGGGGATCGGTTGCTGTTCATGGGTGAGGTGCTTCTGCACCTCGTCCTGCTGGCGGGCGATATAGCCCGCGTACTTCACCTGGATCTCGATCTGCTGGGCGATCTCGGTATCCTCGACGCCGGGGCCCGCGAGCAGGCTGCCGTCGACATTCCGCGTGTCCATCAACTGGCGGTAGGACACGCCCGGCCGTTTCAACAGGTCTGATAGTGAGTACTCACGTTCAATTGCTTGGCCGAGCAGCGGCGTTGCGGCTTCGGACGGGAATATGCGCGGATTGACCCAGGTGGAGCGCAGGCGCTGTATTTCGGCTTCCACCGCATCGCGTTTACGATTGAATGCATCCCACCGCGCGTCATCGACCAGGCCCAGGCGCCGGCCTGTCTCGGTGAGCCGCAAATCCGCATTGTCTTCGCGCAGGCTGAGCCGGTATTCGGCGCGCGAGGTGAACATGCGATAGGGTTCGGTGACGCCGCGGGTAATCAGGTCGTCGGCCAACACGCCCAGATAGGCCTCGTCGCGGCGCGGCGTCCAGGATTCCTTGCCCAGGGCGGACAAGGCCGCGTTGACGCCGGCCAGCAGGCCTTGCGCCCCCGCTTCTTCGTAACCGGTGGTGCCGTTGATCTGGCCGGCGAAATACAGGCCGGAAATCGCGCGGGTTTCCAAGGTCGACTTCAATCCACGTGGATCGAAGTAGTCGTACTCGATGGCGTAGCCGGGCCGAAGAATGTGGGCGTTTTCCAGGCCGGGCAGAGAATGGATCAAATCCAGTTGAACGTCGAACGGCAGGCTGGTGGAGACGCCGTTCGGATAGACCTCGTGCGTATCCAGACCTTCGGGTTCGAGGAAGACCTGATGGCTGGCCTTGTCGGCGAAACGGTGGATCTTGTCCTCGATCGACGGGCAATAGCGCGGCCCCACCCCTTCGATGACGCCACTGTACATGGGCGAGCGATCGAGACCGCCGCGGATGATGTCGTGGGTGCGGCTGTTGGTATGCGTGATCCAGCAAGGCAGTTGCCGCGGGTGCAGGGCAGCCGAACCCATGAAGGAGAAAACCGGAATCGGGTCGAGATCGCCCGGCTGTTCCTCCAGCACGCTGTAGTCGATGCTGCGGCCGTCGATGCGCGGCGGCGTGCCGGTCTTGAGCCGGCCTTGCGGCAGCTTCAATTCCTTCAGCCGTTGGCCCAGGGAAATGGCCGGCGGATCGCCGGCGCGGCCGGCGGAGTAGTTCTGCAGGCCGACGTGAATCAGGCCGTTGAGAAAGGTGCCGGCCGTCAGCACCACCTTGCGTGCGAGGAACTTGAGACCGATCTGAGTCACCGCGCCGACCACGCGATCGCCTTCGACCATCAGGTCATCCACGGCCTGCTGGAACAGCCACAGATTGGCTTGGTTCTCCAGGCGGGTACGGATGGCCTTGCGGTAAAGCACCCGGTCGGCTTGGGCGCGGGTCGCGCGTACGGCGGGCCCCTTGGATCCGTTCAGGATGCGGAACTGGATACCCGCCTCGTCGGTGGCGATCGCCATGGCCCCACCCAGGGCGTCGATCTCCTTGACCAGATGTCCCTTGCCGATCCCGCCGATGGAGGGATTGCAGGACATCTGCCCCAGGGTCTCGATATTGTGGGTAAGCAGCAAGGTCTTGGCGCCGGCGCGGGCGGATGCCAGGGCGGCTTCCGTCCCGGCATGGCCACCGCCTACCACGATCACGTCGAACTCACGCGGATAATCCATTTTGCGAATCAGATAAAGAGCTGTAGGTGGAGATTATAAATTCGCTTGCGGGGAGCTTGCTATGTTTCACGTGAAACAGTGGGTGGAGCGTGACATGGTGGGAAGGTGGGCACTTTTAATGACCGCCCTACCCTGGCGTTACTTGCCGGAGAGGTCCGGGAGGTGTGCTGCCTAGCCTCGACTACGGATTTCTCTCCAGGCTTCGATCAAAGCAACCAGGTCCACACTAGTCCGCCCTGATACACCCATACTCGTGGCCCTATCCAGTTGCCTGGCTCCTGGGTTGCCTAGGTCCCCGTTCAAACCTGATTACCTGGGCGACGCATCCTGAAGCCTGCCTATCCTCATGCTGTAGCCAAGTTATGAAGCTATGAACGCAAGTTAGGAATGGACCTGCGCGAATCTCCGTTCAGAGCCATAGGCAAGGTTTGTTTCACGTGGAACAATGCCACCGCGTCGCAGGCTTACTCCCATGGACGCCGCCGAGGGCACCATTAACGGAAGACGAATAGTAGCTATAGCGACCCGACGAAGACCGACGCCAAGGCAAAGGATGAATTCTAGCTGCCCCTGCCCCCGTATCCAAATTCCGGTTAAGGACCCAGGCCGTGGCGCCGCTTTGTGTTGCACGCCCCCTACACGTATGGATTCCTAGTAGCGGCTGGCCCGAAATTCGTACCGGCTGGTGCGTTGTCCCTCAGGCCAGCCCACGCGTGCCCTTGTCTACCAAGAGGCTTTCCGAGCTTCGTTCAACCGGATCGCAGGCTGGTTCTTTACGAAGGGCATGGAGGACAACCACGTGAGAGCTATATGGCAGCCCGATCCAGCCATGGGAATATGCGTTGGCACGTAAGGATTACTTAGCTCAGGAGCGGCCGGTGCACTGCCTCCCTGGCCCGAGTGATGATCTTCGGCGGATACTCTCGCTCTGACATGAAGAATAGGTGGCCTGGCCATGCGTCCTCGACCACCCTGGTCGTCGCCTATAAAAGACCGATTAGTAGATATCTCAGCCGCGATATACGCTGAAGTGCGCACCAGTGAACGTCCCCTCCCCTAAGACCGCTCACAGGTCGGCGGTAACCTCTCTCTCCCGCCAAAACCCTGAGGAACAGGGTGCACCAAGCCAGCAGCATGGTGGGACTAAGTAGCCACAAAGATCGCAGCGCCCCTGCCCATGACCAACATTCCCTTCGTGTGGATCGCTCGAGATCGTCCTCTCTTATGAAGAAGGGCGTCTTCTCATCAACGATGTTCCACGTGAAACATCAATGAGGTTCCCGGGAGCAGATCCCCCATCTATCTTCAGATGCTGCCTACAAGAGTAAAAGCCAAGCAAAGATAGGGAGGAGTCTTTTGATTTCCACCGATGCACAGGTGGGCGAGATAGAGAATCTTCGAACCCATGGCCACTGTGTCTCACCAGAGACGAACATTGAAGGGCACATGGTGACGGCATGCCGAAGCGCAGCTATACCATCGGCAATGGTGGGCGTACCGGACACAGGCCCCCGACCACGGAGCCCTCTTCCTTTCCCTGGCGTCGCCCCGACCAGGTGGGCGTTGGAAAGGCCAGTAGCAACCCCAGCGAAGATGAAGCGAGCGTCGGAGACACCTCAGAACATAGAAGCCCTCCCGGTCGATGTTCCACGTGAAACACTCAAGGAGATATCTTGGCGCCGAAAGGAATCGGCCACTCCGATCAAAAACATGCCGCATTCCATTCGCCAGCCAACGCGAGCCAGGCAATGCCCCTGGCTGGGATACCCCATCTCGGGAAGGGCTATAAAAAGCACGCCCCTTAACCTTCGCCTCAGCTCCCGAGCGGAACAAAGAAAGCCATAGCCTCGCAAAGACCGGCTCCCCTTAGCTTGTTTTCCCTGCGCCTGACGAGAAAGTAATCCACAGGCTGAAGCCAGGTTCGAAGCATCTGTGTACGCCACGGGAAAGACAGGCAAAAGCCTGGGGATAGTTTTGTGAATAACGCGGGCGCCAAGCTCGTCCCGGCGGACAGCTCGCCGTCGCTGCCCTGCTCTTCCATGGGTAAAAACGCCAAAGCCGGGGCAAAAATCGCCACGCTTTTACAAAAAAGCCTATAAAGATTACCCATCCGGCCCCGTCGCAAGGTTTTGCACAGGGTGGCAGTCGACCCAAAGATTAGTGCGCAAGCTGTGTATAACTACAGTCTGGGATAACTTGTGGAAGTGCGTTGGCAGGTCTCCCGGGCCAGGCGGCAAGCCCAGCCTGTCCTACGTTCCCCTGCAGTTACTCACATAGTTATGCACACGAATTCATAAAGCCCGCTGCCTCGTCCTCGGCGGCAATGAAAAAACGCCCCGGGCCGAGGGCCACGGAGCGTTTGGTGCCGGCAGACCCGGCGCGGGTAACGGATTACCCGGATTAGAGCGGACGGATCTCCGCCGCTTGGGGCCCCTTCGGGCCTTCCTTGACTTCGAATTCGACGTCCTGGCCTTCGTTCAGGCTGCGGTAGCCGCGGCCCTGAATTGCCGAGAAGTGGGCAAACACGTCCGTGCCACCCTCATCCGGCGTGATGAAACCATAGCCCTTGTCGGCGTTGAACCACTTCACTTTGCCCTTCATATACACACTTCCTCTAGAAACTCGGTACGGTAGGCGGTGTTATTCAAAAACTGCGTTTTTACCAACCGCAAGCGGCCATGCTTACTCCGACGCCCGCCGTGTCTCAGAGGTGGGCCGAGGTTCAGCGAAACGATAATGACGCCCGGCATGAATATCACTGCCGATCGAGCATACTCAGACGGCCCTGGCACGGACAACGTGCTGTTTACCCTTATGTGGCTTTTTTTCAACCTGCCACGCCAGCCGCATCGTCCGGCGCCGGCATTCTCCTCTCCAGGGCCGGCTCCGCAGCCCGCCGACACAAGGCCCGGGCAATGGTGGATACTTCATCCCACACGTCACAACCCCTACCGACACATCACATGATCCGATCCAAGTTGCCCGACGTGGGCACCACTATCTTCACCGTCATGAGCCGCCTGGCCCTGGAACACAAGGCGGTCAACCTGGGACAGGGATTCCCGGATTTCAATCCGGACCCGCGGCTGCTGAAGCTGGTCGACAAGGCCATGGCCGACGGCCACAACCAGTATCCCTATATGCCTGGCGTCGCTCCGCTGCGCGAAGCCATCGCCCGCAAGACCAAGGAGCTGTACGGCCACGCCTACGATCCGGAGACGGAAATCACCGTCACTAGCGGCGCGACCGAGGCCTTGATGGCCACGGTCCTGGCCGCGGTGGGTCCCGGCGACGAAGTGATCGTCATCGAGCCTTGCTACGACTCTTACCTGCCGTCCATCCGCCTCGCGGGCGCGACGGCGGTTCCGGTGCCGTTGCGCGCACCGACCGAGACCGATCCCTACTACCGCATCGACTGGCAGCGCGTGCGTGACGCCATCACGCCGAAAAGCCGCCTGCTGATGCTGAACTTCCCGCACAATCCCACCGGCGCCGTGCTGGACGAGCGCGACCTCGACGCGCTGGAGCAGATCGTCCGCGACACCGGCATCCTGCTGGTCTCCGACGAAGTCTATGAACACATCGTGTTCGATGGGAAACCCCACGCCAGCCTGGCGCGCCGTCCCTTGCTGGCCGAGCACGCCTTCGTCATTTCGTCCTTCGGCAAGACCTATCACACCACCGGCTGGAAGATCGGGTATTGCTGCGCGCCGCGCCAGTTGAGCCTGGAGCTGCGCAAGGTGCACCAGTTCATGGTGTTCACCGTTTCCTCGCCCATGCAATTCGCGCTGGCGGAGTTCATGAATGATCCCCAGCCCTACCTGGACCTGCCGGCGTTCTACCAGGCCAAGCGGGACAGGCTCAGCCAAGGCCTGGCCAAGACGCGCTTCAAGCCCTTGCCCAGCCCGGGCACCTTCTTCCTGATGGCGGACTATTCAGCCATGTCGGACCTGCCGGAGGCGGATTTCGCGCGTTGGCTGACGGTGGACCATGGCGTGACGGTTATCCCCATCTCCGCCTTCTATCAGCGGCCGGATGCGCCCGAGTCCAACCATCGGCTGGTCCGCTTCTGCTTTGCGAAGAAGGACGAGACGCTGGATGCCGCGCTGGAGAAACTGCAGCGCGTTTGACCGTGCAGGTACGCGGCCGGCCACTGGATCGTGGTCCGGCTGTGGATAAGCCTCCCTTCCCAAAAAGCCCCGTCGAGACGCCAGGAAGGCCTCGACGGGGCTTTTTCTTGCCTGGCGCGGATGGCCAGCTCAAGGAAAGGAAAAAGCGGCAGGGCAAGGCTTGGAAGCCTTGCCCTTCTTTTTTATCCCGGTTGCGCAAAAAAGCAGCAGCGCCCTCTTGGGTCTCCTCCCTCGCTCCTGGATATCCCGGGATAAACAGGCCATCGGATTGCGAAGGCGGCGGATCGGGTTGCCCCCGCAGTTCCGTTTTCCAGGTTGTTCACTTATCTTTTTTATATATAAAGACTAATGATGGATAAGGACTGTGGATAACTGCATCAACTCTGGAAATGCCCTGTTTTTCAAAACCTTGCACGCTTTTTTGCTTGTGCAGCATTCCTGTTTGGCGTGTGCACGGGAGTTGAGCAACTTTTCGGTTCGCCATCGAAAGGGGTGTTTATGCCTGTACGGTCCACACGCTGTGCACAAGTGCGCTACTTAGTGCTTATCCACAGGCCATCGCATGGTTGGCGGCCCGAAGTCGCGGCATGTCTGTGAACATCCTGGGTTTGCCGGCGAAAAAGTGGCCGATCCATCGCGCAAGCGGCACTGGCGTCCTTTGCCGGACGCCAGTTGTCCACCGCCGGTCTCGTTTGGAGTCCGGATTGCTGTACAGCAATCCCGCGAGAGCGCGTGCACGGCGTGGATAAGCCAGGCCTGAAGCAAGGATGACAAGGGCTCTTTGTACGCGGAACGCCCTGTTTTTTCCGTGTTCTGTGGATAAGGGAGCGGGAGCTTCCCTCTGCGACGCCGAAAACGCGCATTTAGTGAGCACGCGAGATCGCCGTCCGCCGATTTCCGGGGATTGCCGGCTGGCCTGGATGGCACACAGGCCAGTTATCCACGCGCAGGCGCGTTTTTCGTGGACCGAGCGTACATCCTTTCACCTCACCGCCCTCTTTCGAGCGTCACGGACCGGCTATGCAGTTCGCAGCGCTGTTCGTTTCCGGGAAACCTCCGTGTTTCGAAGGGATGGCCGGCCTTCACCGGCGTTAGTCCGTCCCCTAAATTCATACCTGATCTCTTTTTCTATGGGCAAGCTCGCGTGGAGACAGGGAAAGAATGTTTTCACACCTTCTTTTCTATATAAAAAGAATGATTATGGTGGGTGTCTGTGGATAACTGCATCAACCCTGAAAAACTTTTAGATTTCATGGGCTTGCACGCTTTTCGGCATGTGGAGCAGGTCTGTTTTGGCGCCTGCACAACGTTGAGCAACTTTCGGGGAAGGCCCCGAAAGGACCTTTTGTCCAGATTCCTTCCACACCGTGTGCACAAGTCCGCTGCTTAGAGCTTATCCACAGCACTTTTGCCCGCCGCTTGCTCTGCTGTCACGCTGTCGGCCGACCCAAAAAGAGGCTCAATCGTCCGAACCAGCCAGCTATTAGTCGTTGTTTTGGATAAATATTTTTCAATAGCCAGGGTTTATCCCGGGATCCGCCGGGCGCACTATGTCGTCCATGGAGAAACGGTTCAGCAGGCATGCGGTGGGTACCGCTCCCTGGACCGACCAGACGAAGGGAGTTTGAAATGAAGATCCTAGCTAGCACTGTTCTTGTTTCCCTGGCCATGATTGCCGGCGCCGCCCAAGCGGCCACCCCGGTGAGCGATACCGACAACCTTCCCTTCCAGGGAAGCTATGGCCAAGCCGATGAAGGCGTCAGCCGCGCCCAGGTGCAAGCCGAGCTCGAGCAAGCCAAGGCTGCCGGCATCGACATGCTGGGCGATATCGACAACGCCGCTTTTCAGCAAAACGTGAAGGTCAGTGAAGGCGACGACACCGGCCGCACCGAATTCGCGTGATCCACACCTGAGTGATGTGATGCAAGGACGGCGTACAAACAGAACTCGATGACGCCGAGAATTGACTAAGCCCCGCGGATAGCGGGGCTTTTTTTCGTCGCCAAAATGCCGCCGGCGTGCCTGGGGAAAACCTTGGGGAAAAGCCTGGGGACAGGCGCGGGACAGGCTGTGGAAACCCAGGGGAGATCCCTGGGGAAAAGGTGTGGGGAAACCTGTGAAAACCTTGTGGATTCCCTGGGGGAAAATGGCTGAAATCCGTGGAAAACCAGGCTTTCGTACAAGGCTGTCATGGTGGTTTTCCAGAGGGAAAAGCTGCTTCACAGGACGTTTCCGTGTTCTGGCGAGGCGAGCTGGCAGGACGTTTTCTAGCGACCGCGTTTCTGGATCGCACTTTTCGTGGGCGACGGCATTGTCGGATTGCTGATCTGGCAATAATGAAACCCGGATTTGCGCCTTTATTTTAAAAAGTGGAACTCCTAGAATTGCGGCATTGCGTCAAATGGCGCGCCATCCCGCTGCCGCTTTTTCCTCAGGAACGATTCCATGTCCGCCAAACCCCGCCTCAACGTCATCATCGCCAGCACCCGCCCCGGCCGCGTCGGTCCCGCCTTCGCGCAGTGGTTCCATGAAGCCGCCGTGGTGCACGGCAAGTTCGACGTCCAACTGGTCGATCTCGCCGACTTCAAGCTGCCGGTGATGGATGAGCCCAACCACCCGCGCATGCAGAAGTACACGCACGAGCACACCCGCAAGTGGTCCGCCAGCGTGGCCAGCGCCGATGCTTTCGTCTTCGTCACGCCGGAATACAACTTCAACGCGCCGCCGTCATTGCTCAACGCGCTGCAGTACCTCTACAACGAGTGGAACTACAAGCCCGCCAGCTTCGTCAGCTACGCCCACGCCTCCGGCGGCCTGCGCGCCGTGCAGGAACTCAAGCCGCTGCTGAACACCTTGAAGATCGTGCCCCTGAACGAACAGGTCATGGTGCCCAACTTCCCCCAGACCCTGGACGAGAACGGCAAGTTCCAGCCCACCCAACTGCACGCCGACGCCGCCAAGGTCGCGCTCGACGAACTGCTGCGCTGGACCGATGCGTTGAAGACGCTGCGCGCGGCCTGATCAGGCCTGCGCGGACACAAGCGCGCGCATGGTCGTGAGAACGTTCCAGAGCCATGTCGCGCGCTTGTTGGCGCTCAGGCTACCGCGTATCGCGCGGTAGTTCTTTCGCTTGCTGGCGCACCTTGCCAGCCCACGCCTCACTTCCCAATACAAAAACTCGAAAATATCTCCCCCAGCAAATCATCGCTGGTGAATCGCCCCGTGATGCTCCCCAGGCTGTCATGCGCCAGGCGGAGTTCTTCGGCGAAGAGATCGAGCACGCGGTCGTCCAGGGCGGCGTGTTCGGTGGCGAGTTGGAGGTGATCGGCGGCGTCCTGCAAGGCGCGCAGGTGGCGTTCGCGCGCCAGCCAGGGGGATTCGCCGCCGGGGTTCCAGCCGGCGATGTCGAGCAGCGTGTTGCGCAGGCCGTCCAGGCCGGCGCCGGTCTTGGCGGAGATCCGTAGCGTTTCACCGATGCCGCCATGCCGGCCCCGCGGGTCGCCGGCGCCGCCTGCCACCGCGATGGGGACGATGCCCGTGGCCGGGTCGCCCGCCATCTCCAGGTCGATCTTGTTCACCACCTTCACCACCGGCACGCCGCGCGGCAGTTTTTCCGCGATGCCGGCGTCCATCTTTTCGTCCGGCGCGCCGGCATCGACGAGATGCAAGATGACATCCGCCTTGGCGATTTCCTGCCAGGTGCGGCTGATGCCTATCTTCTCCACCGGATCGTCGGTCTCGCGCAGGCCCGCCGTGTCGACCACGTGCAGCGGCACGCCTTCGATATGGATTTCCTGCACGACCTTGTCCCGCGTGGTGCCGGCGATCGGCGTGACGATGGCGACCTCGTCGCCCGCCAGCGCGTTGAGCAGGCTGGACTTGCCGACGTTGGGCCGGCCGGCCAGGACGACGTGCAGGCCTTCGCGCAGGATGACGCCCTGGCGGGTCTGCGCGATGATGGCGTCGAGCTCGTCGCGCAAGCCTTGCAGCAGCGGACGCGCCTGGTATTTCTCCAGGAAATCGATCTCTTCCTCGGGGAAATCCAGCGTGGCCTCGACCAGCATGCGCAAGTGCACGATGCGGTCCGCCAACGCCGTGACGCGCTGCGAGAACACGCCGGACAGCGAGGCCATGGCGCCACGCGCGGCCGCGTCCGAGGTGGCCTCGATCAGGTCGGCGACGGCTTCGGCCTGGGCCAGGTCCATGCGGTCGTTGAGAAAGGCCCGCTGCGTGAATTCGCCCGGCTCGGCCAGCCGCATGCCCAGTTCGGCGCCCACGCGCAGGCAAAGATCCAGCACGCGCCGCAGCACGGCGGGCCCGCCGTGCCCTTGCAGTTCGAGCACGTCCTCGCCCGTGTAGGAATGCGGCGCCGGAAAGAACAGCGCCAGCCCCTCGTCCAGCACTTCGCCGTCCGTTGCCCGGAAGGGCAACAGGTGCGCGTGGCGCGGCGTGAGATCGCGCTGGAACAAGGCGCGCACGAAGCCGCCCAGCTCCCGCCCGGAGACGCGCACGATGCCTACGCCCCCCCGCCCGGGAGCGGTGGCGATGGCGGCGATGGGGGCGTAAGCTAATGGGGACATATAACGATCAGAAAGGGACGGCGATACGCAATAAGGGAATATAACGGGTTGCGCCTGCTTCGTTTCCTCCGTATGTTGCGCCGTATACAAGCGAAGCCGGGCCACGAGCCTGTCCGCTTCGGATTCGGATCCAGGCGCCGCGGTTCCGGGCGCCAAGGTCACGCACCGGGTCTCATATCTCTATAAAACAAGGGAGCGTTCCAATGTCGACTCGCTTTACCCGTGTCATCGCCGGCGGCGCGGCCGCGCTGGTGCTGGCCTTCACCGCAAGCGGCGCCGCCATGGCGCGCGACCTGATCATCGGTCTGAAGAGCGAACCCAGCTCGATGGACCCGCAATATCATTCGCTCACCCCCAATACGCAGATCGCCGAGACCATCTTCGATCCGCTGGTGCGCACGGACAGCCAGCTCAAGCCGGAACCCGCGCTGGCGGCGTCCTGGACGGTGGACGGCAACGTCTGGACCTTCAAGCTGCGGCCCGACGTGAAGTTCTCCGACGGCACGCCGCTGACCGCGGAAGACGTGGTGTTCACCTATGACCGCGTGCCCAAGGTGCCCAATAGTCCTTCGCCTTTCACCCTGTACCTGAAGGACGTGGCCAAGACGGAAGCGGTGGATGCCCACACGGTGCGCATCACCACCAAGGCGGCCGCGCCCGCCTTGCTGCCCAATCTGTCGCAACTGCCCATCCTGTCGAAGAAGGCCGCTTCCGGTCCCGCCCCCGAGGGCAAGACGACCACCGAACTTAACGCCGGCGACGGCCTGATCGGCACCGGTCCCTACAAGTTCGTGTCGTGGAAGCGCGGCGCCGAGATCGTGCTGGCGCGCAACGACAACTACTGGGGCAAGAAGCCGCTGTGGGACAAGGTCGTCTATCGTCCGATGAGCAACGCCGCGAGCCGCGTGGCCGCGCTGCTGGCGGGCGACGTCGACCTGATCGAGGATCCCCCGACCGACGACCTGCCCAAGCTGAAGGCCGACAAGAAGCTGCACATCGAGGAAACCCCCTCGGTGCGCGTGATGTACGTGGCCATGGACCAGTACGCCGAGCCCAGCCCCGGCATTACCGGCACCAACGGCAAGAATCCGCTGAAGGACAAGCGCGTGCGCGAGGCGCTGTCGCTGGCCATCAATCGCCAGGCCCTGGTGGACCGCGTGATGGGCGGCGTCGCGCTGCCCGCCGGCAACCTGCTGCCCTACCCGATGTTCGGCGCGTCCAAGGAGCATTCCAAGGCGCCCAAGGCCGATCTGGACAAGGCCAAGGCCCTGCTCAAGGAAGCCGGCTACCCGGACGGCTTCGGCATTACGCTGGGCGCGCCCTCCGGCCGCTACGTCAACGACGCCAAGGTGGCGCAGGCCATCGCGTCGATGTGGACGCGCGTCGGCGTGAAGACCAACGTGGATGCCTCCGCGCCGCCGGTCTTCTTCAAGAAGCGCGACTCGTACGAATACAGCGCCTACCTGGCGGGCTGGTCGGTGACCAGCGGCGAGATGTCCAATGCGCTGGGTTCCCTGCTGATCACGCCCGATCCCAAGGCAGGCCTGGGCACCACCAACCGCGGCCGTTATTCGAACGCCTCGGTGGACGCGCTGTTCAAGCAAGGCATCTCGACCATGGACGACGCCAAGCGCGCCGAGCTGCTGGGCAAGGCCGCCGATACCGCCATGGACGACTACGCCGCGCTGCCGGTGCATTTCGAGCTGTCGGTGTGGGCCATGAAGAGCGATCTGCGCTACCAGGGCCGCGCCGACCAGATGACGCTGGCGCAGAACGCGACCATCAAGCCCTGATGGCCGCGGCCGGCGGGTCATGGCGTTGCGCGCCGCGACCCGCCCCGTCCTGAACCGCGACGAAGCGAGCCTGCCGACGTGTTAGCAACAATCATCCGTCGCCTGCTGCAGACCGTCGTCGTCATGTTCGTCATGTCGGCGCTGGTCTTCGGCGGCATCTACATGGTGGGCGACCCCATCGCCATGATGGCCAGCCCCGACGCCACCGAGGCGCAACGCGAGGCCATCCGCCAGTCGCTGGGCCTGAACCTGCCCGTGTGGCATCAGTACCTGATCTTCATCGGCAAGGCCATCCATGGCGACTTCGGCAACAGCTTCCTGACCGGCGAGCCGGCCATGAAGCTGATCCTCGACCGCGCGCCGGCGACGCTGGAGCTGGCCGTGGTGGCGATGGCGATCTCGCTGCTGGTGGGGATTCCGCTGGGCATACGCGCGGGGCTCAAGCCCAAGGCGGTGAGTTCACGCGCCATCATGACCGGTTCGGTGCTGGGCTTTTCCCTGCCCAATTTCTGGGTCGGCCTGATGCTCATCATGGTGTTCGCCGTGACGCTGGGCTGGCTGCCGGCCAGCGGCCGCGGCCCGACGGTGGCGCTGGGCCCGGTACGCCTGAGCGTGCTGACACTCGGCGGCTGGGCCAGCCTGATCCTGCCGGCGACGACCATCGCGCTGGCCAAGTGCGCCACCATCATCCGTGTCACGCGCGCGGCCACGCGCGAAGCGCTGCCCATGGACTACATCAAGTTCGCGCGCGCCAAGGGCCTGTCCGAACGGCGCGTGCTCAGCGTGCATCTGCTGAAGAACATCCTGATTCCCATCGTCACGGTCGGCGGGCTGGAATTCGGCCAGGTGGTGGCCTTCGCGGTGGTGACGGAGTCGGTGTTTTCCTGGCCCGGCATGGGCAAGCTGTTGATCGATTCGATCATCACCCTGGACCGCCCCGTGGTGGTGGCCTACCTGCTGTTGATCGTGTTTTTCCTGGTGATGTTGAACCTGGTGGTCGACATCGTCTATACGGTGCTGGACCCGCGCGTCCGGCTGGATGGCCGCCGATGACCCCGTCTTCCAATCCGCCGCCCGACCTCCCCGGCGCGCCGCAAGGCGTGGCGCCCGACGCCGTGCGGGAAGCGGCGCGCTATGCCTCGCAAAGCCCTTTGCACGGCGCCGCCGGCGAGGCGGCCCTGCCCGCCGCCGCCGCGCCTTCGACCGTCAAGGAAGCCGGTCCGTGGCGCCGTTTCCTCGGCGATTTCTTCGCCAGCAAGCTGGCGGTGCTGGGCCTGGTGCTGATCGTCGTCATGGTGGGCTCCGCCCTGCTGGCGCCGTGGATCGCGCCGCAGAATCCCTACGATATCGGCACGCTGGACATCTCCGATGCCAAGCTGGCGCCCGGCAGCGCCAATATGGACGGGACCATGACCTACTGGCTGGGGACCGACGGGCAGGCGCGCGACGTTCTTTCGGCCATTCTCTATGGCATGCGCACCAGCCTGCTGGTGGGTTGCGTGTCGGTTTTCTTCGCCTTCGTGATCGGCGCGGCGGTGGGACTGGCGGCGGCCTATTTCGGCGGCCGCCTGGACGCCCTGCTGATGCGCATCGCGGACATACAACTGTCCTTTCCTTCCATCCTGGTGGCGTTGATCTTGCTGTCCATCCTCGGCTCGGGCGTGGACAAGGTGATCATTTCGCTGATCGTGGTGCAGTGGGCCTACTTCGCGCGCGCGGCGCGCGGCGCCGCGCTGGTCGAGCGCGGCAAGGAGTACGTGGAAGCGGCGCGCTGCATGTCGCTGGGCTGGGGCCGCATCCTGTGGCGCCATCTGCTGCCCAACTGCATGCCGCCGCTGATCGTCATCGCCACCATCGACCTGGCGCACGCGATCGCGCTGGAGGCGACGCTGTCTTTCCTGGGCGTCGGCGTGCCGGTGACGCAGCCCTCGCTGGGCATGCTCATCTCCAACGGCTTCGAATACCTGCTGTCCGGCCGCTACTGGATTTCCTTCTTCCCCGGCATCGCGCTGGCCATCACCATCATCGGCATCAACCTGGTGGGCGACCACCTGCGCGACGTGCTCAATCCACGGAACGCGCAATGACCATGACGACGCAAGCGACCGCTTCGCCCGCGCCCGCCGCGGCCATTCTCGACGTCGCCGGCCTGCAGACGCATTTCTTCACGCGCGCCGGCGTGGTGAAGGCGGTCGACGGCGTCGACCTGCGGCTGGAAGCGGGCGAGATCCTGGGCCTGGTGGGCGAGTCCGGTTCGGGCAAGAGCATCACGGGCTTCTCGCTGATCGGCCTGATCGACGAACCCGGCCGCGTGGTGGGCGGCAGCATCCGCTTCGACGGCCAGGAATTGCGCGAGGCCACGCCGGAACGGTTGCGCAGCCTGCGCGGACGCGACATCGCGATGATCTTCCAGGATCCGATGATGACGCTCAACCCGGTGCTGCGCGTCGACACGCAGATGATCGAGGCCATCCGCGCGCATCGCAACGTGAGCAAGGACGAGGCGCGGCGGCGCGCGCGCGAGGTCCTGTCGATGGTCGGCATCCCCGCGCCGGACGAGCGGCTGCGCGCCTATCCGCACCAGTTGTCCGGCGGCATGCGCCAGCGCGTGGCCATCGCCATCGCGTTGCTCAATTCGCCGCGCCTG
Source organism: Bordetella genomosp. 10 (assembly GCF_002261225.1). NCBI lineage: Bacteria > Pseudomonadati > Pseudomonadota > Betaproteobacteria > Burkholderiales > Alcaligenaceae > Bordetella > Bordetella genomosp. 10. The sequence goes on from NZ_NEVM01000005.1 coordinate 3,245,915, forward strand.
GTCATCGCCGACGAACCGACCACCGCGCTGGACGTGACCATCCAGGCGCAGATTCTCTACGAAGTGCAGAAGCTGTGCCGCGAGACCGGCACCGCGCTCATCTGGATCACCCACGACCTGGCGGTGGTGTCCGGCCTGGCCGACCGCATCGCCGTGATGTACGCCGGCCGCGTGGTGGAGACGGGCAGCACGGCGGAAATCATCGAGCACCCGCTGCATCCGTATACGCGCGGCCTGATGGCCTCCATTCCCACGCCCGCCACGCGCGGCCACGACCTGGCTTCGATTCCCGGCATGACGCCTTCGCTGCTGAAGTTGCCGGAAGGCTGCGCCTTCCGCACGCGCTGTCCGCGCGCCACCGAAACCTGTACCAAGGCGCCCGACGCCGTCGAGTGGCGGCCTGCGCACTGGGTGCGCTGCTGGCATGCCGGCGAGGAGGCGATGCCATGAGCGTGGATCCCATCCTGTCGCTGCGCGGCGCGGAAATGCGCTTCAGCCAGAATATCGATCTGGCCGGCCGCATCGCCAATCTTTTCGGCGCGGGCCTGCGCAAGAGCGAGGTGCACGCGGTGGCCGGCGTCGACCTGGAGGTGCTGCCGGGCGAGGTCATCGGCATCGTCGGCGAGTCGGGCTGCGGCAAGTCGACGCTGGGCCGCATCATCGCGGGCATCCTGCGCCCCAGCGGCGGCGAGGTGAGCTACCGCGGCAAGACGGTGGCGTCGATGGCGGAAAGCGAGCGGCGCGCGTACGAGCTGGGCGTGCAGATGATCTTCCAGGACCCCTACGCATCGCTCAATCCGCGCATGCGGGTGGAGGACATCATCGGCGAGGCGCCGGTGGTGCATCGCATCATTCCGGCGCGCGAGAAAAAGGCCTACGTCGCACAGTTGATGAGCCAGGTCGGGCTGGATCCGGCCTACGCCCAGCGCTACCCCCATCAATTCTCCGGCGGCCAGCGCCAGCGCATCGGCATCGCCCGCGCCCTGGCGCTCAAGCCCAGGGTCATCGTCTGCGACGAGGCCGTGGCGGCGCTGGACGTGTCCATCCAGGCGCAGGTCCTCAATCTTTTCGCGCATTTGCGTCGGGAACTGGATCTGACGTATCTTTTCATCAGCCATAATCTCGGGGTGGTGGGGCATATCTCGGACCGCGTGGCCATCATGTACCTGGGCCGCATCGTCGAGATCGCCGGTACGGAGCAGATCTTCAAGGGCGCCAACCATCCCTATACGCAGGCGCTGCTTAAGGAGTTGCCGACGCTGAATGCGCAGCGGCGCAGTTTCCAGCCCATCAAGGGGGAACTGCCGTCGCCGCTGGCGCCGCCGCCGGGCTGCACCTTCCATCCCCGCTGCCCGCGGGCCATGGAACGTTGCCGCCAGGAGCGGCCGCTGCTGCGCACGATCGCGCCCGGCCATGTCAGCGCCTGCCATTTGAACGACACCTAGTACTCGCGGCCGGACGCCTGCCGCATCGTTGCCAACGGACTTTCCATGCAGACCAGCGACCAGCCCTTTGCCCCATACGTTCGCCACGCGCCGCGCGGCGAACCCCTGCCCCTGGTCTGTGACTCGCCCCATAGCGGACGGATCTATCCGGCCGACTTCGGCTATGCGCTGGCGGCGCCGCTGTTGCGCAGCGGCGAGGACACCCACGTCGACGAACTCTGGCGCGGCATCCCCGACGTCGGCGGCACGCTGATCTGCGCGCAATTCCCGCGCACTTATATCGATCCGAACCGCGAGCCCGACGACATCGAGCCCGCCCTGTTGGAAAGCCCGTGGCCCGGCGCGATCAATCCGACGGAAAAGAGCCGCATCGGCCACGGCCTGATCTGGAGCAAGGCCGCCGGCCAGCCTATCTATGCGCGCAAGCTCGGCGTCGCCGAAATCCAGCATCGCATCGACGCCTATCACCAGCCCTATCACGCGGCGCTGGGCCAGGACATCGAAGCCGCCTATCGCCGTTTCGGCGCGGTCTGGCACCTGAACCTGCACTCCATGCCATCCAATTCCTACGAGGCGCTACAGATCGAGAGCGATCGCCCCCTGGCGGACTTCGTGCTGGGCGACCGCGACGGCACCACCTGCGATCCGGAACTGGTCGACGTCGTGCAGGCGTCGCTGGAAGCCAGCGGCTACACGGTGGCGCGCAACGATCCCTTCAAGGGCGTGGCGCTGATCGCGCGCCTGGGCAAGCCCGCGCAGCGCCGCCACAGCCTCCAGATAGAGATCCATCGCAAACAGTACATGAACGAACAGACGTTCGAGAAGAACGAACGCTTTCCGGCCTTGCAGGCCGCCCTGACCAAGGCGACGCGCGACGTCGCCCTCTACATCCAAAGGCAATTATGAAAACCATCGCAGAAATCGAGCGCGCCGCCGGCGACCTGACGGCAATACGACGGGACATCCACGCGCATCCCGAAACCGCTTTCGAGGAAACCCGCACCTCGGCTCTGGTGGCCGAGAAGCTGCGCGGCTGGGGCATCGAAGTGCACACCGGCTTCGGCAAGACCGGCCTGGTGGGCGTGCTGCGCAACGGCGACAGCAAGAAGGCGATAGGCCTGCGCGCGGATATGGACGCCTTGCCGATGCCGGAGCACAACCGCTTCGGCCATGCCTCGACGGTGTCGGGCAAGATGCACGGCTGCGGCCATGACGGCCACACCACCATGCTGCTGGGCGCGGCGCAATACCTGGCCGAGCATCGCAATTTCGACGGCACCGTGCACTTCATCTTCCAGCCCGCCGAGGAAAACGGCAACGCCGGCGCGCGCGCGATGATGCAGGACGGCCTGTTCGAGAAATTTCCCTGTGACGCCGTCTTCGGCATCCACAACATGCCCGGCATGCCGGTGAACCAATTCGGCTTCCGCGCCGGGCCGGCGATGGCGTCGAGCAACCGCTTCACCATCACCGTCAAGGGCGTGGGCGGCCATGCCGCGCAGCCGCACAAGTCGGTGGACACCATCGTCATCGCGTCGGAGATGGTGGGCGTGTTGCAGACGGTGGTGTCGCGCAACAAGGATCCGCTGGATTCCGCCGTGCTCTCGGTGACCCAGATCCATGCCGGCGACGCCTTCAACGTCATCCCCAGCGAGGCGGTCATCCGCGGCACGGTGCGCACCTACACCACCGAGGCCCTGGACACCATCGAGGACGCGATCCGCCGCATCGCCACCACCTTGCCGCAGGTCTACGGCGGCACGGGCGAACTGGACTTCATCCGCGCCTATCCGCCGCTGGTGAACTGGGAAAAGGAAACGGCCTTCGCGGCCCAGGTGGCCGAGGCGACCTTCGGCAAGGAGAACGTCGATACCAATATCCCGGCCTTCATGGGCGCGGAGGATTTTTCCTTCTACCTGGAAGCGGTGCCGGGGGCCTATCTGTTCCTGGGCAATGGCGACGGCGGCCATCGCCAAGCGCAATACGAAGGCATGGGACCGTGCATGCTGCACAACCCGAACTACGACTTCAACGATGCCTTGCTGCCGGTGGGCGCGACGTATTGGGTCAAGCTGGTCGAGGCTTTCCTGGCCAAGGCGGGTTGATCGTCCGGCCGCGGTCCCGACCCCGGCCATGACTGTTCAGGCGCGGCGGCGCCGGTCCCTGCCGGCCCGCCCTCGCCCGCCCGGACGAGGGCGCTTCGCGGGCTATATAAGTTCCCGATCTGAATAAACGTCGATTCATTCGTTGGATCCCCGTGGCGGCTTGCTGATAATTCCTCACAAACCGCTCACGAATACACAGGATCCGACATGTCCCAGCCCTCCGCCGCCACGCATTCCCCCCTGGTCAAGGCCGCGTCCAGCGTCGCGGTCGCCCTGGCGCTGGCCATCCTGGCCCTGGCCTCGCCGACGCCCGCCTCGGCCGCCGCCGCCACGGTTGGCGCGGCCGTCCACGCATCGCACTGATTTCTCTCCGTTGGCGGGTGGCCGCCCCCTCGCCTGCATCCCCGCGCGTCATGCCGGACGCGCCATGGACGCGGAGCCATCGGGAGATGGTTCCGCGTCTTTCTTTCCATAGACCAGGAAAAGCAAAGACCATGCTGCTTGCTTCGATTTCGTTCGGCCGTCGCCTGAACCGCGCCGCCGCCGCCGTCCTGTCCCTGGCGCTGGTCGCCATCACCCTGGCCGTCCCCGCGTCGGCGCGCGCCGAGGGCCGCATCCGCATCGCCGAACAATTCGGCATCGTGTACCTGCTGCTGAACGTGGCCCGCGACCAGCAATTGATCGAGAAACACGGCAAGGCCGAAGGCGTCGACATCAAGGTCGAATGGCTCAAGCTGTCGGGCGGTTCCGCGGTGAACGACGCGCTGCTTTCCGGCGCGGTGGATATCGCCGGCGCCGGCGTGGGACCCTTGCTGACGATCTGGGACCGCACTTACGGCAGGCAGAACGTCAAGGGCGTCGCGTCGCTGGGCAACTTTCCCTACTACCTGGTGAGCAATCGACCCGAAGTGAAGACCATCGCCGATTTCACCGACAAGGACCGCATCGCGGTGCCGGCCGTGGGCGTGTCGGTGCAGTCCCGCGTGCTGCAGATGGCGTCCGCCGCCGTGTGGGGCGATGCGCAATACAACAAGCTCGACAGCATCTCCGTAGCGCTGCCGCATCCCGACGCCACCGCGGCCATTATTTCCAGCGGCACGGAGATCACCGGCCACTTCGGCAATCCTCCGTTTCAGGAACAGGAGCTCGCCGGCAATCCGCGCGCGCACATCGTGCTGGACTCGTACCAGGTGTTGGGCGGTCCGTCGTCGTCCACCGTGCTGTTCGCCACGGAGAAGTTCCGCAAGGACAATCCCAAGACCTACAAGGCCTTCCAGGACGCATTGATCGAGGCGGCGCGCTTTGTGCGCGAGCATCCCGAACAGGCGGCCGACACCTATCTGCGCGTGGCCGACGCCAAGCAGGATCGCAAGCTGCTCCTGAGCATCATCACCAATCCCCAGGTGCAGTTCAAGGTCGAGCCGCAGAACACCTTCACGCTGGCGAAGTTCATGCATCGCGTCGGCGCCATCAAGCACGAACCGGCGAGCTGGCGCGATTATTTCTTCGACGACGCGGTGCTCGCGAACGGGAGCTGAGATGAAATCCCACCCCCTACGCGCTGTCGCGCGCCCCCTCAAGGGGGCGGCGCCCCGAATCCGCGGCGCCCTGGATGGCATTGACGCGGTTTCATGCGTCGGCGCGGCGTGCAGCACCATGGAAAACTGAAATGAGCACGCCGGACCGCCAGGCCCTGCCGCTGCTGGACGTCGACGGGGTGACGCTGGAATACAAGACGCCGGGCCGCCGCGTGCGGGCCACGCATCGCGTCGGCTTCCAGGTACATGAAGCGGATCGCTACATCCTGCTGGGACCGTCCGGTTGCGGCAAGTCCACCTTGCTCAAGTCCGTGGCGGGTTTCATCGCGCCCACGGAAGGCGCCATACGCCTGGATGGCCGGATCGTGCGCGAACCCGGGCCGGATCGCATCGTGGTGTTCCAGGAGTTCGACCAGCTTCCGCCCTGGAAGACGGTGCGGGAGAACGTCGCGTTTCCCCTGCTGGCTTCGGGCACGCTCAAGCGCCGCGAGGCCGACGAACGGGCGCTGCATTATCTCGACAAGGTCGGCCTGTCCGCCTTCGCCGATGCCTATCCGCACACCTTGTCCGGCGGCATGAAGCAGCGCGTGGCCATCGCGCGCGCGCTGGCCATGCAGCCGCGCATCCTGCTGATGGACGAGCCCTTCGCGGCGCTCGACGCCTTGACCCGCCGCAAGATGCAGGAAGAGCTGCTTGCCTTGTGGGAGGAAGTGCGCTTCACGCTGCTGTTCGTGACCCACTCCATCGAAGAGGCCTTGCTGGTCGGCAATCGCATCCTGCTGCTGTCGCCGCATCCGGGTCGCGTCCGCGCCGAACTCAACGCGCACCAGTACGACATGCATAGCGCCGGCTCGCCCGCCTTCCAGGCCACGACGCGGCGCATCCACGATCTGCTGTTCGACCGGCCCGCGTCGGCGGGGCCCGTGCCTTCGCAATACGCCACCGCGGATGCGGCGCGGCGCGCGGCGGCTTGAACTTTCTTTCGTCTCAACCGCAAGGCCGCCGCCTCATGTCCCAGCTATCCAGCACCCGTCCGTCCCTGCCGCCGGTCCGCGAAGAATATGAGCGTGAACTCGCGCCCTTGCCCGACCTGGCGGTCGAGGCGCCGCTGCCGTGGCTGGAGCGGGTCTGGCGGCGCGGCGCCGTGCGCAAGGCCCTGATCCTCGTCGTCCTGGCGGCGTTATGGGAGCTTGCCGCGCGGCTTACCGACAACGACCTGCTGCTGCCCGGCTTCGTCGCCACGGCCAAGGCCTTCGTCGAGGGCCTGCTGGACGGCGAGTTGCTGGCGCGCGCCGCGGCCTCCCTGCGCGTGCTGGTGAAAGGCTATGTCGCGGGCGTGGCGCTGGCCTTCGTGTTGACGACGCTGGCCGTATCGACGCGCCTGGGCCGCGACCTGCTGGCGACGCTGACGGCCATGTTCAATCCGCTGCCGGCCATCGCCCTGCTGCCCCTGGCCCTGCTCTGGTTCGGCCTGGGCGAGGGCAGTCTGGTCTTCGTGTTGATCCATTCGGTGCTGTGGGCGCTGGCGGTCAACACCTACGCGGGTTTCCTGGCGGTTCCCGACACCCTGCGCATGACCGGCCGCAACTACGGCCTGCGCGGCGTGCGCTATGTGCTGCAGATACTGGTGCCGGCCGCCCTGCCCGCCATCCTCGCCGGCCTGCGCATCGGCTGGGCCTTTGCCTGGCGCACGCTCATCGCCGCCGAACTGGTCTTCGGCGCCTCCAGCGGCAAAGGCGGCCTGGGCTGGTACATCTTCCAGAACCGCAACGAACTCTACACCGACCGCGTCTTCGCCGGCCTCGCCGCCGTCGTCCTCATCGGCCTGCTGGTCGAGGGCCTGGGCTTCGACAACCTGGAACGCATCACCGTCCGCCGCTGGGGCATGCATCGCTGACCTTGCATCGCCATCGACATTAAGCAGCCCGCGGGCCGCGGCGTATTGCGGCAGTTTGCTCAAGGTCGGGGCAGCTCGTATGCAGAATGTTGGTCGGGTTCTACACAAAAAACCGCGGGGCCGTTTTCTTTTTTGAAGAAAACGGCCCCGCGGTGGTGGGGTGCGCCGGACGGTGTGCGGCGCGGGTTCGGGCGTTTACTACTTGTTCGCCGCTGCCTCGGTTCCCCGCTTCAGGCGGCGCGTGATGCTCCATTGCTGGAGGATCGACAAGGTGTTGTTGACGCACCAGTACAGGACCAGGCCGGCGGGGAACATGAACATCATGCCGCCGAAGACCAAAGGCATGATCATCATGACCTTGGCCTGCACGGGATCCGGCGGCGTCGGGTTCAGCTTGATCTGCAGGAACATGGTCGCCATCATGATGGCCGGCAGGATGAAGTACGGGTCATGCACCGACAGGTCGTGCACCCAGCCCAGCCACGGCGCGCCGCGCATTTCCACGCTGGCCAGCAGCACCCAGTAGAGCGAGATGAACACGGGGATCTGCACCACCATGGGCAGGCAGCCGCCCAGCGGGTTGATCTTCTCGGTGCGGTACAGCTCCATCATGGCGGCGTTCAGCTTCTGCTTGTCGTCGCCGTACTTTTCCTTCAGGGCCTGGAGGCGCGGAGCGACCTGCTTCATGCGCGCCATCGAACGGTAGCTGGTGGCGGCCAGGGGATAGAACACGGCCTTGACCAGCACGGTCAGCGCCACGATGGTCCAGCCCCAGTTGCCCAGGATGGAATGCAGCCAGGTCATCAGCGCGAACAGCGGCTTGGCGATGATGGTCAGCACGCCATAGTCGACCACCAGTTCCAGCCCGGGCGCGACGGCGGCCATGGCCTTCTGGTCCTGGGGTCCGATCCACAGGTGCGAATCGACGGTGGCCGAGGCGCCGGCCGACACTTCGCCCACCGACTCCACCGTGCGGGCGGCGTACAGGTTGGGCGCCACTTCCAGCAATTCATTGGTGCGCGGCTTGCCTTGCGGCGGGATCCAGGCGGTGGCGAAGTAATGCTGCACCACGCCGATCCAGCCGTTGTCGGCCTGCTTGATGTAGCTGGCCTTCTTCTTCTCGATGTCGGAGAAGGTGGCTTTCTGGAACTTGTCCTGGTCCGAGTAGACCGCCATGCCCGTGAACGTGTGATAGAAGCTGGAGGTGTCGGGCGGGTTGTTGCCGTCACGCTGCAGTTGCAGGTACAGGGCCGGACGCAGCGGGTCGCCGCTGGTGTTGGTCAGGTCGTGGCGCACGTCGATGTCGTAGCGGCCGCGATGCAGCGTGTAGGTCTTGGTGACCTTCAGGCCGCCGGATTCCGCCTCGAACACCACGGCCAGCGTGTCGCCGGTCAGCGAACGCTCGCTGGAGACCATGCGGAAAGGCGTCTGGTGGGTAGGGAAGGACTGGCCGTTGGTCGAACCGACCACGCCCGACTGCACCACGTAGTTCAGGTCGCGCGAGTCGTCCAGCAGCACGGTCGGCTGGTCGTCGTGATTGGCGTCCGGGAACTTCAGCAGTTCGGCGCGGACCACCTGGGCGCCCGTGGTGTCGAAGGTCAGGCGCAGGACGTCGGTGGTGATGACCACGCGTTGCGACTGCGCTGCCTGGGCCGCCGCCGCATTGGGCACGCCGCCGCCGGTCGGCGCGGCCGGGGTGGTGGACGCGGCCGGCGCCGAGGGAATGGCGTTGGAGGCCGGGGCCTGCGGATTGGCGGGGGCCTGTGCCGTGGCCGCGGGCGGCGTGCCACCGAACAGCGACGGCTTGCCGTTATGGACTTGCCAGTTGTTCCAGAGGAGCAACAGCGAGAACGAAAATATCATCCAGAGGACGGTGCGTCGGATATCCATGGCGCCTAGAAGGTGAAAGCGAGACCAGCAAAGCCCGCCAGTTTAGCGTTAATCATGACCGGCGCGGTGGCAATGGGAGTCGCCACAGGGGCCGGAAGTTCCTGGAGCGGGCGGGACGGGGTCCAGTCCGCCGGGACTCCAGGGATGGCAGCGCCCGATACGCCGGACCGCCAGCCACAGGCCGCGCAGCGGGCCGTGGGTTTCGATGGCTTCGATGGCGTAGGCCGAGCAGGTCGGGGTGAACCGGCATTGCCGCCCGATCCAGGGGCTGAGGAAGAACCGGTAGAACCGGATCGGCGCGATCAGCAGGGCGGTTGACAGGGCGCGCATCATGGCGTGGCAACCGCCGGCGTGGCCGGTTTGTCGCGCGCGGCCCCGGCCACGCTTTTCGACGCCGGTCCGCGGACGACGCGTGCGAAGTGGGTATCCACTTCCGCGCGCGCCAGCCGCTTCAAGGCGGTCAGCGACATGGCGGGAACGCGGGCATGCAGCCGGACGACATAGTCGGCCGGGGGCAGGGCGTGCCGGCAGTGGCGAAAGGCTTCGCGTATGACCCGCTTCAGCGCATTGCGCGTCACCGCCAGCGCGGCATGGCGCTTGGCGATGACCAGGCCCAGGCGGGCACAGGCCTGCCCGGGCGCTTGGGTGCTGGCGGCGGAAGTCACCATGAAAAACGCCCCTCGCGCCAGCCGGCGGCCTTTGAGGGCGGCGGCGAACTCGGAGGGGCGGTGCATCCGCGCCCCCGGGGGAAGCGTGGTGCGCGGCATGTCAGGCGCTGGCGCCGGCACGGAGACCGGCGCCACGGATCGCGAGATGGCGATCAGACGGCCAGACGCTTGCGGCCCTTGGCGCGGCGAGCGTTCAGGACGGCGCGGCCGCCGCGGGTTTTCATACGCACGCGGAAACCATGGGTGCGCTTGCGGCGGGTAACGGAAGGTTGGAAGGTGCGTTTCATGGAAGGTCCACAAAAAGAACAAAATTTATGGGGGGCGCATTCTGGCGCAATCCGCACGCTCTGTGCGGCTGCCGCGACGCTGCCGGTCGACACGGCCTGCCGGTCCATCCGCCTCCTGGCGGAAGCGGGCGTAGGCAAAGCCAGTTTCTGGGTCCGGAGTTTCTGAGCCCGGGGTTCTGTGTCCACATTCCGTGTCCAGATCCTTGGCCCGGCTTTCCGGCTCCGAATTTCATGCAAAATTCGGTAAAGCCCACCATTTCAGCAAGTTTTCCCTATCTTGTCAAACAGTTAGAAGCAAAGGCCGGGTACCCGGGTGCTCAGGCCTGTGGATAAGTACAGCCCGGGCAAGGTAGAATCGAGGTTTAGACAAGAGCGACATGAAAGAATTCTGGCAGACCTGCGTCAGTCGTCTTGAGCAGGAAATCCCCCCCCAGCAAATCAGCGCGTGGATCCGTCCGCTGGTGCCGGTTGCGTTCGACGAAGCGCAGGCCCTGCTGCGCATTTCCGCACCCAACCGCTTCAAGCTGGATTGGGTGCGCAAGAATTACGCTCAGCAGATCGAGTCCCTGGCTGCCGAATGGTTCCAGCGTCCCGTCCAGGTGCAGTTCGAACTGCCGGCCGGCGCCGGCGGCCGCCTGCCGCTGGCGCCGCGCCCGCGCGCGGCCAGCCTCGGTTCTCCCGGCGTCAGCGGAGCGGCCGCGATGGCCGCCGCCAATGCCGTTGCCGCCGCCGCGAATGCCCCGGCGCAGGAGGCAGCGTCCGGCGCCAACGGGGGGCTCGACGGCGCCTCCCACCACGCGCTCAACGGCGTCGCGGCCGGCCTTGCGTCGGCGCCGCCCGCGCCCGCTCCGGCGGCGCCGGCGGTCCCCAGCGAGGCCGCCAACATCGTGTACGAACGGTCGCGGCTGAACACGGACCTGACGTTCGAGAATTTCGTCACAGGGAAAGCCAACCAGTTGGCCCGCGCGGCGGCCTTGCAGGTGGCCGAGAACCCCGGCATTTCCTACAACCCGCTGTTCCTGTACGGCGGCGTGGGCCTGGGCAAGACCCACCTGATCCACGCCATCGGCAATGCCATGGTGGCGGCGGGCACCGGCGTGCGCGTGCGCTACGTCCATGCGGACCAATACGTGTCCGACGTGGTCAAGGCCTACCAGCGCAAGGCCTTCGACGATTTTAAGCGCTACTACCATTCGCTCGACCTGCTGCTGATCGACGATATCCAGTTCTTTTCCGGCAAGAACCGCACCCAGGAAGAGTTCTTCTACGCCTTCGAGGCGATGGTCGCGCAGCGCAAGCAGATCATCATCACCAGCGATACCTATCCGAAGGAGCTGGCCGGCATCGACAGCCGCCTGATCTCGCGCTTCGACTCGGGCCTGACCGTGGCCATCGAGCCGCCGGAACTGGAGATGCGCGTGGCCATCCTGCTGCGCAAGGCGGAGTCCGAAGGCGTGCCCATGCCCGAGGAAGTGGCCTTCTTCATCGCCAAGCACCTGCGCAGCAACGTGCGCGAGCTCGAAGGCGCCCTGCGCAAGGTGCTGGCCTATGCCCGCTTCCATGGCCGCGACGTCGTCACCGTGGACGTCTGCAAGGACGCGCTGAAGGACCTGCTGTCGGTGTCCAACGGCCAGATCACGGTCGAGAATATCCAGAAGACGGTGGCCGACTTCTACAAGATCAAGGTCGCCGACATGTACTCGAAACGGCGGCCTGCGAACATTGCGCTGCCGCGCCAAGTGGCCATGTACCTGGCCAAGGAGCTGACGCAGAAAAGCTTGCCCGAAATCGGGGATCTATTCGGGGGCCGGGACCATACGACGGTGTTGCACGCCGTGCGCAAGATCTCGGATGCCCGGGCCAAGCTTGCTGAACTCAACCATACCCTGCACGTGTTGGAACAAACTCTAAAAGGATGACCATGCAACTCGTACAAACCACACGCGATGCATTGCTGAAACCGCTTTCGACGGTGGCGGGCATCGTCGAAAGACGGCATACGCTGCCCATCCTGGCGAACATCCTGATGCGCAAAGAGGGAAGCCGGGTGTCGTTCATCGCCACCGACCTCGAAGTGCAGATCACCACGCACGCCGATTTCGGCGTGGGCGGCGATAACGAGTCCATCACGGTCGCCGCGCGCAAGCTGGTGGACATCCTCAAGGCCCTGCCCGACACCGGCGACGTCAAGCTCGCCCTGAACAGCAACAAGCTGGCGGTGCAGACCGGCAAGAGCCGCTTCGCGCTGCAAACGCTGGCCGCCAGCGAGTTCCCCACCGTGGCCCAGCCCGAGCAGTGGGACGTGTCCCTGAGCCTGACGCAGAAGTCGCTGCGCCACCTGTTGAACATGGTGCACTTCGCCATGGCCCAGCAGGACATCCGCTATTACCTGAACGGCATGCTGCTGGTGTTCGAACCGGGCCGCGTCCGCGCCGTCGCCACCGACGGCCATCGCCTGGCGCACAGCTCCACCGAGGCCGACGGCATCGCCGAGCGCCATGAAGTCATCGTGCCGCGCAAGACCGTGCTGGAAATGCAGCGCCTGCTCGAAGACAGCGACGCCGTGGTCGACATCGACGTGGCGCCGGGCCAGATCCGTTTCCGCTTCGGCGACGTGGAGCTCGTGTCCAAGCTGGTCGAAGGCAAGTTCCCGGATTTCACGCGCGTCATCCCGACTTCCTACACGCGCCATTTCCTGGTCAACCGCGAAGCCCTGCAAGGCAGCCTGCAGCGCGCCGCTATCCTGACCACCGACAAGTTCAAGGGCGTGCGCCTGCAACTGGCGCAGAACCTGATGAAGATCTCCTCGACCAATGCCGAGCAGGAAGAGGCGCAGGAAGAGATCGACATCGACTACGGCCATGAACCGCTGGACGTGGGTTTCAACGTCGGCTACCTGCTGGACGTGCTGAACAACGTCAAGGTCGACGAGATCAAGTGGTCCGTGATGCCCGACCAGAACGCTTCCGCGCTCATCACGCTGCCCGACGACGAACAGTTCAAGTACGTCGTCATGCCGATGCGCATCTAAGCGAAGGACGTGCCCTGGGCCGGGCCCCGCGGGGGCCGTTCCAGGGCACGTCCTTCGATCGTCGCGACGCGCATCGTTCCTTCTTCGCCCGGCCGGCATTCTCCGGCCTGGTGTGCCGGCCTACCGGGCCGGTGGCTCTTTGAATCAGTAAACGAAAAGACTTATGTCCGACACGCCGAACACCAATTCCGAGAACGCCAACTATGGCGCGGATTCGATCAAGATGCTCAAGGGGCTGGAGGCCGTGCGCAAGCGCCCCGGTATGTACATCGGCGATACCTCCGATGGCACCGGCCTGCATCACATGGTTTTCGAAGTCGTCGACAACGCCATCGACGAAGCGCTGGCCGGTTATTGCGACGACATCGTCGTGACCATCCACACCGACAATTCGATCTCGGTGTCGGACAACGGCCGCGGCATTCCTACCGATATCCACAAGGACGACGAGTTCGGCCGCAGCGCCGCGGAAATCGTCATGACCGAACTGCACGCCGGCGGCAAGTTCGACCAGAACTCGTACAAGGTGTCGGGCGGCCTGCACGGCGTGGGCGTGTCTTGCGTGAACGCATTGTCGGAATGGCTGCGCCTGACCATCCGCCGCAACGGCGAAGTGCATGAAATGGAGTTCCGCCAGGGCGAGCGCGTCGCGCCCCTGGCGGTGACCGGCAAGACCGAGAAGCGCGGCACAGAAGTGCGCTTCCTGGCCGATCCCGTCATCTTCACGCACATCGAATATCACTACGAAATCCTGTCGAAGCGGCTGCGCGAGCTGTCCTTCCTGAACAACGGCGTGAAGATCCGCCTGGTCGACCAGCGCCAGGGCAAGGAAGAGAATTTCGCGTTCTCCGGCGGCGTGAAGGGCTTCGTCGAGTTCATCAATCGCAGCAAGACGGTCCTGCATCCCAACGTGTTCTCGGTCAGCACCGAATCGAGCGCCGGCGGCGTGCCGGTCACGGTCGACGTGGCCATGCAGTGGAACGACAGCTATTCGGAAAGCGTGCTGTGCTTCACCAACAACATTCCGCAGCGTGACGGCGGCACCCACCTGACCGGCCTGCGCGCGGCGATGACGCGGGTGTTGAACAAGTACATCGCGGACAACGAGCTGGCCAAGAAGGCCAAGGTCGAGACCACGGGCGACGACATGCGCGAAGGCCTGGCCTGCGTGCTGTCGGTCAAGGTGCCCGAGCCCAAGTTCAGCAGCCAGACCAAGGACAAGCTGGTGTCCAGCGAAGTGCGCCCGGCCGTGGAAGACGCCGTCGCGCGCACCCTGGAAACCTGGCTGCTGGAGCATCCCAACGACGCCAAGGCGCTGTGCGGCAAGATCGTCGAAGCCGCGCGGGCGCGCGAGGCCGCGCGCAAGGCGCGTGAAATGACGCGCCGCAAGAGCGTGCTGGAAGGCGCGGGCCTGCCCGGCAAGCTGGCCGATTGCCAGGAAAAGGATCCGGCGCTGTGCGAGCTGTACATCGTCGAGGGCGACTCGGCCGGCGGCTCGGCCAAGCAAGGCCGCGATCGCAAGTTCCAGGCCATCCTGCCGCTGCGCGGCAAGGTGCTGAACGTCGAGAAGGCGCGTTTCGACCGCCTCATCGCCAGCGAGCAGATCGCCACGCTGATCACCGCGCTGGGCACCAGCATCGGCCCGGACTTCAACGTCGAGAAGCTGCGCTATCACCGCCTGATCATCATGACCGACGCGGACGTCGACGGCGCCCACATCCGCACCCTGCTGCTGACGCTGCTGTATCGCCAGATGCCGGAGCTGGTGGAGCGCGGCTACGTGTACATCGCCCAGCCGCCGCTGTACAAGGTCAAGGTGGGCCGCGACGAGCGCTATCTGAAGGACGACCAGGAAGAAGCGGTGTTCATGCTGCAACTGGCGTTGAAGGATGCCTCGCTGGTGCCGTCCGAAGGCGCCGAGCCCATCTCCGGCGACGCGCTGGCCGAGCTGGCGCGCCAGTACGAGCTGGCCGACGCCGTGATCGGGCGCGCCTCGCGCATGATCGACGAGGCCGCGCTGTCGGCCATGGCCGAAGGCGTGGAGATCGACCTGACGACGCCGGAGACCGCGGCCGCGTCGGCCGAGAAGCTGCAACAGGCCATGTACGATCCGCTGGCGCCCAATGCGGTCACCGTCGCCGCCGAAGTGGACCCGGCCACGGAGAAGCAGCGCCTGATCGTGCGCCGCATGCGCCATGGCAATGCGCGCATCAGCGTCATCGACGCCACCTTCGTCGCCGGCGCCGATTATGGCGTGCTGTCGCGCTCGGCCAAGACCTTCCTGGGCCTGATCGGCAAGGGCGCCCTGGTGGCGCGCGGCGAGGGCGAAAAGCGCAAGGAGGCCGGCGTCGCCGACTTCCGCGAAGTCATGCGCTGGCTGCGCGCCGAAGCCGAGCGCAGCGTCAGCAAGCAGCGCTACAAGGGCCTGGGCGAAATGAATCCCGAGCAGTTGTGGGAAACCACCATGGATCCCAAGGTGCGCCGCCTGCTGCGCGTGCAGATCGAAGACGCCATCGCCGCCGACGAGGTCTTCCAGACCCTGATGGGCGACGACGTCGAACCGCGCCGCAACTTCATCGAAACGCACGCGCTGTCGGCGAGCAATATCGATATCTGATTTGCGCGCCCCCGCGGGGTCATGCGGGTCCGGCGCCTCCGGGGGCCGGATCCCCGGCGAAAAGGGCTGCCTTCGGGCAGCCTTTTTCATTGCGCGAGGAAATCCCCTGGGCCGAACGGGTGGTAACCCCTTTGGTGGATGGCCCGCGCGGAGAATATCCCACCGTTGATAGCCCGCATCAAAATTTCTAATTGGACGCTGGGTCGGCCGCCCCGTAAGGTTGCCGCACGATAAATGACAAGAGGGAGACAACCATGCCCAGTATCCGACGCCTTGCCCTGGCGCTGGCCTTGACCGGCGCGGGCGCGGCCGCGCAGGCCGGCACCGTGACGGTGATTACGTCCTTTCCCAAGGATCTGACCCAGGCCTACAAGGTGGCTTTCGAGAAAAGCCATCCCGGCATCACGCTGGAGTTCCTGAACAAGAATACGGTGGCCGGCATCGCCTATGTGCGCGAGACGCCCGCCGGCCAGCGGCCCGACGTGTTCTGGGCCAGCGCGCCGGACGCCTTCGAATTGCTGGCGCAGGCCAAGCTGCTGGCCAAGGCCAGCGACCTGGCCAATCCCAAGGTGCCGGACAAGATCGGCAGTTTCCCCATCAACGATACCGCCGGGCTCTACTTCGGCCAGGCCCTGGCCGGCTACGGCATCATGTACAACACGCGCTATCTGAAGGCGCACAAGCTGACCGCGCCGGTCGAGTGGAAGGACCTGCTGGCGCCGGCCTGGTTCGGCCACGTGGGCATCACCTCGCCCTCCCGGTCGGGCACCATGCACCTGACCGCGGAGACCATACTCCAGGGCGAAGGCTGGAACGAGGGCTGGCGCACGCTGTTGCGCATGTCCGGCAACAGCAGCGCGGTGACCGAGCGCTCCTTCGGCGTGCCGGACGGCGTGAACAACGGCCAGTTCGGCGCGGGACCGGTGATCGATTTCTTCGGCCTGTCGAGCAAGTTCTCCAAGTTCCCGGTGGAGTTCGTCTACCCGACGGAAACCGCCATCGTGCCGGCCAATATCGCGCTGATCGAAGGCGCCAAGAATACGGACGAGGCCAAGCAGTTCATCCGCTACACCCTGGACCTGCCGGGCCAGGAAGTGCTGCTGGACCCGAAGATCTCGCGCCTGCCCGTGCTTCCCTACAGCGAGCTCAAGGGCAAGATCCCGGCCGGCTATCCGGACCCCTCGGAAATCGCCAAGCGCAGCAAGGTGCACTTCGACGTCAATCTGTCGCAGTCGCGCTACTACGTGGTGCAGTCGCTCTACGACCAGACCATCACCTTCCGCCTGAAGGAGTTGCAGCAGGCCACCAAGGCCATCTACGACGCCGAACGCAAGCTCGGCGACAAGGCCAAATCGGGCAAGGCGGCGGACCTGCTGGCGCAGGCGCGCAAGCTGGCCTGGGATCCGCTGGTCGACGAGAAGCAGGCGGCCGATCCCTCGTTCCAGAAGCTGTTCGCGGGCGACAAGCGCGATTCGTCGGTGAGCCAGAAGATCACCCAGTTGGAAGGCGAGTGGAACGGCAAGGCGCGCGCCAACTATGAAGAAGCGGTGAAGCTGGCGGGCCAGGCGGCGGCGCTGTAACGGCCGGGACGTTCCGCCGCGTATTTCCCCCTCTCCGGACCGTCCGGCGCCACGGGCGGTCCGTTTTCCTCGCCGTGACCGGGCGCCGGCCCCGTCGCGGCATTCCGGACTTCGCATGCGAAATTCTTCTCCCTTCGGCTTGAGCAAGGGACCCGCGGCCGTGGCGCTGCTGGTGCTGGCCTTTCTCCTGCTGTTCCTGCTGGTGCCGGTCGCCACGGTGTTCCACACGGCCTTCGTCAACGCCGACGGCAGTTTCACCCTCGGGCATTTCCAGTCCTTCTTCAACCAGCCGTTGATGCAGGAGGCGTTCTTCAACAGCCTCTACGTGGCGGGCTGGTCGACGCTATTGGCTTCGCTCATCGCGGTGCCGCTCGCCTATTTCACCGTGCGCTTCGAATTCCGCGGCGCCCTGATCATCCAGACGCTGGGCGTGCTGCCGCTGATCATGCCACCCTTCGTCGGCGCGGTGGCGATGCAGTTGATCTTCGGCCGCTCGGGCAGCGTCAACCTTTTGCTGGGCGACTGGTTCGATATCAATATTCCGCTGATGGAGGGCCTGAACAGCGTCATCTTCGTCGAGGCGCTGCATTACTTCCCCTTCATCCTGATGAACCTGGTGGTGGCGCTGCGCAATATCGACGGCTCGATGGAGGAGGCGGCCTTCAACCTGGGCTCGCGCGGCTTCCGGCTGTTCCGCCGCATCATCTTTCCGCTGGCCCTGCCGGGCTTCGTGGCGGGGGCCTCGCTGGTCTTCATCAAGGTCTTCGACGATCTGGGCACGCCGCTGGTGCTGGGCGCGACGAATATGCTGGCGCCGCAGGCCTACCTGCGCATCACCCAGGTCGGCCTGGAGGATCCGCTGGGCTATGTGATCGGCGTCATCATCATCGCGTTTTCCATCGTCTCGCTGTGGCTGTCCACGCGCCTGCTCAGCGGCAAGGACTATTCGACGCTGCAGAAGGGCGGCGGCGCGATCCAGAAGCGCCGCCTGCGGCCGGCCGAGAGCGTGCTGGCCTATGGCTGGATCATCCTGGTCCTGCTGCTGGTGCTGTCGCCGCATATCGGCGTGCTGCTGCTGTCCTTCGCCAGCGTGTGGAGCTATGCGCCGCTGCCCGACGGCTATACGCTGGCCCACTACGTCTCGGTCTTCCAGGATTCCAGCGGCATGATCGCCAACACCCTGCTCTATTGCGGGCTGGCGGCCGGCGTGGACGTGGTGCTGGGCACGGCCATCGCCTACCTGCTGCTGCGCACCCGGCTGCCCGGCCGCCAGTGGCTGGACTGGCTGGCCTCGGCGGCGCTGGCCATTCCGGGCATCGTGCTGGCCATCGGCCTGCTGCGCACCTTCCGCGGCGTCGGCATTCCCTTCACGGGCACCTTGCTGACCGGGTCCTGGGTGCTGATCATGATTGCCTATTCGGTGCGGCGCCTGCCCTACGCGCTGCGCTCCTGCGTGGCCGCCTTGCAGCAGGTCAACGTTTCGCTGGAAGAGGCGGCGCAGTCCATGGGCGCCAACCGTTGGCGTACTATCCGACGGGTGGTGGTGCCGTTGATGGCCGGCGGCATGCTCGCCGGCTTCGTGACCAGCTTCGTCACGGCGGCGGTGGAGCTGTCGGCCACCATCATGCTGGTGACGCGCGAAAGCCAGGCGCCCATGAGCTACGGCATCTACCTGTACATGCAGAGCGCTTCGGGACGCGGCCCGGGCGCCGCGCTGGGCGTGCTGGCGGTGGTGGCGGTGGCCATCGGGACCTATGCGAGCCACGTGCTGGTGCAGCGCTCCACCGCGCGGCAGCGGCCGGCGCGGACGAACAACGACGAGGAGTTGGAGGCTCTATGAAGAAAGTCGGCGTCGAGTGCCGGGACATTTCGCTGTCCTACGGCAAGACACAGGTGCTCAAGAACCTGAACATCTCCATCGAGCCCGGCGAGTTCTTCGCCTTGCTGGGGCCGTCGGGGTCGGGCAAGTCCACCCTGCTGCGCCTGATCGCGGGATTCAACCAGCACGCCAGCGGCCAGTTGCTGGTCGACGGCAAGGACGTGACGGGCATTCCGCCATGGAAGCGCAACATCGGCATGGTGTTCCAGAGCTACGCGCTGTGGCCGCACATGACGGTGTTCGACAACGTGGCCTTCGGCCTGGTCGAACGCAAGGTGTCGCGCGCCGAATTGCGCGACCGCACCGAAGCCGCGCTGGCGCTGGTGGGGCTTTCGCAATACGCCAAGCGCCGCCCCAACGAACTGTCGGGCGGCCAGCAGCAGCGCGTGGCGCTGGCGCGCACCATCGTCATCGAACCGCAGGTGCTGCTGCTGGACGAGCCCTTGTCCAACCTGGACAAGAAACTGCGCGTCCAGATGCGGCGCGAACTGCTGGCCTTGCAGCGGCGCCTGGGCATCACCACCATCTTCGTCACCCACGACCAGGAAGAGGCCATGACCACCGCCGACCGCATGGCGGTGCTGGACCACGGCGTGGTGCAGCAGATCGGTTCGCCCAACAATCTGTTCGACTTCCCGGTGAACCGCTTCGTGGCGAATTTCGTCGGCACGATGAATGTGCTCGAAGGCGCCGTGAAGGAACGCGCCAGCCAGGGCGTGGTGTTGTCGGTGGACGGCGTGGGCGACCTGCACCTGCCCGTCAACGGCGACCTGCCGGACGGGCCGCGCATGGCGGCCAGTTTCCGGCCGCACACGGTGCGCATCGACCTGGCCGGCGGCACGCCCGACGCGCGCTACGTGTGGCTGCCCGGCGTGGTGCATGCCAGCGAGTTCCAGGGCGAATTCACGCGCTACCAGGTCATGATCGGGGACCAGTGCATCACGGCCGATCAATCGCACCTGGCGGGCCTGTCGATCTTCCCCATCGGCGCGCCGGTCGCGCTGGGCCTGGAGCCCAGCCAGGTGCGCCTGCTGGCGGCCTGACGGCGGCATGGAGATCTACCAGATCCGCGCCTTCATCAAGGTGGCCCGCCTGGGCAACGTGACGCGCGCGGCGGAGGCGTTGTCGTTGACGCAGCCGGCCGTGACCGCGCAGATCAAGGCGCTGGAACAAAGCCTGGGCGTGGCGCTGTTCGACCGCAGCGGCGGCCGTCTGGTGCTGGCCAAGGCCGGCGAAGCGTTGCTGGAGACCGCCGAGCAACTGGTGGCCCTGGGCAATCAACTGAAGTCGGCGGCGCAGGCCCTGCAAGGGGAGTTGCACGGCGTGCTGGAGCTGGGCGTGCCGAGCGAACAGCCCGATTTCCTGCGGCTGGGCGAGCTGGCGGCGACGGTGATGCGCCAACTGCCCCTGGTGGAATTGAAGACGCACGTGATGCCGGCCGAGGCGCTGGCCGAGCAGGTCGCCGGCGGCCGCCTGGCGGCGGCGCTGACGGTCGCTTCCGCGCCGCCGCGCGGCCTGCAATGGATGCCGTTGCGCAGCGTGCGCTATCGGGTGGCATTGCCGCGCGCGCTGGCGGACAGCATGCGCAAGGGCGGTTGGCGCGAGCTGGCGCAACTGCCCTGGCTGGACGGGCCGGCGGGCAGCCATGCGCATCTGCTGCTGCGCGATCTGTTCGAGCGGCATGGCCTGAGCCCGCGCGTGGTGATGCAGAACGACGACCAGGCCAACCTGATGGCCCTGGTGCGGGCCGACGCCGGATGCGCGCTGCTGCGCGAGGAGATCGCGTTGCAGGGCGCGGCGGCGGGCGATTGCACGGTGTGGGGCAATGTGCATGCCGACGCGATGCTGGGCTTCATCGCGTCGTCGGACCGCGCCGGCGAGCCCCTGGTGGTCGCGCTGGAGTCGATGATGCGTGAGATCTGGCTGCCTTGAGCCGCGCCTGTCTTGCCCGCCCCGCGGTTACGCGAACCGCAGGGCTTTTTCGCCGCTGCGGGTCAGCCGCAGGGCGCGCGAATGGCCTTGCCGCTCGACCCATTTGCGCGCCAGGAAATGCGCCAGCAGCGCATCGCCCAAGGCGCCGCCGATATGCGGGCGGCGCGCGCTCCAGTCCAGGCAGGGATGGGCAAAGCTGCGCCGCGTGGTGTGGATGGTCTCCACGTCCACGCCCAGGCCGCGCAGATATTCTTCGCCGCGCGGCGTCAGCGCGTATTGCCCCGCGCCGGCGCGCAGATAGCCGCGCGCGAGAAAGGCGTCGTGCACGCGCACGGCGACCGCGCCCGCCATGTGCTTGTAGCAGGTGCGCGCTTCGCACAGATCCGGCGGCGTGCGCGGCTTGAAAGGCGCGGCGCGCACGCCCGTGACGACCAGCAGGGCTTCCAGCGCCGCGGCGACGTCGGGATTGGCGAGGCGGTAGTAGCGATGCTTGCCTTGCATCGCTTGCGTCACCAGCCCTTGTTCGCGCAGGCGCGCGAAGTGGCTGCTGGCGGTGGAGGCGCCGATGTCGGCGACCGCCGCCAGTTCGGTGGCCGTGCGCGCGCAGCCATCGAGCAGGCTGCACAGCATGCGGGCGCGGGCGGGATCGCCGATGGCCGCGGCAATGGCGGCGAGCTGACCCTCGACCGCCTCGTCGACGTTGGCGGGAATGTCGGGCATGATTCGATCCTTGTCGAAGTATGGATACGCCATTGCAGCATACTGGCGGCCTGTCCCTCCATACAAGCGGAAAATGTCGATGAGCATCGTCGCGCCGGCGGTCCCATGAAGTCATGGCTTTCTCAACGAGAGCTGGACCTCCTATACCGCCTGGCTGATCGCCGCCGCAAAGAGATCGGCATCCACATTGCCTCCCGACGCGACGATGATCACGTGCCCCTTTTTGGGAAGCAGTGACGGCTCGCGCATGACGGCCGCGACGGCGACCGCGCCGCCCGGTTCCACCGCCACCCTGAACTCTTCGTAAAGCAGCTTCATCGCGGCCATCACCTGCTCGTCGGTGGCCGAGATGGCGCGGGCAACGCCTATTTTGTTGATGGCGAACGGCAGTTCCGCGGGCGTGGGCGCAAGCAGGGCATCGCAGATGGACGTCACCCCGGGCGCGTTCGTCTCGCGCCGGCCCGAGGCAAGTGAACGCCGGGTGTCGTCGAACGCCGACGGTTCCGCGACCCAGACGTCGGCGTGCGAGGCCAGGGCGTCGCGCGCGAGGCAGGTGCCCGCCGCGAGTCCTCCGCCGCCGCACGGCACGATAATCGTGTCGATCCTATCCTCGCCGAATTCGGCCAGCGCCTCGAAGGCCACGGTGCCCTGGCCGGCGATGACGTGTGGATGGTCTCCCGGCGGGACGGTCGTATATCGGCCGGTATCGCTGATTCGCCGCGCAATGTCCTCCCGGCTCTCGCGAGTCCGGTTGTACAGGACGATTTCCGCGCCTTGCTTGCGAGCCTTCTCGATTTTGACGGCCGGCGCGTCCTCAGGCATTACGACCTTGGCGCGCAGGCCCAGCAGCCTGGCGACCGTTGCGATGGCCTGTCCGTGATTCCCGGTTGAATAGGCGAGGACGCCGTCCGGACAGTCATCCGGTTTGAGGCGGGACAGGCAGTTGTATGCGCCCCTGAACTTGAAGGCGCCCGTGTGTTGCAGGCTTTCGAGCTTGATGAAAACCTCGCTCCCCGTTATGCGGCTGAGCCGTGCCGACCGAAGCAAGGGCGTGCGGATCGCGACGCCGTCGAGCGCTTGCGCCGCCGATCTCACGTCCGCGGGCGCCGGCATGTCGAATGTAGTCATCGTATGGAGTCCTTTTTCCGGCGGCGATCAGTGCCGGATTACCCGTGTGAGGAAATCCCGGGCCCGATCCGACCGGGGGGCATCGAAGAACTCGTCCTTGGAGACGTCTTCGACTATGCTGCCGTGGTCCATGAAGACAACGCGGTCCGAAACGCGGCGAGCGAATCCCATCTCATGGGTCACGATCATCATCGTCATGCCTTCGGCGGCGAGTTCGCCAAGCAGGTCCAGCACCTCGCTGACCATTTCGGGATCCAGCGCCGACGTGGGTTCGTCGAAGAGTATGCCCTGCGGGTCCATGCTCAAGGCACGCACGATGGCCACACGCTGTTGCTGTCCGCCGGACAACTGGCCGGGGAATTTATCCGCGTGGGCGCGCAAGCCAATCCGGGTGAGAAGCGCGATGGCCTTGGCCCGCGACGTCTCGTCATCGCGTTGCAGAACCAGGCGCTGGGCCATGACCACGTTTTCCATGATGGAGAGGTGAGGGAAAAGCTCGAAATGCTGAAACACCATGCCGACCTTTCTTCGGATCGAGCGCAGTTGCGAACCGTGGCCGACCGGGATGCCGTCGACCGTAATGGCGCCGTCCGAAATCGGCTCCAGTCCATTGACGCATCTGATGAGCGTCGATTTTCCCGACCCCGACGGTCCGCAGATCACCACCACCTCGCCTTTTCTGACGGACGTGTTGCAACGATCGAGGACAGTGAAGTCGCCAAAGCGTTTCGTGACATTCTTGATGTCGATCATTTTTCCCTTCTACGCGTGCGAGAGATGTTTCGGAAGACGATGGACGCCTCGTGTCGAGACAAGGCAAATAAGGAAGTAGACGATGGCGACGAAGAGGTACGTTTCCACCAGACGATTCTGTTGCTGGCCGAGCTGTGTCGCCGCGCCGAGGAAATCGGTGAGGGACAACACGTAAACCAGCGAGACGTCCTGGAAGAGGACGATGGCTTGCAGTATCAGGATGGGAGCCACTGAACGGAACGCCTGCGGAATGACGACCTTGATAAGCACCTGGATTTCGCTCAGTCCCAATGCACGCGCGGCGGCGCTTTGCGCGCGCGGGACCGCCAGGATGCCTGCGCGCACGATCTCGCAGTAGTAGCACGCCTCGAACAGGGTGAAAGTCACGAATGCCGATTTGACGGCGCTGATCTGGACCGGCGCGTCGGCGTTCGTCATCCACGCCAGGACGTAGGGGCTCAGGAAGTAGACCCAGAAGACCACCAGGATGAGGGGAATGGACCGGCAAAGACTCACCCACAGGCTGACGATGAGTCCGGCCCATCCCGGGCCGAACAGACGAATGAGCGCGAGCAGCGTGCCGATCGCAAGGCCGGTGCATGCGCAGACCACCGTTAGCTGCAACGTGAGGCCGAGACCCTCCACGATCAGATAGTGAAGATTCGAAAATACGATGGAGAAGTCGAGGCCGCTCATGACAATGCCTCTTTCGCGGACGGCGTGGTCCGATTTTTCAGTTTGAGCCGCGGGCGGCGCTCGAGGTATCGGAAGGCGCCGATGATCATGAGATTGATCGCCACGTATCCGAGCGTCGCGGCGGAGAACGCTTCAAATACGCGGAAGGCGCTTTCCTGCATGTCCCGGGCCCGGGCCGTCAATTCAAGAAGCCCGATGGTCATTCCCACCGATGTATTCTTCATCAGGTTCACCATCTCGGACGTAAGCGGCGGGAGCATCATCCGGAAGGCCTGGGGAAGCACGACCTTCCGGTACGCATCTCCCCGTGTCAGCCCCAATGCCTGGGACGCCATCATCTGGCCCTTGGGCAAGCTCGCGATTGCCGACCGCGTCTGTTCGGCGACGCGGGCCGCCGTGTAGAGGCCCAGCGAAACGACGGTGGTATAGAAGGGGCCGTACTCGAGCGATTTCAGCCACGCGCCGGCGCGGTGAGGAATGAGTTCGGGAAAGACGAAGTACCAGAGGAACATCTGGACCAGCAAGGGGATGTCGCGAAAGATCTCGACGTAGATGGCGCCCAGGGTCCTGTATAGCGGCCGTTCGGAAACGCGCATCAAACCGACGGCGACGCCGATCGCGAGCGCGAGCGAGGCCCCAAGGAGCGCCGTCAGTACAGACCATCCCGCGCCGGCGAACATATTGTGCAAGTAAGTCGACACGCCGTCGGTCGACACGTCGTCAAAAGAACGCCAGCTCCATTGATAAGCCATGACTGCGCTACTCCGATGAATTTACGGTCGCGGCGGCGGGGAAGATTCGGGAATGCCGCCGCGATGGACCTCGCCTAGTTCGGAAAGGTTTGGACCCGGAAGATCTGCTCCGTGTCATTGCCGAGCGGCATTCCTATCGGCACGAACCACTTCGTGTAGAGCGCTTTCGCCGCGCCGGACGAATACATGCCGGAGAGCGTCGCGTCGACCACCGATCCGAGAGAAGAATTATTCGGCGCCAGGACAATCCCATACGGCAGGTATGACAGGTCGCGGCCGACGACCCGGAATTGCGAAGGATCCGATGCGCGCTTTTGCAGGCCATGGAGGATGACGTTGTCGGTCATATACGCTTGCGCCCGGCCGGTCGATACGGCGAGAAAACCCTCGGCCTGGTCCTTGACGAAGACCAGGCGGATGCCAAGCTTGTGCTGATTGTTCAGCGACTGTGCGAGCGCGGCGTTGGTCGAGCCTGCAATGACGGCCAGCGCCTGTCCGTTCAGGTCCTCGATCTGCTGCACTTTCGAATCGCTTTTCACGAGGAGCTGGTCGGCCGCCGCCATCGTGACGAGCGAGAAGTCGACCTGGGCGGCGCGCTTGACGGTGTGCACCGTGGAGCCGCATTCCATATCGATCGTTCTGTTCTGCAGGAGCGGAATGATCGTCGTCAGGTCGACGGGAACGAAACGGACCTTGAGGTCCTTGCCTCCCAGTTGGCGTTTCAGGTTTTCGACGACAGCCATGCAGAGGTCGATCGTGTAGCCGACCGGTTTCTGGCTGGAATCGAGATAGGAGAAGGGAATGCTCGATTGCCGATACCCGATGACCACTTCGCCATTCGCCTTGATACGCGACATGGCTGCATCCGCAGTTTGTGCGAGCACCTGGCCGCCGCCGAGGAAAGTGGCTACAACGCATAGTCCCAGGCAGGATATTGTCCGTCGAATTACACCGCGAGTCATGATGTCAGTCCTTGTGTCCGGTTGTCCGGTTTGATAGGGCCATCTGTGCGCGATGGGCCAACGCGAAGTCGTGCATCGTGTCAAAGACGGCATCCGGTTGCGCGCCTCGCGCATCCTCGGGACGCGAACCGAGGCTGCGGCCGGGACGTTTGATCCATACGCACTTGATGCCGAGCGCATTTGCCGGAATGACGTCGGCGCGCAGGCTCTGGCCGACGTGGAGAATGCGGTTCCTGGCGATGCCCATCGCCTCGAAATCCCGGATTGCCGCGTCGAAGTGAGCATGGTCCGGCTTGTATGCGCCCACGCCTTCGGCCGTCGCCACCACGTCCGGCGCCAGCCGCAGTTTGCGCACGGAGTAGCCGAGAGACTGGTTGTCGATGTTGCTGAGCAGGCCGATCTTCATGTGCGCGTGAAGATGCGCGAGCGATTCGATGGCATCGTCGAACGCGGGCCAAAGCATGACCGCCTTGCCGAAGACTTCGCGCTCCGCGTCGTCGGGCGCCACGTCATGGCGCTCGCAGAACTGCTCGTATGCCTGTTTCAAGACGTCGGGATACAGCAGCGCGGGGCGAACGCGCTGCAACTGCGCCCGGGCGCGGTCGAATTCGAGCAGGAATTCCTCGTGTGACAGTTCGACGCCGTGCTGGTCGGCGACGCTGCGGAACATCCTGATGATGGAGGGCTCCCAATCGATCAAGGTGCCGTAGACATCGAAAGTGACAGCGTCGAACTGGGTAAGGTCAAGGTGCATCCGTTCTCCTGATTATCGATAATCGTTCATCGGTAATCGGGAACTTACGCTTGCGGAAAAAATGTGTCAACATCCGGAGGTGCCGTTTTTTCTAAGGGTTTTACCGATGGACGAACTGATTTCGCTGGCGCAAGCGGTCCAGGACCGCCGGCAGCCGATCTCCGGCGTGGTGGCCGATGCGCTGCGCGAGGCGATCTTTCGCGGGGTGTTCAAACCGGGCGAGCCATTGCGCCAGGACGCGATTGCGAAACAGTTTTCGGTTAGCCAGGTGACCGTGCGCGAGGCGCTGCGGCTGCTCGGGGAGGAAGGCGTGGTGGCGATCGTGCCCAGGCGTGGCGCGATCGTCGCTTGCCTCTCCGACGATGATGTCCACGAGATCGTGGAGTTGCGGGTGATGCTCGAATCGATGCTTCTGGCGAAAGCGATCCCGCGCCTGACCGAAGAGGATTTCGATCGGGCAGAGCAGATAATCGTCGAGCTCGATGCGGCGAAGACGCTGGATGAACAACTGTCCCTCAACGTCGATTTCCACAGCCATCTCTACGCGAAGGCCAATCGGCCGCGAACCCTCGCGATGCTTGAAAGATTGCGGCTGGCGCTCGAACCCTATCTGAGAATGCTCTGGTCGAGGTCGCAATACAAGTCCGACTCCCAGGCGGACCATCGCGAGATCCTGAGCTTGTGCCGCGCAGGAAATACGAAAGGCGCGCAACGCCTGCTGGCATCGCATATTTCGCAGACGGGCGACGAGATCGTCAAGCTGCTGCACTGAGGTCATGCCGTCCTGGCCGGCAGCGGCTATGGCGCATAAGGCGAGATGTCGACGGCAGTGGTCCTGTCGGGCACGATTCGATCATGGTCGAAGTGTGGATGCGTCGTTGCCGCATACTGGCGGCCTGTCCATCAATACAAGCAGAAAAATGTCGATGAGCATCGGCGCGCCGGCGCATTCTTTTTTCGGATCCAAGGTCATCGCCGCCACCTTTGTGCTGGCGGTTTTCGGTTGGGGCGTGGGGTTCTACGGGCCGCCCGTCTTTTTGCAGTCGGTCGTGCGGCGCGGGGCGGCCGATGTGGCGTGGGCTTCGGCTGCCGTCACCTGGCACTTCGTGCTGGGCGCCTTCGTGGTGGCCAACCTGCCGCGGTTTTATCGGCGCGCGGGCGTGCCGCGCGTCACGGTGCTGGGGGCCGTCGTGCTGGCCCTGGGGGTGTATGGCTGGGGCATCGCCGCGACGCCCGCGCAATTGTTCCTGGCGGCGACGCTGAGCGGCGCCGGATGGGTGACGATGGGCGGGGCCGCCGTCAACGCCCTGATCGCGCCCTGGTACGTCGCGCGGCGGCCGTTGGCCCTGGGCACGGCCTACAACGGCGCCAGCCTGGGCGGCGTGGTGTTCTCGCCCTTGTGGGTGCTGCTGATCGGTGTCATGGGGCTCGACGGCGCGGCGATGGTCGTGGGCGTGGCGATGGTGGGCACGATGGCGTGGCTGGCCGCCGCCGTGTTCCGCCATACGCCGGCCTCCAAGGGGCAGTATCCGGATGGCGTATATGCCGGCGCCGGGCAAGATGGGGGTGTCACGGCGCCCCCGCCCGCCGCCACTGGGAGTAGCGGCACGGCCGATGCCGCAAGCGGCGATGGGGTTGGAGTACAAGCGCCGCCGGCGCCTTTGACGGATACCTGGAAGGACCGCCGCTTCCTTACCCTGTGCGCCGGCATGGCCCTGGGGCTGTTCGCGCAGATCGGCTTGATCGCCCACTTGTTCTCGTTGCTGGCGCCCGTCATGGGCGAGAAGGCGGCCGGCTTCGCCATGGGCCTGTGCACGGCCTGCGCGATCTTCGGCCGCATCGCGGTCGGCAGGCTGATGCCGCCGGGCACCGACCGTCGCCGGGTCGCGGCCATCGCCTACGGCTTGCAGGCGGCCGGCGTGCTCGCGCTGCTGATGAGCGTGTGGCTGCCGGCGCAGGAGGGCGCATTGGTGGGCGTGCTGCGCTGGGCCGGCCTGCTGTTGTTCGGCTCCGGCATCGGCAACGCCACTTCCTTGCCGCCGCTGATCGCGCAGACCGAATTCACGCGCGCCGACGCGCAGCGCGTGATTCCCTTGATCGTGGCGGTGTCGCAGGGCACCTATGCCTTCGCGCCGGCGCTGTTCGGCCTGCTGCGCGATCTCGGCGGCGCCGCCTGGCTGTTCCCGGTGGCGGCCGCCGTGCAGCTTGCCGCCATTGCCGCATTGCTGGCCTATTCACGTCCTCAAACGTAGCAAGGCCCTTCTATCAGGGGATGCGCGGCGAGGAATTTCTCGTCTATCTCCAGGCCCAGGCCGACGCCTTCGTAGGGGCGCACCATGCCGTCCTGGTCCAGGACGTAGGGCGGCTTGTCCATCATGTCGTCGCGGAAGGGATTGAGCGCGGTGACGTCGGCCTCGAAGTAGCCGGGGTTGTCCAGGGCGCACAGGTAATGGATGGTGGTGGCCATGTTGATCGCGGTGGCCGAGGTGTGCGGGTTGATGCTCAGCTTGGCCGACGCGGCGAGGGCGGCGATGCGCATGCCCTCGGTGACGCCGCCGCATTTGGACAGGTCGGGCTGGATGAAGCCCACGTCGCCGGCCGCCACCAGCGGCGCGAACTCGTAGCGCGTGTAGTGATTCTCGCCCGCGGCCAGGGGCACGCGGCCCAGCCGCGCCGCGCGCGCATAGGCTTGCGCGTCGTGCGCGGGAAAGGGTTCTTCCAGCCAGCCGACGTTCTGCTCTTCGTAGGCCGGCATGACGCGGCGCACGTCGTCGATGCCGTAGCTGGTGTTGGCGTCCACCAGGATGTCGACGTCGTCGCCCACCGCGGCGCGCACGGCGCGGACGCGGGCGATGTCGCGCGCCGGCGTATCGCCCACGCGCAGCTTGAGCGCGCGATAGCCTTGCTCGACGAAGCCCAGCGCTTCCTCGGCGAGTTGCGACGGCTCCTGCCAGCCCAGCGATATGCCGCCCGCATAGGCCTTCACGGGACGCGCCGCGCCGCCCAGCTGGCGGAACAGGGGCCATCCCGTGACCTGCGAGCGGATGTCCCACAAGGCCAGGTCCAGGCCGCTGAGCGCGAGCGCCGCCGCCGCGCCCATGCCGTGGCTGGCGAACTGCATTTTCAGGATGCGGGCGGTCACGCCGGCGACGTCCAGCGCATCCATGCCGACCACCAGTTCCCGCACCGTGGTGTCGAGCAGGCGCGCGATGGCGCCGGGGCAGCGCCCGTGATGCGATTCGCCCCATCCGGTCAGGCCTTCGTCGGTGCGCACCCGCACCAGCACGGCATCGCGCTTGACGCTGCGGCCTATGCCCAGCCGCACCGATTTCTCGGGCGGCACGGGAAAGGAGATGGGGACTGCCTGGATATCGGTGATTTTCATGGCGGCTCCTGCTCTATGGTTTCAAACGCGGTTCATGGGCTCATGCCCGGCGAGGATGCGCAGCATTTCGTCCACCGCGCCTTCGCTCATGCGGCGCATGCTGGCGGCGGTGGCTCCCGCCACGTGGGGCGTCAGCAGGACGTTCGGGCTGCGCAGGATGGGCGCGTCCGCCGGCAGCGGCTGCACGTCGTGCACGTCGAGCGCGGCGCCGGCCAGGCGCTCGTCCTCCAGCGCGCGCATCAGCGCGGCGGTGTCGACCACGGGTCCGCGCGCGACGTTGATCAGGATAGCGCCGGGCCGGACGACGGACAGCGCGGCTTCGTCCACCAGGCCGCGCGTGGCGTCGGTGAGCGGGCAACACAGCACGATGACGTCCGATTCGCGCATCAGTGTTTCCTTGTCGGCGGCCCGCACGCCCGGCGGCAATGTTTCGGGCCTGCGCGTCAGGCCCAGCACGCGCATGCCCAGCGCGCCCGCGACGGCGGCCAGGCGGCTGCCGATGGCGCCCACGCCCACGATGCCGCAGGTGGCGCCGCTCAATTCGCCGCTGCCCTCGCCCATGGCCCGCGCGGGGGCCCAGCCCTGTTCGCGCAGCATGCGGTCCATGCGCGCCAGGGGTCGCCGCAGATGCAGCATGGCGGCCACGCAGTACTCCACCACCGTGGCGGTATTGGCGCCGGGTACGTTGGCGACGGTGACCGGGAAGCGGCGGGCGGCCTCCATCGGGATCATGTCCAGGCCGACGCCATGCCGAACCACCGCCTTGAGCCGCGGCGCGTGTTCGAAGATGTCGGCGGGCAGCGGGTTGCGCACGATCACGCCCTGCGCCGGCGCGATCGCGCGCCGCAGGGTGTCCGGCTGCGGATCCGCCGCTTGGACGACGGTCGCGTGGCGGGCCAGCCGCGCGTGTTCATCGGGATGGATGGCGCTGGTCAACAGCACCACGGGAAGATCGCTCACTGGTGTGCCCTCCTGTCGTTGCGCGCCTGCCTCCCCGTGGGAGGATTTACGATCATGGCTTGCCCTCCGCGACGATGGGATTGTGCAGGGCGCCCAGGCCGTCGACTTCCGCGGTCATGGCGGATCCCGGGCGCAGCCAGGCGGGCGGATCGTGGGCGATGGCGACGCCGGCGGGCGTGCCGGTGGCGATGATGTCGCCCGGGTCCAGGGGCATCTGCGTCGAGGCATGGGCGATCAGTTCGGCGATGCCGAACACCAGGTCGGCGGTGTTGCCCTGTTGCCGCGATACGCCGTCCAACCGCAGGCGCACGCCCAGCGCGCCGGGGTCGGCGACCTCGTCGCGGGTGGCGATCCAGGGACCGCAGGGGCAGAACGTGGGTTGGCTCTTGCCGCGCACGAACGCCTTGTCGGCGCGGACCATGTCGCTGGCGCTGACGTCGTTGACGACGAGATAGCCGGCGACGTGGTCCATCGCGTGCGCGGCGTCGATACGCAGCGCCGTGCGGCCGATGACCACGCCCAGTTCGGCTTCGTACGTCACGTTGCCGACGTCCGCGGCCAGGCGCACGGGCTGGCCGGGACCGATCACGGTGCGGCCGGACTTGATGAAGATGACCGGCGCCGCTGGCGGCGGCATGCCGCGCTCGCGCAGCGCGTCGTGGAAGTTGAAGGCGGCCCCCACGACCTTGCCCGGACGCGGCAGGGGCGCCGCCAGCGTGGCCCCTGCCAGGGGCATGCAGGCGGCGTCGGCGAAGGCGGTGGCGTCCAGGCGCGCCGCCAGCGCGTCCAGGCCCGTTTCTATCCAGGCCAGCAGATCGGCCGGCAAGGCCGCGCACCACGGCGGGTTGGCCGCATGCGTGACGTCCACCGCCACGTCGACGCCGTCGCGGCGCAGGACAATGCCGGGAACGACGCATCCGCCGTCGCGCTGGAGCGAGATGAAGCGCATGTCGCGTCCTCCGTCAGGCGACGCGATAGCGGTCGAGCACGGCGCGCTTGATCTCGATGCCCAGGCCGGGGCCGGTGGGAATCTGCACGATGCCGCGCCGCTGTTCGATGGGCGTTTCCGTCAGCTCGTCGCGGAAGGGGTTTTCGCATTGCTCGAACTCCAGCAGCGGCGGCATGGGGCGGAAGCTCGGCGGCTGGTCCGGCAGCGCGGCAAGGAATTGCAGGGTGGCGGCCAGGCCGATGGCCGACCCCCACGCGTGGGGAACGCACTCCACGCCGTGGCTGATGGCCAGCGTGGCGATCTTGCGGCACTCGCTGATGCCGCCCGCGGCGCAGACGTCCGGCTGCACGATGTCCATGGCCTTGCGCGCGACGATGTCCCGAAAGCCCCAGCGGGTGAATTCGTTTTCGCCGCCGGCCACGGCCATGTCCAGGGCGCGGGTCACTTCGACATAGCCGTCCAGGTCTTCCGGCGAGATGGGTTCCTCGAACCATTCGACGTCCAGCGCCTCCAGCTCGCGCCCCAGGCGGATCGCGGCCGGCACGGTGAAGCAATGGTTGGCGTCCACCATCAGGCGCACGTCGCCGCCCACGGTCTCGCGCACCGCGCGCACCCGCCGCAGGTCCAGCTTGGGCGAGCCCAGCCCGATCTTCATCTTGATGGCCGTGAAGCCCTGCTGCACGTATTCGGCGGCCTCTTCCACGGCTTCTTCGATGAGGCGGTCCATGTCGATGAAGTACAGGCCGGTGGCATACGACTGCACCTCGGTGCGGTAGGCGCCGCCGATCAGCTTGTGCACCGGCTTGCCGCAGGACTTGCCGATGATGTCCCACAGCGCGATATCGATGCCGCTGAGCGCGGAGATGGCCATCCCCTTGCTGCCGTAGTCCTTGATGCGGTTGTACAGGTCGTCCCAGATCACCTCGACGTCGTGGGCGTCGCGGCCGACGATGCGCGGCGCGTACTGCGATTCGATATAGGCGCGCGCGACCTGGGCCGGTCCGTAGCATTCCCCCCAGCCGACGATGCCGTCGCGGGTCTCGATCTCGACGATGCAGGAACCGCGCGTCTTGTAGAGCCACCCGCGCGACGAGGTGAACGGGCGCTGCACGGGCGCGGCGACGACGTGGCAGGTGACTTTCTCGATGATGCTCATCATGTCCTCGATTTCAGGTTCTCGATCCGCGCGGCGCGGGAGCGCGCCGGCACGGCGGGGAAGATATCCGGCGGCTCAATGCTTGAAGACCTTGGCGGCCACGCTGTTCAGCGTGGTCTGCACGTCGCGCACTTCCTTGTCCAGCGCGTCGCCGGCAAGGTCGTCGACCAGGAAGCCGTTCTGCGCGGCGAAGTCCTTGTACTTCTGGCTCTGGATGGCCTTGCGGAAGGCATCGACGAGGCGCTGGCGTACCGGCGCCGGCAGACCCGCGGGCGCCACGACGTAGGCCATCTGCACCAGCGGGCCATAGGGAAAGACGTCGTAGCCTTTTTCCTTGAAGGTCGGCACGTCCGGATACAGCGCCAGCCGCGCATTGGCGAAGATGCCGATGGGACGCACGAAGCCGGCGTCGATCTGCGCCTTGCTTTCCGAGGGCTTGAGCACGGCCGCGTCGATCTGCTTGCCGGCCAGGTCGGTGATGACGCGCGATCCGCCGGTGTAGGGGACGTTGACGTAGCCCACGCCGGCGCTGCGCGCGGTCATCTCCGCGAAGATGTGGTTGAGGTTGTTGGTGCCCGGCGTGCCGATGGAGATCTTGCCGGGGTTCTTCTTCATGAGGGCGAGGAATTCATCCAGGTTCCTGGCCGGGCCGTTGGCCGGCACCAGCAGCATCAAGGGATCGGTGGAGACGCGGGCGATATGGGTGAATTGCTCGTTGCGCAGCGGCGTCAGGTTTTGCGCGATCTGCGCCAGGGTGGAGCTGGTGCCCATGCCCAGCACGTAGCCGTCGGGCGGCGAGGCCGCCACCTTGGCCAGGCCGATGGCGCCGGTGGCGCCCGGCTGGTTCTCCACGACCAGGGTGATGTGGTCGGCGCTGAGCAACTGTTGCAGCTCGCGCGCCGCGATGTCGTTCGAGCCTCCTGCGTTCCAGGGAACGATGAAGCGTATGGCATGGTCGGGAAAGCCGGCGGCCTGCGACGCGGCGAAAGGCAGCGCGCAGGCGAGCAGGCCGCTGGCAAGCAAGCGGGTAAGCGATGGCATGGTGGTCTCCTCCGAAGGTTCGCCGTCGTTGCGGCGGGGCTGCGCCTCTGTGGGCGATCGGTAGTCCGGTGCATGCTAGCATTCGTTATAACGAATAACAATGGAAATTTTGGACGGCGTTCCCACGGGAGGAAGTGAGAAAATAGGCCCCCATCGGTCCAGCCATCAGGTAAATCCAGCATGCCCCACGCGAAATCCGCGCCCCTTCCCGGCAGCGGCGCCAAGCCGACCGCCCTGCGGCCCATAGACCGGGAAACCCTGTGGGACCGCTCCTACGCCGCCCTGCGCGAGGCCTTGCTGAGCGGGCGCTACGAGCCGGGGCATCGCATCGTGCTGCGGGAGGTGGCGGCCGAATTGGGCATCAGCCTGACGCCGGTGCGCGACGCGGTGAACCACCTGATCGCCGAGCGCGTGCTCAAGCGGGGTTCCGGCGGGCAGGGGGGCGGCGCGGTCGTGCCGGACATCGACGCCGGCCAGTTGCAGCAGTTGCTGATCATGCGGGCCGAGCTCGAAGGGCGCGCGGCCTATGAGGCGGCGGCGCACGTGACGGCGGCCGACCTCGACAAGCTGCGCGGCCTGGTGGCCGACATGCGCCGCCTCATCGACGCGCCGGCGAACGAGGGCTACCTGGACGCCCACCGCCAGTTCCATTTCCATATCTACGCCTTGAGCGGCCTGGACCTGATCGAGGACGCCATCGAAATGCTGTGGTTGCGCTGCGGTCCGGTTCTCAATCTGGTGCTGCCCGAGTACGTGCCTTTCCTCAAGCGCATGGATTACCACGCCGCGGCCGTCGAGGCCCTGGCGCGCGGCGACGCCGAGGGCGCCAGCCGCGCCATCCGCTCCGATATCGAGGAAGCGGGCCGCTACATGCATGGTTTGCTGCGGGCCAGACAGGCGTCGTAGGGCATCCACGCCGGCGGCGGAAAGGAAGCCCGGCGGCCCAAAATAATAGGAATAACTCTCATTTGTATTAGAATCGGGAGTTTGTCCACGCGCGCCCATGCGCCGCCGCGCCCCATTCGGCGCGCGGCCGACCGATTCCGATGCCCGCCAACGCTTCCCCTTCGCTCCTCGCCTACCGCTGCGCCGTGCTGTCGCGGGTCCTGGCCGCCGGTCCCGCCGGTTACCTGTTCGCGTATACGGCGACGACGCTGAGCGCCCACCTGCTGCTGCGCGTCGTCACGCGCGCCGACGCCGCGCTTGGCGCGACCATGATCGGCTTCCTGGTCTATGCCATCGCCGTGCTGGTCGTGTTCGCTTGCGCGAACGCCCGGCGCGCCTGGGCCTGGGTGCTGGGCGGCGCCTTGCTGTGCTACGGCCTGGACCGCCTGCTGATGGGAGCGGCGTCATGAGGCCCGACGGCAAGCCCGAGGGATTGCGCCAGTCCATGTCCTGGCTGCACACCTATGCCGGGCTGCTGCTGGGCTGGCTGCTGTTCGCGATGTTCCTGACCGGCACGCTGAGCTACGTGCGCGACGAGATCTCCGCCTGGATGAAGCCGCCGGTGCAGCATTCTTTCGCCGACGCGCACACCGCCGACCGCGCCGTCGAAGCCTTGCGCAAGCTGGCGCCGGACGCGGAGCAGTGGACCGTCGAGCTGCCCACCGTCCGGCAACCCGCGGTGGAAGTGAGCTGGCGCGCGAAGGGCGCGCCGCAGGACAGGCGCGGCCGCAAGGTCGTCACGCTGGATGCCGGCACGGGTGAGGTCCTGAAGGTGCCCGAAACCCGCGGCGCGGATTTCTTCTACCGCTTCCATTTCGAGTTCTACGGCCTGTCCGTCTACACCGGACGCATCCTGGCCGGCATCGCGGCCTTCTTCATGCTGGTGGCCATCATCAGCGGCGTGATCACGCACAAGAAGATATTCGTCGAGTTCTTCACCTTCCGCCCGCGCAAGGGCCAACGCTCCTGGCTGGACGCGCACAACGCGCTGGCGGTCCTGGGCCTGCCCTTCCACTTCGTCCTGACCTTCACCGGCCTGCTGCTGCTCATGTTCATGCTGCTGCCCTGGGGCCTGGACGCGGCCTACGACGGGCAGCGCATGCAGTTCTACCAGGAACGGCGCGTCCTGCTGGAACCCAAGCTGCAGCGTCCCGCCGATGCGCCGCCGCCGGCGGCCGGCGTGCTGGCGCTGGACGAAATCCTGCGCGACGCCGACCGGCAATGGGACGGACGCGGCGTCGACTCCTTCCTGGTCCGGCATCCCGGCCAGGCCGACAGCACGGTGGAGCTGCGTCCCGCCTCCAGCGATCGCATGACGGACTACCCCGCGCGCCGGCTGTACTACGCGGCCGACGGCACGCGCCTGGACGCGCCGCCCGAGCCGCCGACGGCCTGGAGCACGGACGTCTATCGCACCATGATCAACGTGCACATCGGCCGCTTCGCGGGACCGGCGCTGCGCTGGATGTTCTTCCTGTCCGGCATCGCGGGCACGCTGATGGTCGCCACGGGGCTGATCCTGTGGGTGGTCAAGCGCCTGCCCGAACGCCGCAAGGCGGGCGCCACGCCGTTCAGCCATCGCCTGGTGGAGGTGCTCAACGTGGGCGCCATCGGCGGTCTGTCGGTCGCCATCGCCGGCTATTTCTGGCTCAATCACCTGTTGCCCGCCGACTTGCCGGATCGCGCGTTGTGGGAGATACGCGGTTTCTTCTGCCTGTGGCTGCTGGGCGCGCTGCATCCCCTGCTGCGTACGCACCGGCAGGCCTGGGTGGAGCAACTGAGCGTTGCGGCCGTGCTGCTGTTCCTGTTGCCGGCGCTCAATGCGCTCACGGGCGGCCTGCCCTTGTGGCGCAGCCTGGCGCGCGGGCAATGGAGCGTCGCGGGCTTCGAATTGAGCGCGATGGCCGTGGCCGTGCTGCTGGCCTTCGCGATCCGCAAGGTGCGCGCGGGCGCCGTGGCGGGCGCGCCGCGCAAGACGGCGGCCGCCAAGCGCGCGCGCGTGGCCGACGCCGGTGAAATCGGAGTGCAGCAGTAATGGCCTGGGTTTGCCTGCTATTGGCGTTCGCCGGTTTCGGCGCGATCGCCGCGTCCATGGACCGTCACTACGAAGACCTGCTGGGGCATGAGCCGGCGGCGCGCACGCGGCGCATCCTGCGCGGCGTCGGCTACGCGGTGCTGGCGCTGGCCCTGTGGCCGGCGATTGCCGGCTGGGGGCCGTCGGTGGGGCCGGTGCTGTGGTTCGGCGCCCTGACCCTGGCCGCGCTGCCATTGGGCCTGCTGCTCACATATCGGCCGGCATGGGCCCGGCGCGCGGCGTGCGCCGCGTTTCCGCTGGCGCTGTTGCTTTGGGGGCTTGCCGCCTGAGGACGGGTGGCGGCTGGCGGCGGGCGTCAGCATATCCACCGTCGTGCGAACCCGGCTCGAAACGGCCGCCCGCATCGCTGACGGACTCACCCGGTTGCGCCTGGCAGTCCTCGACGGCCCCGAAGAACATCAGACAAGCGACGGTTCCGCGATCACCGCCGCCCACCCACTTGGCTCAGGACCGGCATGCGCCTCATGGGCGCCACGTCGTAGGTGCGAGCCAGCCAAGCGGCCCCCACCGCGCCACGGCGCGTCTGCCGGCCCAACGCCTTCTCCCCCGCTGCGCTGGATACCCGCCCGCTGTAGATACCTGCGGCAGACGCCCTTCGTAGCCGCAGGAAGCTGACTTATCGATGTCAAGATCATGTCGTTATATATCGAGAGGACCTCAAACAACGGCGAGGAGCTCGGGGATGGCGAACATCGTTAAGGCAAAAGCCTTCTGCAACGACGAAGTGGCCTATCTGGCCTGGGAGACCGATGGGAAGATCCCGGAATGCCTGGGCTTCATGGTCACCCGCATCTTTTTGGATACCGGCGAGCGGCGCATCTTGCCGACCTGGGTGGCCTTCAAATCCCAGTCCAATCCCGATTGGGAAGAACAGGACACCAGTGTGTGGCCGATCCAGAAGTTCTCCTGGCGCGATCTGACCCTGCGCAAGAGCCGCAACACCTTGGCGGCCCGTTCGGGTCCGCTGCGCGTGAAATACGAGATTCAGCCGGTCGGTCCGATGAAGGCGGGGCTCACGCCCGTGCCGCCCAGCGACACGGCCCAGCCCGGCAAGTACAAGGGCAAGGCGATACCGCTCGCGTTCTACGGCGACGCCTTCG
Source organism: Bordetella genomosp. 10 (assembly GCF_002261225.1). Classification (NCBI taxonomy): domain Bacteria; kingdom Pseudomonadati; phylum Pseudomonadota; class Betaproteobacteria; order Burkholderiales; family Alcaligenaceae; genus Bordetella; species Bordetella genomosp. 10. The sequence continues at coordinate 3,284,180 of NZ_NEVM01000005.1, forward strand.
AGACCAACGAAATTCTCGCTTCCAACGACCTGGGCGAGATCAGCGTCGGGTTCAACAACGGCATCCTTTCGACGCAGAACCTGCGCAAACAACTGCGCACGCCCAAGGGCAAAGCGCCGAGCCCCAAGCAGGTGGAAAAGCGCATCGGCACGGTGGGCGATCCGTTGCGCGACTTCCTGGCCGGCGATGTCCTGCCCATGCTGCGCACGCTGTTTCTGCGCGCCGAAGCCAGGAACGGAACGATCTACGCCGCGCTGTACGAGCTGAGCGACCCGGAGTTGATCGACCTGCTGGTACGGCACGCCGATCGGCTGAACCTGATCCTCACGACCGCCGGCAAGAACGACAAGGGCGAGTGGGATACGACGAACGCCGACGCCCGCGAGCGCCTGCACAAGGCCATCGGCGCCAAGCGCATGCAGGACCGGATGTTCAACACCAGCGAGGGCATCGGCCACAACAAGTTCGCCGTGCTGGTGGTAGACGGCGAGCCGGAGGCGGTCTGGACGGGCAGCACCAACTGGACGCCCACCGGCCTATGCGGCCAGACCAACAACACCATCGTGTTCCGCACCCGCGACGTCGCGCAGTGCTATCTCGATTACTGGAACCGCCTGCACGCGGACAAGCAGCCCGTGCCCAAGCCGCTGTCCAAGCCCAACAAGGCCAACCAGGGCACGGCCCTGCGCGAGGCGGACCGCCAGCCGTCGAACGTCGCCATCGACGGCGGCGCCACGCAGGTCCAACTGTGGTTCTCCCCCAATACCGAGCGGCGCCTGAGCCCCAAAACCCGCACGGTGCCGCCGGACCTGGCGGTGCTGTTCGACCTCATGTCCAAGGCGAAACATGCGATCTTCTTCCTGGTCTTCAACCCAGGCCGCACCGCCGAGGACGCCCGGGAGGACCCCAACACGGCGGTATCGGCGGCGCTCACCTTCGGTAGCTATCGGTCGGACCTGTTCGTCGCCGGCGTGATCAGCGATCCCACGGCCATGCCGGGTTACCAGCCGCGCGACAAGAACGAGCCCAAGGTGACCCTGCCGGCCATCTACGCTCCCACCGGGGTTCCCAACGTGCTGATGGTGCGGGCCGCGGAGATCGAAGACCCGATCGGCGACTTCGACAAGGAGTTGCTGAAGGTAGGGCACGCGATCGTGCACGACAAGATCGTGGTGATCGATCCGATGTCGGAAGCCGACTGCGTCGTGGTCACCGGCAGCCACAACCTCGGCTTCAAGGCGTCCTACGCCAACGACGAGAACCTGGCGATCATCCGTGGCAACCAGGCGCTGGCCTGCGCCTACGCGGTGCACGTGCTGGATGTCCACGAGCACTACCGCTTCCGGGCCGTCCAGGCCGAGATCCGGCGCGACGCGGAGCTTGCCGGCAAGCCTGTGAAGCATGCGGTGAACCGGGGTTTTCTCAACGAGAACGACGCCTGGCAGGACAAATACGTCACGCCCAACCAGGCGGACCTGCGCAGCTACTTACTGGCGGACCAATAAGACGGACCCATACGGCGAATCCATCAAAGGAAGGGCGACCCGCGAGCCGCCGCGCCCTCGAAGTTCACGCACACTGGAATCATCGGCGTCTCAAGCCTGTCCGTGCCGCGCCAGCACCGCGCGTATCGAATCCAGCGCGCGCGCGATATGGCTGTCCTCGATGTGCCGGTGCGTGACGCAGCGCAGGCGCGCCGCGCCCCAGGGACGCACGGCCAGGCCGGCCGCTTCGAGGTCACGCACCCAGGCAGCGCTGTCGCGTCCGCTGCGCGACACGTCCAGTTGCACGATATTGGTCTGCGGCACGGTGGCGCGCAGGACGCCTTGCATGGCGTTGACCCCGTCGCTCAGCAGGCGCGCCCGGGCGTGATCCTGCGCCAGCCGCGCGCCCATGTGCTCCACCGCGTACAAGCCCGCCGCCGCCATCAGGCCGGCCTGGCGCTGCGTGCCGCCTATCATGCGGCGCAGCGCGCGGGCGCGCTCGATGACCGCGGCCGGGCCGCTCAGCACCGCGCCGACCGGCGCGCTCAATCCCTTGGACAGGCACAGGGACACGGTGTCCGCATGGCGCGCGACGGCGTCCGGCGCCACGCCCAGGGCCACCGCCGCGTTGAACAGGCGCGCGCCATCCAGATGCACCGCGATGCCGCGCGCGGCCGCCAGCTCATGGACCGCGCGCATGTAGTCCAGGGACGGCACGGCGCCGGCGGCGTTGTTGTGCGAGGTTTCCATCGCCACCAGCGAGGTCTTCAGCTTGTGGCCGCCGCCCTGCACGCCTTCGGCCAGGCGGTCCAGGTCCATGGCGCCTTCCACGCCGGGCACGCCCAGGTAGAAGAGATTGGTGAAGGTGGCGGCGCCGCGTTCCGACGTGTACATGTGGGCGTTAGCTTCCAGCACCACCTGTTCGCGGCTGGCGGTCTGCGCCAGCACCGCCAGCAGGTTGGCCATGGTGCAGCTCGGCACGAACAGGCCCGCGTTCTTGCCCAGGCGCGCGGCCACGGCGCTTTCCAGTTGGCGCACGGAGGGATCGCCGTCCAGCCCGTCGTCGCCGATGGGCGCGGCGCGCATGGCCTCCAGCATGGCCTCGGTGGGCCGCGTGACGGTGTCGCTGCGCAGGTCGACGAAGTGGCCGGGAAGTTCGGTCTGGAGGGGATTGGAAAGAGAGGCTGCCATGCGGGTTCTTCTGGGTGGCGGCGCGCGTCAGCGCGCGGGAACGATGCGTTTCTCCAGCAGCTTGACCGATTGCGAGGCCACGAAGCTGATGAGGATGTAGACGACGGCGACGAAGACGTAGAGTTCGACCAGGCGGCCGTCGCGCTGGCCGATCTTGGAGGCCGCGCCGAGGAAGTCCGTCAGCGCCAGCACGTACACCAGGGAGGTGTCCTGGAACAGGATGATGACCCGCGTCAGCAGCGCCGGCACCATGTTGCGCACGGCCTGCGGCAGCACGATGCTGAACATGGTCTGGCGCGGCGTCAGGCCCAGGGCGATGCCGGCGTGGAACTGGCCGCGCGCGATGGACTGGATGCCGGCGCGCATGATCTCGCAGAAATACGCGGCCTCGAACATCGAGAACGTGATCACCGCCGAGTTGAAGGCGCCGACCTGGATGGGCCGCGGCGCATGCAGGATCCAGGCGCCCAGGTAAGGCACCAGGAAGTAGAACCAGAAGATCACCAGCAGCAAGGGAATCGAGCGCATGGTGTTGACGTAGATCGTCGCCGGCAGCGACAGGATCTTCAGCGGCGACAGCCGCATCAGCGCCAGCAGCGTGCCGATCACCAGGCCGGCGAGACCGGCCAGGCCGGTCAGCGTCAGCGTGAAGGTCATGCCGGTGCCGAACAGGTAAGGCAGCGCGTCGCGGATGACGCCGAAATCGAAATTGCCCATGCCGGTCCTCAGCGCTTGCCGGCGATGAGGCCGGGCACCGCGTAGCGTTTTTCGAGGCCGCGCAGGCTCAGCACCACGATGCCGTTGATGACCAGGTAGACCAGCGTGGCGGCGCTGAAGGCCTCGAAGATGTGGAAGCTGAATTCCTGCATGGCGCGCGCCTGCCCCGTCAGCTCCAGCAGGCCGATGGTCAGCGCCACGGACGAATACTTGATGGTGCCCATGAATTCCGAGGTCAGCGGCGCGATGACGATGCGGTAGGCCTCGGGCAGGATGATGTGGCGATAGACCTGCGGCTGGCTCAGGCCCAGCGCGGTGCCGGCCTGGAACTGGCCGCGCGGCAGTGACTGTATGCCGGCGCGGATCTGCTCGCAGACGCGCGACGCGCCGTACAGGGTGAGGCACAGCAGGGCCGGCACGAATTGCCCCCAGGGCTGCGGCATCTGCTTGATGGCCAGGCCCAGCGGCTTGGGCACGACCTCCGGCACGACGAAGTACCAGAGGAACATCTGCACCAGCAGCGGACAATTGCGGAAGAGTTCCACGTACAGCGTGCCGGCGGCGCGCAGCGCGCGCGACGTGCAGGTGCGGAACACCGCCAACAGCGAACCCAGCGCCATCGCCAGCACCCAGGTGGAAAGGGAAAGCGCCAGCGTCCAGCCGGCCCCCATCGCCAGGGTCTCCAGGAAGGTGTGCACGCCGTCGGGCGACATATCCAGGAAGACCCGCCAGCTCCAGTCGTAGTTCATGCGCGTGTCCAGGAAGGGCCCGGATCAGGTCCCGGGCCTGGGCGTCCCGCGCCGCCGTCCGCGGGACGAGGGCGCGGGGCCGTTCCGATGCCTATTTTCCGATGTTTACTCGTAGGCGGCCGGGTCGCCCGAGTCGGTGGGATGCGCCAGCGCGCGCTTGAGCGCGTCGCTCATCGGATACTTCAGGTTGATGCCGCGCGGCGGGATGGGCGAGTTGAAGTATTTCTCGTAGATCGCCGCGATCTTGCCGTTCTTCATGAGCTCGATGACGGCGTCGTCGACCACCTTCTTGAAGGCGGGATCGTCCTTGGGCTCCATGATGCCGTACGGCGCGAGCTGCAGGCCCTTGGTGCCGATGACGAAGTCGTCGGGGTTCTTGGACGAGGCCACCGAGCCGTAGGCCAGGCCGTCGTCGTTGGCCGAGCCGGCCGCGCGGCCGGACTGCACCATCAGGAAGGTCTCGCCGGTGTCCTTCGCGCCGATGACCTGGATGCCGTAGTTGTTCTTGGCGTTGATCTCCGAGATCAGGCGGAAGGTCTGGCCGCCGGCCTGGGCGGCGATGGCCTTGCCGCGGAAGGTGGCGGGGTTGTTGGGATCCACGCCGGCGTCCTTGCGCGCCATCAGCACCACTTGCGCGACGAAGGTCGTCGGCGCGAAAGACACGAGCTTGTGGCGGTCCGGCAGGTTGGTGGTGTTGCCGCACTCGAGGTCGATGGTGCCGTTGTTCAACAGCGGGATGCGGGTGGCCGAGGTGGTCGGGTTGTAGCGCACCTCCAGCTTGGGCAGCTTGAGCGCGGCTTGCACCGCCTTGGCGACTTCCTGGCAGATTTCGACGGTGTAGCCGATCGGCTTCTGCGACGCGTCCAGGTAGGCGAACGGCACCGAGGATTCGGGATGGCCGATGACGATGGCGCCGGTTTCCCGGATCTTGTCCAGGCGGCCGGCGCCTTCGGCGTGGGCGGTAGTGGTAGCGGCGGCGGACAGCAGCGCGGCCGCGAGCGTGGCGATGGTTTTCAAGCGTTCCCCCTTCTATCGCATGGCGCCTCGCGGCGCTGCATGCCGGATCGTGATGCCGGACTCGTAGTGGCCCGGATGGCAAAAAGTATGTCCTACCTGTACTGTTTTTCCCAATTCCACTTTTGTATTGCTCTATACGGGACTGGTATGACGATCCCACGCTTGGGCCTGCGCCAGATCGAGGCCTTCCGGGCCATCATGGTGTCCGGGTCGATGACGGCGGCGGCCCGCCGCATGCACACTTCGCAGCCGCAGATCAGCCGGCTGATCGCGCAACTGGAGGCGATCACGCAGTTTCCGCTGTTCGAACGCAATGGCAGCCGGTTGACGCCGACGCTGGACGGGTCGCGCTTTTTCAACGAAGTGGAGAAGACCTTCATCGGCCTGGCGGGACTGGAATCGGCTGCCGCCAGCATCCGTTCGTTCTCGGCCGGCCGTCTCAGCGTGGCGGCGATGCCGCGCCTGGCCGGCGGCCTGCTGGCGCGCATCGTGGCGCGTTTCAAGGCGCAGTACCCGGACGTGATGGTGTCCATCCAATCGGGCAATGCCGGCACGGTCCACGACTGGGTCAGCTCCGGCTTTTGCGAAACGGGACTGGCGATGCTTTATAGCGACGCGCCGGGCGTGCAGGTGGAACCCGTGATCACCACGCGCTGCGTGGCGGTGCTGCCGCGCGGCCATCGCCTGGCGCGGCTGAAACGGCTCAAGCCCGCCGATTTCGCCGGCGAGTCCTTCATCTCCTTTCCCATGGGCAGCGCCTTGCGCGAGCGCATCGACGGCATCTTCCACGCGGCCAAGGTGGAACGCCGCATCGTGGCCGAGGCCGGCCTGGGCGCCTCGATCTGCGCGCTGGTGGCCGCCGGCCTGGGCGTCAGCCTGATCAACCCGGTGGCGGCGGTCGAGGAGAAACTGGAAGGGGAGATCGAAGTGCGGCCGTTCTCGCCGGCGGTGCCGGTGATCATCGGGCTGCTGTATCCGCCGTATCACAACCGCACGCGGCTGGTGAACGTCTTCGCGGAACTGGCGCGCGACGTCATGCGGGAGGAACTGGCGGCGTTCGACGACGGCGCCGCGCGCCGGAAATAGGGCTCGGCCCCGTGGGGACGGGGCCGAGGTACTGCACCGGGAGGACTTCTGGAACTGCGGCCCCGCCTCCCGCCGGGGCAACCGCCTGGATTCAGCGGGTCCAGGCGGCCGGACTACGTGATCGGCTCGATCGCCCTGATCCGGCCTTCGGTATGGTTCACGCCTGGCCGCGAAATACGCGCAGTGAAAGCAGTGGGGAGATGGCGTTCCCGGGCCGGCGGCGCTGGCGCGCGCCGTGCGGGAAGAGACTGCGCGATGCGCGGAGGGAACCATGGCCCCGCACAAGGGGGGCAGCGGGGCCATGGGGTACTGCACACTACGGGCACTTCGTACTGCGGATGCTTCACTTCGCACTACTTCGACTACAGGTACAGCAACTACAAGTACAGCAACTAGCGATACTGCAACTACAGGTACTGCGGGTACTACGGCAACTACGGGTACTGCGACTACGCACTGTGAGCGGAACCTCGCCGAGTCCGTCCGGCGGGGCCGTGTTGTTCTCGTTGAATGAAATTCTGCGCTTCCAGGAATTAGGGATAAACCCGAAATCCCTCAAATCACTTTTCCATAATCCGGCGCAATGAGGTGGGTTTTACGGAAAAACCATTAAATCCATAATGATGTTCAATCATTGCGGCCTTCGACTCAAATCGCGCCGTGGCTTGCCGATGCGCAAGCGTCCATGCCGCTATGCGAGCAGGCGCTGCGTCCCCGCCAGCGACGTGCGCAGCGCGGCCCGCCCCCGCGACCGTAGATCGTCTTCATAGGCCTGCACGGCGGGTCGCAGACCGGCCGGGCCGCGCACGGCGGCCAGCGATGCCGCCAGGCTGGCGGCGTCCGCCAGGGCGGTATTCGCGCCCAGGCCTCCGGCCGGGCTCATGGCGTGGATGGCATCGCCCAGGAAGGTCACCGGCCACGCGGGCCACTCGGGCACCGTGTCGGGCATCCGCACCGCGCGCTGGCTCAGCGATTGCGGATCCGCCAGGTCCAGCACGCGCCGCAGCGAAGGATGCCAATCGCGCACGGCGTGCCGCAGCCCCGCCAGCCACGCCGCGGGGTCGGGGTGGTCCTCCAGCGCGGGAGAGCCCAGCGCATGCGGACGGCCGAGAAACGCCCAATACAGGTAATCGTCCTGCGGGCTCAATGCGCATCCCGGCGCGAGGCGTTCGGCGAGCGCCGGCAGGGGCTGGGCGAAGCGCATGGGTTCGACGATCAGGGACAGGCCCGACGCGAATACCACGGTCGCGCCTTCCAGCAGGGGCGCGTCGAGCGCGGCCTGCCGCGCCGGGTCCAGCGGTGTCCTGCCGTAGACGATATATGCGCCCAGATAGTGGGCGGTGGCGTGCGGCAGCAGGGTCTGGCGCAATGGCGACGCCGCGCCGTCGGCGGCGACGACCAGGTCGTAGGCGTGGCGCTGGCCTTCGGCCGTTATCAACGTGCCCGCCGCCGCGGCCGGCGCGGCGGAGACGTCCACCGCCACGACAGGCTGGCCGTAGCGGATCCGCGCCCGCAGGCCGTCGCTCAGGATTTCGCGCAGCGTCTGGCGATGCACGGCGAGATCCCCGTCCTGGGTCGCGGTCGCGGCGTCGGCGGCCCCGGTGGCGCGCCAGTTGTCGGGGCGCCGCTCGCCGCGCGGCGCCAGGTCCGGGCCGATCCAGCGCGGCGCGCCGTGGGCCTGCGTGGCGCTGTGGCGGAACAGGGCATAGCGGTCCGGCGCCAGGCATGCGGCCAGGGCGCGTTGGCCGTCGGCGTCGATGCGCAGCCGATAGCCTTGGGCGCGGGTATGCATGCCGGCGTCGCGCTCGAAGACGTCGGCCTCGATGCCGGCGCGCGCGAGGCCCTGGGCCAGGCATAATCCGCCCAGGCCGGCGCCCGCGATGCCGATGCGCATGGGGTGCTTCATGAAAACGACTCCTGTCAGGCGATAAGGGAGGGCCGGCTGCCGATGCGGCAAGCCACGGCGACCGGCGCTGCTCCATTGTTCGGCCCGATGACGAAGGCGAGGTAATGACGCGAAGCCAACAAATACTGGAATCTGTCCAATCGGCGTCGATCGCGGCCACCGGCGCCGACGACGCCAGCGAGTGGCTGGACGGCCCTGCCGTGATCGCCCAGGCCGGCGACGATGACGCCGGCAGCCAGTACCGTCTCGGCAGCCGCGAATACCCCTGGCACCGCCATGTGCGCGGCCAGGTTGCCTGCGTTGAAACCGGCATGGCGCAGATCCGCACCCAGGCGGGCGCCTGGCTGCTGCCGCCGGGACGCGCCTGCTGGATTCCGGCGGGCACGCTGCATCAGGGGCGCGTGCGCGACGCCGCGACCGGCTGGAGCCTGCTGATCACGCCCCGCGCGGCGCGCCGGCTGCCGGCCGAGCCCTGCGTCATCGGCATCTCCGAGCTGTTGAGCAGCCTGGTGCGCCGCGCGCAGGCCTGGGATGCGCGGCGGCCCCTGACGCCCGCGCAGGCACGCATCGCGCGGGTGATCCTGGACGAACTGTGCGCCGCGCCGCATGAGGCCCTGCACCTGCCCATGCCCGCCAGCGAGCGCCTGGCGACCCTGGCGCGGGCCTTGATGGACGAGCCGGGCGACCGCCGCACGCTGGAGGCCTGGGCCGCGACCCTGGCCATGTCCGCGAGCACCTTGCGCCGGCGCGTGAGCGCGGAAACGGGCATGACCTTCGGCCGCTGGCGCCAGCAGATCCAGTTGGTCCATGCGCTGGAGCGGCTGGTCAACGGCGCCAGCGTGGCGGACGTGGCGCACGCCCTCGGGTATGCCACGCCCAGCAATTTCATCGCGATGTTCCGCCAGGCCTTCGGCGCCACGCCGGCGCGCTATGCCACTTCCCATCGACGCACCGCGCCGGCTCCGGTAAAGTGCATGGATAATCGCGCGCGGTAGCGGCGGGCGGCAAGGAGCGACACAGCATCATGGATTCGCTGGACATGGAGGTCTTGCGCCAGGCGCGCGACTGGGTCGCCGCCGGTCATCGGGCGCATCTGCTGACGGTGGCGCAGACCTGGGGGTCGGCGCCGCGGCAGGCGGGAGCGCTGGCGGTCTTGCGCGGCGACGGGCAATTGATCGGCTCGGTCTCCGGCGGCTGCGTCGAGGACGACCTGATCGATCGGGCGCGCCGCCAGGGCTTGCCCGACCGGCCCGAACGCATCACCTACGGCGTTACCGCCGACGAGGCGGCGCGTTTCGGCCTGCCCTGCGGCGGCACCCTGCGCCTGGTGGTCGAACCGCTGCACGACACCACGTGGCTGGACCCGGTGCTGGCGGCCATCGGCCGGCATGAGTTGACCCTGCGCACGGTGGACATGCAGACGGGCGCCTGTAGCCTCGCGCCCGCCGGTCCGCTCGACGGCCCGGACTTCGACGGCCGCGCGCTGCGCGCCGTCTACGGCCCGCGCTGGCGCCTGCTCATCATCGGCGCGAACCAGACGGCCCGCGCGTTGTGCGACATCGCCGCCAGTCTCGATTTCCACGTGCTGGTCTGCGATCCGCGCGAAGAGTACCGGACTGGTTGGGATGCCCACGGCGCGACGCTGCTGACCAGCATGCCCGACGATGCGGTGGGCGAGATCGGCACCGACGAACGCACCGCCATCGTGGCCCTGACCCACGATCCCAAGCTCGACGACATGGTGCTGCTGGAAGCCTTGAAATCGCCGGCCTTCTACGTCGGCGCGCTGGGCTCCGAGGCCAGCCAGGCCAGGCGCCGCGAACGCCTGCGCCTGTTCGACCTGGGCGACGAGGAAATCGCCCGCCTGCACGGCCCCGTCGGCCTGCGCATCGCCAGCCGCACGCCGGCCGAGATCGCTGTGGCCATCGCCGCCGAACTCATCTGGGTGCGCAACACCCTCGGCGGCGCGGCCGCCTGCGCGCCCCGGCTTCCGGACGCGGCCAGCCAGCGCCAGCGCTAGGCGGACCGGCCGGCGCTCCCCGGCGACGTCGATGCGACGGCGGGGCGACGTCAGCGCGCGGGCGGCAGCGCCCCCTGCGTGTTCACGTACAGCGCATACAGCGATTTGCCCGCCGCCATGAACAGGCGGTTGCGGTTCAGTCCGCCGAAGCAGAGATTGGCGCAGCGTTCGGGCAGGTGGATGTGGCCGATGCGCTGGCCGTCCGGCGCGAAGATGGCGACGCCGTCGAGTTCTTCCGAGCCCATGCCCCAGCCGCACCAGAGGTTGCCGTCGGTGTCGCAGCGGATGCCGTCCGACGTGCCCGGACCGCAGTCGATGAAGGTGCGGCCCAGGCCCAGCCCGCGGCCGTCGGCGCTGACCTCGTGCACGGTAATCAGGCGGTTGGGCTGGGCGCGCGACTGGACCAGGTAGAGCAATTTCTCGTCCGGCGAAAAACACAGCCCGTTGGGACCGTGCGCGGTTTCGTCGACCACGCTCAGCGCGCCGCTGCCGGGATCGAGCCGGTACACGCAGGCCGGCAGCTCCTGCGGGGCGCGCTTGCCTTCGTACCAGCCGCCCAGGCCGAACGGCGGGTCCGTGAACCAGATCGAACCGTCGGATTTCACCACCACGTCGTTGGGCGAATTCAGGGGCTTGCCGTCGTAGCGGTCGGCCAGCACGGTGATGCTGCCGTCGTATTCCGTGCGGGTGACGCGCCGGCCTTCGTGCTCACAGGTGATCAGGCGGCCTTGCAGGTCGCGCGTGTTGCCGTTGGCGTTGCGCGAGGGCTGGCGGAAGACGCTGAACTGGCCGGTGGGTTCGTCCCAGCGCATGATGCGGTCGTTGGGAATGTCGCTGACCAGCAGGTAGCGGCCGTCGCCGAACCACACCGGGCCCTCGCCCCAGCGCAGGCCGTCGCCCAGTTTCTCCACGGCGGCGTTGAAATGCACGTAGCGCGCGAAGCGGGGATCGATGATTTCGATGCGGGGATCGGGATAACGCTCACTGGTTTGCCACACGGCCGTGTTCTCCAAAATAGGCCCGCTCCAGCCGCGCCGGCAGGTCGGCCTCGCCGGCGCCGGCCTGCATGGCGATGCGGCCCTGCGCCAGGGCATAGACGCGATCGGCCAGGGCCAATGCCTTTTCCACCAATTGCTCCACCAGCACGATGGCCGTGCCGCGTTCGCGCAACTGTCCGGCGACGGCCAGCACCCGGTCGACCAGCACCGGCGACAGACCGGCGGACGGTTCGTCGAGGATCAGCAGGCGGGGCCGTTTCACCAGGCCCTGCGCGACCACCAGCATCTGCTGCTGGCCGCCGCTCAGGGCGCCGGCGCGCTCGTGGCGCTTGGCCGCGATTTCGGGGAAGAAGTCCAGGGCCTCCTCGACGCGCGTCCGGCGTTCCGCCCGCGGGGCATCGTAGCCCGCCAGCATGAGGTTGTCGATCACGCTCTGCTGCGTGAAGACGCGATGGCCCTCGATCACGTGCACCAGGCCGGCGCGCGCCGCGGCGCGCGGCGTGGCGCGGCTGAGGTCCGCGCCGTCGAAGGTCACGCTGCCGGCCGTCGGCGGCAGCAGGCCCGATATCGCGCGCATCAAGGTGCTCTTGCCCGCGCCGTTGGGCCCGAGGATGGCGACGATCTCGCCCGCGCCCACCTCCAGGTCTATGCCGTGCAGGATGCCGATCTTGCCGTAGCCCGCGTCCAGCCCGCGCACGGCCAGCAAGGGCGCGCGGGGCGTCGTTTCAGCCGCCGAGGTAAGCACTGACCACCTCCTTGTGTTCGCGCACCTGCGCCGGCGTGCCGTCGGCCAGCACGCGGCCCAGGTTCAGCACGGTGACGTGGTCGCAGATATCGAAGATCAGGTCGGCATGGTGCTCCACCAGCAGCACGCCGGTGCCATGCCGGCTGATGTGCCGGATCAGCTCGCCGAGCTGGCGGATTTCCTCGGCGGCCAGGCCGGCCGCGGGTTCGTCCAGCAGCAGGAAGGCCGGCCGCAGCACCAGCGCCCGGGCGATCTCCAGGAAACGCAGCTCGCTGTGCTGCAGGCGGTCGGCGCGGACGTCCGCCAGCGCCTCCAGGCCGACGGCCTGCAAGGCATCGCGCGCGGCCTGGCGCAACGCCGTTTCGTCGCGACGATGGCGCGGCAGGCGCAGCAGGGTTTCGACGAAGGACGCGCGGCCTTGCAGCGTGCCGCCGATCATGACGTTTTCCAGTACCGAGGCCTCGCCGATGATGCGCGGCGTCTGGTAGGTGCGGGCGATGCCGCACGGCGCGCGCAGCAGGGGCCGGCCGGCGGGCAAGGGCGCGCCGGCCAGCCGCAGCGTGCCGGACTGCGGCTGGTAGTAGCCGGAGATCACGTTCAGCGTGGTGGTCTTGCCGCTGCCGTTGGGGCCGATCAGGCCATGGACCTGGCCCGGCGCGATGGCCAGCGCGAGCCCATCGATGGCGCGCACGCCGCCGAAGGCGAGCACGATGTCGCGCAGCACGATGCCCTCGCCGCCGCTGTCGTTGCCTTTCCCGGCTTGCCCCAGCAGGCGGTCCAGCGGCGCCGCGTCCGGCACGATGCGGCGGTTGGCCGGCAAGGGCCGCCGGTTGCGGAAGTCCAGCAGCGCGGCGATGCCGCCCGGCGCCGCCAGCACGATGACCAGCAGCATCAGCGCGTAGAGGAAATTGGACCAGGCGGCCAGCGGCGCCGCCAGTTCCGGCAGCACGGTCAGGATGATGGTGCCCAGCAAGGGGCCCAGGATCGAGCCGCGGCCGCCGATCAGGATGGCGATGAAGAACAGCACCGACAGTTCGAAGGTGAAGGCGTCGGGGGTGATGTAGGTCTGGAGCGAGGCGAACAGGCCGCCCGCGATCGCGGCCAGCACCCCGGCGAAGACGAAGATCAGCGCCAGCAGGCGCACCTTGGAGATGCCGCTGGCCTCGGCCGCGACCTCGGCGTCGCGTATCGCGATCAGGCCCCTGCCGTAGCGGCTGCGCGCGATGTTGGCGGTCAGCAGCGTGCACAGCACGGCCAGGCCCAGGCAGAGGTAGAACAAGCCGGCTTCGCTGTCGAACGGCGCGGGCATGGCCGGCCCGGACAGGCCGATGCCGCCGCCGGTGACGTCCTGCCAGGCAAGCGCGATCTGCGTCACGATGGTGGCGAAGCCCAGCGTGGCCATGGCGAAGTAGAAGGTGCGCAGCCGCAGCGCCGGCAGGCCGACCACCAGGCCGAAGACGCCGCCGCCGATGCCGGCGCAGACCAGCGCGAGGAAGGGCGGCACGGCGGGCAGCACGTTGCCGGCGGCCAGCACGCTGGTGATGTAGGCGCCCAGCGTCAGCAAGGCCACGTAGCCGATGGCCAGTTGCCCGGCGTAGCCGACGATGAGGTTCAGGCCCGATACCAGGATCCAGTAGATGGCCGCGCGCGTGGCGATGACGGTCCAGTAGTTGTTGCCCGCCAGCGGCAGCAGCGCGGCCAGCGCGAAGATGGCCAGGAAGGGCCAGGCCTTGCGCCAGTCGCCGCCGTCGCGCCGCGCGCTGCCCGCGCGTGCCGGCGGCGGTCCCGCGTGTCCCGTCATCGCCAGCGGCCGGCGCGTGTGCAGTTCGCTATCCACCCCCATCAGACCCTCCGCGCGGTGGCGCTGCCGAACAGGCCTTGCGGCACGGCCAGCAGCACGACGATGAACAGGACGAAGACGGCGATCGACGAGAACACGCCGCCCACCGTGAAGTTCGCCGCCTGCTGGAACAGTCCCAGCGCCAGGCCGCCCAGCAGCGCGCCGCGGTTATTGCCCAGGCCGCCCAGCGCCACTGGCACGAAGCCGTAGAAATTGAGCAGCGTGCCGTTGGCGAAGAAAGCCAGCATCAGTTGTCCGCTGGCGAAGCCGGCGATGCCGCCGATCGCCGCCGCCAGCACGTAGCTCCATACGCGCAGCCGCCGTTCGGGCAGGCCCAGCGCGCGCGCCGCGAAGTTGTCCTCCGCCACCGCCAGGAAGGCCATGCCGACCAGGGTGCGGCGGTAGAGGTATTCCAGGCCCAGCACCACCAGCGCGCAGGCGGCCACCGGCAGCCAGAACTTCTCGTCCGCCAGGCCGCTGCCCAGGTTGAACAGGCGCGGGAAAGGCTGCGGCTCGGTGCCCCATTCGATGGCGGTGACCTGCTGGATCATCAAGGCCAGGGCCAGCGTCGAGAGCACGTACAAATGCTGGTCCAGGCTCTTGAGCACCGGCCTGACGGCCACCAGTTCGGTCACCACCCCCACCGCCGCGCAGCCCAGCAGGGTCGCGATGAAGCCCAGCCAGGGCGGCAGGCCCAGCTTGAGCATGAACAGCGAGCCCAGCACGCCGCCCAGCATGCCGAGCTGGCCGGCGGTGAAGCTCATCACGCGCGAGGTGGAGAACATGGTGTTGTAGGTGATGCCGATGAGCGCGTACACCGCGCCCATCGCCAAGCCCGAAGCGATTATGGAACCGAACATCGCCGTCTCCGCGTCAGACGTAGCCCGGCGCCAGCAGGAAGGTGCCGTGCCTGGCCGAGTTGGCCGCCGACATCACCACGTCGGCGGTGGGATAGCCGTTGTGCTGCGTGGGCGAGTAGGTGTAGTCGCCGAAATAGCCGGGATAGGGATGCAAGGTATTCCAGTAGGCGATGATCTCCTTGGACGAGCCCGCGCCCTCCTGCACCGCCTTCGCCACCATGTTGACGGCGTCGTAGCCGGCCGTCACCCACCAGAACAGCGTGTCCTCCAGGTTGACCTTGCCCTGCACCTTGTCGACGAATTCCTGCGAGCGCGGCGGCAGCTTGCCGTCGGCGCCGTAGCTGCAACTGCGATAGCCGACCGCGTAGACCTTGTCCCAGTTCTGCGGCTTGGCCAGCAGGCCGCGGATCTCGCCGGACGCCATCGACGGGTGGCCGGCGAAATTGACGTCCCAGTTCATTTCCGCGCGAGTGTTGAACAGGCGCGCTTCCATGCCGGTGGAGACGCTCCAGATGACGATGACCTCGGCGCCCGCGTTGCGCGCGCGCGTCATGTCCGGCGTCATGTCGGTCTGGGTGGCGTCGATGTTGTTGCTGTAGACCACGTCCGCGCCGTCGCGCTTGAAGTTGGCCACGCAGGCCTTGAGCGCGGTGACGCCGTAGCCCGTGGTGTCGCCGATGACGGCGATCTTCTTCACCTTCAGCACCTTCAGGCAATATCCGCGTGCGGCGTCGTCCCACTGCTCGTTGGACGGCGCGATGCGGAAGGCGTTGGGAAACTTCTTGGTGTCGATCAGGCTGTCGACCACGCAGGGATGGATGTTGGGAATGCCGGCGCGCGCCATGATGGGCGTGACCGCGAGCGACTCGCCGGAGTTGGTCGGCCCCCAGATGGCGTGCACCTTCTGCGAGTTGATCATCTCCTGGGTGGCGTTGACGGCCTTGGTGGGATCGCCCTGCGTGTCGCGCGTGATGATCTCGACCTTGCGGCCCTTGACGCCGCCGGCCGCGTTCAAGGTGTCGGCGGCGAACTTGACGCCGCGGTCGAAGCCCACGCCCGGCGCGGAGCTGGGCCCGGTCAGCGCGGCCAGCCAGCCGATGCGCAGGGGTTCGGCGGCGGCGCGCGCATAGCGCGGCGCGCCGATGATGGCGGCGCCGGCGAGGGTGCTGGTTCCGAGGACGAAGTTGCGGCGCGTCAGGCTCATGGCGGTTTCCTTGGTGTGGGCGTGGTTGGCTTATCGTTGTTGGTTTCTTCTGGTCGGCGCTCAGCGCGCCGCCTGCTCCAGCGCGGCGATGCGCTGCTCGTCGAACGCGTGGCCCCAGCCCGGCCGTTCCGGCACCAGCGCCATGCCGTCGGCGAATTCCAGGGGCTCCCGGTACAGCGCCGAGAACCAGGGCATGTATTCCAGGAACACCGCGTTCGACAGCGCGCCCAGCACCTGCAGGCTGGTCTCGGGAAACAGGTGGCTGGATACGGGGACGTCGTAGCTTTCGGCCATGTGGCCGACGCGCATGAATTCGCTGACGCCGCCCACGCGTTGCAGGTCCGGCATCAACACGTCGGCGCTGCGCAGGGTCAGCATGTCGCGGAAGCCGTAGCGCGTGTATTCGGTTTCGCCGCTGGCGATGGGCGTGTCCAGCGCCGCCGCCACGCGCGCCAGGCCCTGGAGGTCCCAGGCCGGCAGCGGCTCCTCGAACCACGTCAGGTCGTGCTCTTCAAGCAGGCGGCCCAGGCGTATCGCCTGCGCTTCGTTCAGGCCCTGGTTGGCGTCGGCCATCAGCTTGACGCCGGGACCGATGGCGGCGCGCACGGCCCGCACCCGTTCGGCGTCCTGGCGCGGGTCCGGCATGCCCAGGCGCATCTTCACGGCGCGAAAGCCCTGCGCCACCATGTCCTGCGCTTCGCGCGCGAGGGTGTCGATATCGCGGTCCAGCCACAAACCGCCGCTGTGGTACGCGGGCACGCGATCGCGCGCGCCGCCCAGCAGGCGGTAGAGGGGCAGGCCCGCGGCCTTGCCGGCGATGTCCCACAAGGCCCCGTCCAGGGCCGAGATGCCCATCACCGTGACGCCCTTGTGGCCGAAGAAATTGATGTCCTTCCAGGCGCGCGCCCAGAAGCCGGCGATGTGGCCCGCGTCCTGCCCGACCAGGAGGTCGGCCAGCTCGTCCACCATCTGGCGCAGCACGCGGGTGCGGCGATCGTTCAAGGCGAACACCAGGTTCTCGCCGACGATGCCGGCATCGGTGTGCACGTAGACCAGCACGCAGCCGCAGGCGTGCAGGCTTCCCAGCGCGCTGCCTATCGGCTGCTCGAAGGGCAGGCGCACGACGCGGGTGCGGACTTCGGTGACTTTCATGGGCGGGCTCCGCGGGTGACGTTGGGCTGGCCGACGCGATAGCGCGCCAGCACATCGGGATCGGGATCGCAGCCCAGGCCGGGCCCTTGCGGCACGGACACCATGCCGTCGCGCGTGCGCACCCAGGGGTCGAAGGGATTGGCTTCCATGTCCAGCCACAGGACCTCGATCAAGGGGCGTTGCGGCAGCGCGGCGGCGATGTGCAGCGTGGCGATGAAGCCGGGGCCGAAGTACGGGCAGTGCGGCACGGTCTGCACGCCGTGCGCCTGGCACAGCGTGGCCACCTTCATGGCTTCGCCGATGCCGCCCAGCTTGGTCACGCTGGGTTGCGCGATGTCCAGCGCGCCGGCTTCCAGCAGGGTCTTGAAGCCGGCCGGGCCCGCCACGTTCTCGCCCGCCGCGATGGGGATGCCGCGCGCGCGGACGCGGGCCAGGCCGCCGGCGTCTTCCGGCGGCCACACCGGTTCCTCCAGCCAATAGAGTCCGTCGTCGCGCATGGCGTCGGCCATGCGCAGCGCGGTGGGCACGTCCCAGGCGCAATTGGTGTCCAGCATGACGGCGGCGCCGTCGGCCGCCCGCAGGGAGGCGCGCACGGCTTCGTGCGTCACCTCGTGCAGCTTTATGTGGCGATAGCCGCGCTCGACGGCGGCGGCGGTGTTGCGCGCCACCAGTCCGCAATCGGTGTAGTTCAACAGGCTGGCGTAGGCCGGCAGTTCGGCGCAGGGCGCCGCGCCGAGCAGGCGGTGCACGGGCATGCCGGCGCGCTTGCCCAGCAGGTCCCACAGGGCGATCTCGATGCCGGACCAGGCATAGACGTAGCAGCCGTTGCGGCCCAGCAGATGGGTGGCGTGCAGGACCTGGCGGGTGAGGCCGGCGATGTCGCCGGCATCGCGGCCGATGGCCAGCGGCGCGACGATGGTGTCGAGGGCGGCGCGCGTGGCGGGTATGGCCGCGTGGCCGAAGGCCTCGCCCCAGCCGACCAGGCCGTCCTCGGTCTCGACCCGCACCAGCAGGATATCCAGCTTGTCCCACAAGGCGCCGGCAAAGCGCTGATAAGGCCCGCCCATGTCGAAGGGCAGGGACACGACATCGGATGCGACGGATACGATCTTCATCCGCCGCACCGTTCAAGCTGCGCCATGACGTCTCCTCCTGGCGGTCTTGGATGAGGCAGCCCGCGGAGCGCTGTGCCGCGCCTTGCCGGTGGGCCGTCCTGGTGCGCGTATCCCCGCGGCGGCCTGCGTCCGCTTAAGGATTCGACTGGACGAGAATAGGTAGCCGGCAAAATAAAATCAATTGAGTCCACCTAATTTCCACATAAGGTGTTCTTATATCCATTGGCCCTGGCTCAGGGCCGGGCCATCCGCCCCCGGCCGCTCCGGCGACGGCGGACGCGTCCCGGCGCCGCCGGGCCGGAATAGAAGAAGCACAGGCGGTCCCGCGCCGGACGCGGGGCCTCACTTGGATGCATACAAGGAGCGAGACATGGCGCTTACCGTACGCCAGTTGGAGGTCATCCGTGCCGTCAGCCTGCACGGTTCGGTCACCGAGGCGGCCAGCGCGCTGGGCATTTCCCAACCCGCCATCAGCCTGATGCTGCGCGATTGCGCCGCGCACGCCGGCTTCCCGTTCTTCGTGCGCAAGCATGGCCGCTTGCAGGCCACGCGCGAGACCCAGGTCATCCTGGCCGAGCTCAACCGCATCTTCGACGGCATCGAGCGCGTCAACCGCTTGATGGACGACATGCGCGAGATGACGGTGGGCACGGTGCAGGTGGCCTCGGTGCCGACGCTGGCCGACAACCTCATTTCATCCACCATCGCCGCCTTCCAGAAATCGTGGCCCAACATCCAGGTGGGCGTGTTCACGCTGGACAACGTGGGCGTCTTCGAGAACGTCATACAGGAACGCGTGGACTTCGGCCTGGCCCTGTCGCCGCTGAATCATCGCGACGGCCGCGGCGTCGACGGCCGCCTGGTGGACCTCTGCACGACGGAGCTGGTCTGCGTGATGCATCCCGAATGCCCGCTGGCGCGGCTCGACGTGGTCACGCCCAAGGACCTGGCGCCCTATCCCCTGATCTCCTTCGGCAAGAGCCTGCCGCTGGGCGCCCTGGTGGAGGAAAGCTTCCAGCGCGCCGACGTGCCGCGGCGCATCGCGCTGGAGGTCACGCTGACCTCGGTGGCATGCTCGCTGGCGCGCTCGGGTGCCGGCGTGGCGATCATCGATCCCTTCCATCTGTGGAGCGAGCGCGACCACGGGGTCGTCACGCTGCCTTACGCCCCGCGCACCGAAGTGCGCGCGCAGATGGTGCTGCCCAGCAATGCGCCGCTGTCGCGTTCCGCGCGGCTGTTCGTCGACGCGCTGCGGCAGACGGCGCGCCAGCGCCAGGGGGCGCTGCAGGCGGCCTGAGCGGCGGCCGGGTCGCAACTGACAGTTTTGTCAGTTTTCCGACAGCGTGGCGTCCGTTCGCGGCGCCTACAGTGCGTGATGGCGGGGCCGGCGTCTGGCGCGGGCCTCCTTTCTTCCCCGAATCACGCGCTGCGTCATGACTACATCGTTTTGCCCGCCGCCGCGGCCGTCCGGGCGGCCCAGGATTCCCTCCAGGCCGGCCTGTACGGGCGCCGCCCTGGCCGCCATCCTGGCCTGCGTCCTGGCCCTGGCCGGCTGCGCCGCCGGCCCGGACTACGCGCGGCCGACGATGCCGGTGCCGACGGCCTACAGCGAGGCCGGCCCCTGGAAGACCGCCACGCCCGGCCGCGTCGATGCGGACGGACGCTGGTGGACGGCGTTCCAGGACCCGGTGCTCGACGGCCTCATTGCCCAGGCCAACGAGGCCAACCAGAACATCGCGCTGGCGGCCGCGCAGTACCGCCAGGCGCGCGCCGCGGCCGATGCCGCGCGGGCGGCGTTCTGGCCGACGGCGGGCATCAGCGTCAGCGGCGACCGCGCGCGCACCCTTTCCAACGGCGTCAGCCGGCTGGGCAACGCCCATGCCATCGGCCTGGACGTGAGCTGGGAGCCAGACTTGTGGGGCGCGGTGCGGCGTTCGGTCGAGGCCGGCAACGCCTCCGCCCAGGCCAGCGCCGCGCAACTGGCGGCCGCGCGCCTGAGCATCCAGGCCACCCTGGCGCAGGATTACCTGCAACTGCGCGTGACGGACCAGGAGAAAGCCCTGTACGCGCGCACGCTGGACGCCTACGAACGCGCGCTGAAACTGACCCGCAGCCAGTACGCCGCGGGCGTGGCGCTGCGTTCGGACGTGGCCCTGGCCGAGGCGACGCTGAGCACCACGCGGGCCCAGGCCATCGACCTGGAACAGCAGCGGCGCCAGTTGCAGCATGCCATCGCCATCCTCACCGGCCGCGCGCCGGCGGACTTCACGCTGCCGGAAGATCCGGCCTGGCGTCCCGCCTTGCCGCAGGCGCCGGTGGGCCTGCCCTCGGAACTGCTGGAGCGGCGGCCCGACATCGCCACCGCCGAGCGCGAGGCGGCCGCCGCCAACGCCAACATCGGCGTGGCGCGCGCGGCCTACTTCCCTTCCCTGGTGCTCAGCGCCAGCGGCGGGTTCTCGGGCGGCGGCTTCGGGCCCTGGTTCGCCACGCCCGGCCGCATCTGGTCGCTGGGCGCGGCGCTGGCCGAGACCCTGTTCGACGGCGGCCTGCGCGCGGCGCGCGACGCGCAGGCGGTGGCCGCCTACGACGCCGCGGTGGCGCAATACAAGCAGACCGTCCTGGGCGGCTTCCAGGAGGTCGAGGACAACCTCGCCACCCTGCGCGTGCTGGCCGACGAGAGCCAGGCGCAGGACCAGGCGGTGACGGCCTCGCGCCTGGCCGAACAACTGGCGCTGAGCCAATACCGCGCCGGCACCGTGACCTACCTGAACGTGGTGACGGCGCAGAACCTGACCCTGTCCAACGAACGCGGCGCGGCCCAGTTGCTGGGCCGCCAACTGGTCGCCAGCGTGGCCTTGATCAAGGCCACCGGCGGCGGCTGGAGCGCCGCGCAACTGGACGCGGCCCCCGTCGCTTCCGCCACGGCCGCGCCGGCCGGGCCAACCCAACCAGACTGAAGAGGCATCGACATGGCCAAATCTTCTTCTATCCGGCGCCGCGTGGGCGTGGCGACCGGCATCGTGGCCCTGGCGGGCCTGGGCGTCGCCTTCTGGGGCATCGGCCACGATGCCGCCGCCGATACGCCGGCGCTGCAGGCGCCGCCCGTGGTGGTGACCTCCACCGCCGTCAAGCGCGCCGACGTGCCCATCTACCTGACCGGCGTCGGCACCGTGACGCCCAACCAGTCGGTCACCATCAAGGCGCGCGTGGACGGCCAGCTCGACAAGGTCGCCTTCACCGAGGGCCAGGACGTGACCGCCGGCCAGTTGCTGGCGCAGATCGACCCGCGCACCCTACAGGCGCAGTTGGCGCAGGCGCAGGCCCAGCAGGCCAAGGACCAGGCGCAACTGGCCAACGCCAACCTGGACTTGCAGCGCTATACGCGCCTGAGCAAGGAGGACGCCACCACGCAGCAGACGCTGGATACGCAGCGCGCGCTGGTGGCGCAACTGGACGCGGCGGTGAAGACCGACGCTGCCCAGGTCGCCTACGCCAAGGTGCAACTGGGCTTCACCACCATCACCGCGCCGATCAGCGGCCGCACCGGCGCGCGGCTGGTGGACCAGGGCAACATCGTGCACGCGACCGACACGACGGGGCTGGTGGTGATCAACCAGATCGACCCCATCAGCGTGGTGTTCACGCTGCCGGAGGCCCACGTGCCGGACATCAACCAGGCCGCGGCGCACGACCGGCAGGGCCTGCCGGTCACCGCCCTGCGGCGCGACAGCGACCAGGTGCTGGGCAAGGGCCGGCTGGTGCTGGTCAACAACCAGATCGACACCGCCAGCGGCACGGTGCAGTTGAAGGCGTCCTTCCCCAATCCGGAGCACCTGCTGTGGCCGGGCCAGTACGTCAACGCGCGCCTGCGCCTGGGCACGCACGCCGGCGCGCTGACCATCCCCGCGCCGGCCGTGCAGCGCGGCCAGAACGGCACCTACGTCTACGTCATCGACGAGCATGCCATGGCGCGGATGCAGCCGGTGCACGTGGCCCTGATCCAGGACGGCGTGGCCGTCGTCGACAACGGCCTGGCCGCCGGCCAGCGCGTGGTGGTCGACGGGCAATACAAGCTCAAGCCCGGCGCGCGGACCGTGGAAAGCAAGCCCGCCGCCGCGCCCACGGCCCGCCGTGGCGGGGCCGCCGATCTGGCCATGAGCCAGGTCGCCGAGGGAGCGGGTGCATGAGTATTTCCGCGGTATTCATCAAGCGTCCGATCGGCACCTCGCTGCTGGCGCTCGCCATCCTGCTGGTGGGCGTGGCGGCGTGGCCGCTGTTGCCCGTGGCCCCGCTGCCGCAGGTGGATTTCCCCACCATCCAGGTGACGGTGAACCTGCCGGGCGGCAGTCCCGAGACCATGGCGTCCAACGTGGCGCAGCCCCTGGAGCGGCAGTTCTCCCTGATCGCCGGCCTGTCGCAGATGACCTCGACCAGCGCCCAGGGCCAGACGCAGATCACGCTGCAATTCGACCTCAACCGCAGCATCGAATCGGCGGCGGTGGACGTGCAGGCGGCCATCAACGCGTCTTCCGGGCAGTTGCCGTCCAACCTGCCCCAGCCGCCCACCTTCCGCAAGGTCAATCCGGCCGACGCGCCCATCCTGCTGCTGGCGGTGCAGTCCTCCACCCTGCCGCTGACCGAGGTCAACGACTACGCCGACAACATCCTGGCGCAGCAGATATCGCAGATCTCCGGCGTGGGCCTGGTCAACATCGCCGGCCAGCAGAAGCCGGCCGTGCGCATCCAGGTCGATCCCGATCGCCTGAAGTCGCTGAACCTCAGCCTGGAAGACCTGCGCGGCGTCATCGCCAACACCACCGTTAACCAGCCCAAGGGCACGCTGGACGGCCCCGCGCAGAGCTTCACCACCTACACCAACGACCAGTTGACCAAGGCCGCGCAGTGGAACGACATGGTGCTGGCCTATCGCAACGGCGCGCCCATCCGCGTGCGCGACGTGGGCGTGGCGGTGGACGGCCCGGAGAACAACAAGCTGGCGGCCTGGGCCTTCGCCGGCGCCGCCGCGCCCGCGGGCGAAGGCATCGTCAACGGACGTTCCATCGTGCTGCAGATCAGCAAGCAGCCGGGCGCCAACGTCATCGAGACGGTGAACGCGATCCAGGCCGCGCTGCCGCGCCTGCGCGCCGCCATTCCGCCGTCCGTGTCGGTGAATACGGTGATCGACCGCACGCAGAACATCCGCGCCTCGGTCAAGGACGTGGAGTTCACCCTGCTGCTGACCATCGCCCTGGTGGTGATGGTCATCTTCATGTTCCTGCGCAACGTGGCGGCCACGGTGATTCCCTGCATTACCGTGCCGCTGGCCATCCTGGGCACGGCGGGCGTCATGTACGTGCTCGGCTACAGCCTGGACAACCTGTCGCTGATGGCGCTGACGATCGCGGTGGGTTTCGTGGTGGACGACGCCATCGTGATGCTGGAGAACATCTACCGCCACATCGAGGACGGCATGCCGCCCTTGCAGGCGGCCTACCAGGGCGCGGGCGAAATCGGCTTCACCATCATGTCCATCTCGGTGTCGCTGATCGCCGTGTTCATCCCGCTGCTGTTGATGGGCGGCATCGTCGGCCGCCTGTTCCGCGAGTTCGCCGTCACCGTGACGCTGACCATCGTGGTGTCGGTGCTGATCTCGCTGACGCTCACGCCCATGCTGTGCTCGCGCTACCTGAAGAACCACGCGCATGGCCGCGAGCAGGGCCGCCTGGCGCGCCTGTTCGAGGCGGGTTTCGACGCCATGCTCAACGGCTACAAGCGCGGGCTGAAGGTCGTGCTGCGCCATCAGTTCATCACCCTGATGACGTTCTTCGCGACCCTGGCGGTGACGGGGCTGATGTTCGTCACCATCCCGAAGGGCTTCTTCCCGCAGCAGGATACGGGCTATATCTTCGGCTTCGCGCAGTCCTCGCAGGACTCTTCCTTCACGGCGATGAACAAGCGCATGCTGGCGCTGGCCGACGTGGTGCGCCAGGATCCGGACGTCGTCAGCTTCGGCATGAACGGCAACCAGTCGCAGTACAACACCGGCAACTTCTACATCAACCTGCGCGCCAAGGACGACGGCCGCACGGCCAGCGCCGACGAGGTGATCCGCCGCCTGCGGCCCAAGCTGGCGCAGGTCGAGGGCGTGACGCTGTACATGCAGGCCGGCCAGGACATCAACGTCGGCGGCCGCCTTTCGCGCACGCAGTACCAATACACCCTGACGGACTCCAACCTGGACGAGCTCAACGAATGGGCGCCCAAGCTGGCGACGCGCCTGTCCGAGTTGCCGCAACTGGCCGACGTGGCGTCGGACCAGCAGAACGCCGCGCCCACCGCCACGCTGGCGATCGACCGCGCGCGCGCCAGCAGCTTCGGCTTCACGCCGGCGCTGATCGACGCCACCATCTACGACGCCATCGGGCAGCGCCAGGTGGCCCAGTATTTCACCCAGCTCAACAGCTATCACGTGGTGCTGGAAGTCACGCCGGCGTTGCAGAAGGATCCCGACATCTTCAGCAAGCTGTACCTGACCTCGCCGCTGACCAACCAGCAGGTGCCCTTGTCGACCTTCGTGCGCCTGGACACGGAAAAGACCGGCTACCTGGCCATCAACCACCAGGGCCAGTTCCCCGCCGTCACGCTGTCCTTCAACCTGGCGCCCGGCGCCTCGCTGGGCCAGGCGGTGCAGGCCATCGATGGGGCCAAGGCGGAGATGGGCGTCCCCGCTACCGTGGTCGGCTCGTTCCAGGGCGCGGCGCGCGCCTTCGGCGATTCGCTGCGCACCCAGCCCTACCTGATCGCCGCGGCCCTGATCGCCGTGTACATCGTGCTGGGGCTGCTGTACGAAAGCTACATCCATCCCATCACCATCCTCTCGACGCTGCCTTCGGCGGGCCTGGGCGCCCTGCTGATCCTGCGCCTGGGCGGCTACGACCTGTCGGTAATCGCGCTGATCGGCATCATCCTGCTGATCGGCATCGTCAAGAAGAACGGCATCATGATGATCGACTTCGCCCTGCACGCCGAGCGCGAGCGCGGCCTGGCGCCGGTCGACGCCATCTACGAGGCCTGCGTGCTGCGCTTCCGTCCCATCATCATGACCACCATGTGCGCCTTGCTGGGCGGCCTGCCGCTGATGCTCAGCCACGGCCAGGGCGCCGAGCTGCGCCGGCCGCTGGGCTATGCCATGGTGGGCGGGCTGCTGGTGTCGCAACTGCTGACGCTGTTCTCGACGCCGGTGGTCTACCTGTATCTGGACCGCGCCCATTACTGGTACATGAACCGCAAGAAGGCGCGCGCCGAGCGACGCCGCGCCGCGCAGGAATCCGACGGCCAGCAGGCGCTGCCGCGCCCGGCCGCCGCGCGGGAATGACGCCGCGCGCAAAGTCCGGCGCGGCGCCGGCCGGCGGTCCGCGGGACGCGCCGGCCCCGCGCCGCGAATTACAGGTAAAGTGAGCTTCCGGAACCCGCCATCATGAAAATCCTGATCGTCGAAGACGAAGCCAAGACCGCCGACTATCTGCACAAAGGCCTGACCGAGCAGGGTTGCGCGGTGGACGTGGCCAACAACGGCATCGACGGTCGGCACCTGGCCACGGAACTGGACTACGACGTCATCGTGCTCGACGCCATGCTGCCCGGCATGGACGGCTTCGAGGTCCTGCGCGCCTTGCGCCGGACGCGGCAGACGCCGGTCATCATGCTGACCGCGCGCGACGGCCTGGACGACCGCATCAAGGGGCTGCAGGACGGCGCCGACGACTACCTGGTCAAGCCCTTTTCCTTTCTCGAACTGCTGGCGCGGTTGCAGGCGCTGACGCGGCGCGGCCGCGCGCAGGAGCCAATGCAGTTGCGCATCGGCGATCTGCAGATCGACCTGGCCAGCCGCAAGGCGCAGCGCGGCGGCGTGCGCATCGATCTGACCGCCAAGGAGTTCGCGCTGCTGGCGGTGCTGGCGCGGCGCAAGGGGGAAATCCTGTCCAAGACCGCCATCGCCGAGCTGGTGTGGGACATGAACTTCGACAGCAACGTCAACGTGGTGGAGGTGGCCATCAAGCGGCTGCGCGCCAAGATCGACGGGCCTTTCTCCACGCGCCTGCTGCACACCATCCGCGGCATGGGCTACGTGCTGGAACAACGCGAGGTCGATGCGGCGTGAAGCGTCCGGTGGCGAAACGTTCCCTGGTGAAGCGGTCGCTGACGACCCGCCTGGCGGCCATGTTCGCCCTGGTCGCGGTGGTCGCCTTCACCCTGATCGGCGCGGCGCTGTACGCCGTGCTGCATCGCGAACTGGTGCGCCAGCAGATGGACGTGCTCAACACCACGTCCGGCGAGATGATGTTCTCGCTGACGCGCATGGGGACGCCGGAGCGCTGGGCGCGCGGCATGGCCAAGATGGATACGCTGACGCCGGCCGACGGCAGCCTGCGGTTCTGGGTGGTCAGCCCGGATCCGCACTTCAGCTACGGCAGGAACGCGGCCGAACTGGCGCGCATCGCGCAACTGGACGAGGGCTACGACGAGGTCGTGCTGCCGGGCCGCGACCGTCCCATGCGCACGTTCACGCGCACCGTCGACGCGCTGGAGCAGCGGCCCCAGGTCAAGTTCGTCGTGGGCATCGCCACCGAGCCCTATCTGCACACGCTGCATACCTTCGTCATCGCGCTGGCCGGGCTGCTGCTGGCGGCGGTGCTGGTGATCATGCTGCTGTGCCAATGGATGGCGTCGGTGGGCCTGCGTCCGCTCAAGCGCCTGTCCAGCGAGGCGCAGCAGATCAGTCCCGCGCACCCGGCACAGCGGCTGCGCGCGGCCAGCCTGCCGGTGGAGCTGGACGACCTGGCGCATACCTTCAACGGCGCGCTGGACCGCCTGCAGTCCGCGTACACGCAACTGGAAGCCTTCAACGCCGACGTCGCGCATGAACTGCGCACGCCCCTGACCAACCTGATCGGGCAGACCCAGGTGGCCCTGGCGCGGCCGCGCAGCGCGCGCGAGCTGGAGGAAACGCTGCAATCGAACCTGGAAGAACTGGACCGCCTGCGCGCCATCGTCAACGACATGCTGTTCCTGGCGCGCGCGGATCGCGGCGAGGCGGCCACGGGGCTGGTCGACACCGTCGTCGCCGACGAGGTGGGCAAGACCATCGAGTTCTTCGAATTCGTGCTGGACGACCTGGGCCTGACGGTGGCCGTCGAGGGCGACACCGACGCCGTCGCGCCCATGGACCGCGCGCTGTTCCGGCGGGCGGTCACCAATCTGCTGCAGAACGCCATCCAGCACACCCGCGGCGGCACGCGCATCGTCGTGCGGCTGGAGCGCCAGGCGGGCGGCGTCAGCGTCACCGTCTCCAACCCGGGCGATCCCATCGACGCGGCGCACCTGCCGCGCCTGTTCGACCGCTTCTATCGCGTCGACGCGGCGCGCAACGACCATGGCGCCGCCCATGGCCATGGCCTTGGGCTGGCCATCGTCAAGGCGGTGGCCAGCATGCACGGCGGCAGGGTGTTCGCGTTCAGCGCCGGCGGCAGCACGGCCATCGGCTTCAACTTGCCGCAGTAGGCGGCAGGCAGCGGCAGGCAAGCAACGGCAAATAGGCAACGGCAAAAGCTGGCCGCGGACAGGCGCCCGCGGCATCGCGCCTACAACTGCTGGAAGCTCCCGTAGCGCTTGTCGACGAATTGGCGCTCGGTCTCCAGCCCGCGCACGACGGCGCCCGGCGGGCCGCGGCCCAGCCATTCGAGCATGGCGTCGACCTGCTCTGCCGTGCCCTGCACCAGGGCCTCGACCGTGCCATCCTCCAGGTTCTGGACCCAGCCCGTGGCGCCGATCATGTGGGCGCGCCGCACCGTGGACATACGGAAACCCACGCCCTGCACTTTGCCGCGGACGTGGACATGGACGGTTTCGATATGGGGTTCGCTGGCCATCGCTGTATTCGGAATGCAAAAACGGAAGACACCTGCATTCTTTCATATCCTGGCGGCGGGCGTGACCGGCGCCGGCCGCCGCGCCGGGGGATTAGTCGCCGGGCGGAAATTGTCTAGTCACTCCCGCCGGGTTTATCCCGCGCCTTGCATTACCTATGCTTGATGCATCCTCAATTCGCCCATTCTTGCTTTCCGGGCAATGGTTTTCGCATCATGTCCTGTCCCCGTCCCGGCGCCCGCGCGGGTGTCGACGCCGCCTCCGGCGGCCGCGTCCCGGCCGATCTGCCCGACCGTCCCGCGCCGGCCGTCCGCTTCTATGGCCGCCGCCGCGCCGACGGTCCCACGCCGCTGATCGTCCATTTCCACGGCGGCGCCTTCACCTCCGGTTCGCTGGACAGCGGCGGCAAGGTCGGCGCGTTGCTGGCGGGCGCCGGCGCCGTGGCGCTCTCGGTGGACTACCCGCTGGCGCCCGCCCATCCCTTTCCCGCCGCGGCCGAGGCCGGCTATGCCGTCCTGGAATGGGCGTACCGCAACCGCCGCCTGCTGGGCGGCCGCGACAGTCCGCTTTTCGTGGCCGGCGAGGAAGCCGGCGGCAACATCGCGGCCGCCGTCGCGCTGATGGCGCGCGACCGGGGCGGGCCGCCGCTCGCCGGCCAGATCCTGCTGTCGCCCATGCTGGACGCCTGCATGGGCACCGCCTCCATGCGCGAGGCCCACGCCAGCCCGCAGGCCGCCCACTGGGCCGATGGCTGGAAACAGTACCTGCCCTGTTATTGCGATGCGGGACATCCTTATGCCGCGCCCCTGGTCAATACCCGGCTGGCCGGCCTGGCGCCCATGCTGCTGCTGACCGCGCGCGGCGATCCCTTGCGCGACGAGGCGGCGCACTACGCCCGGCGCGCGCGCCAGGCGGGGGTGCGCGTCACGCACACGGTGGTGGCCGGCGCCGGCGATTGGCCCGGCGCGCTGGCCGGCGCCGCGGGCGCGCCGGCGGCATGGGATGATGAAGTTCTGGCACAAGTCTTTACGTTTCTCGTCACCCATCCGTCCGGTGCGGCATCGGCCGCGCGAACTAGTTCTTCGCCGGCCGCGGCGCGGTCCGGCGCGTGGCGAGGATGAGCTGCCCGACCATCCGCCAAACGGTTTTCGCAGGGCGGCGGGTCCATCGATGGGCGGTCGAGGAGCTGTTTCCGCTACTCCCATCGCACTAGGCGCGACGAGCGATAGTTGCAACAAGAGGCAAGGGCTACCGTAGCGGCGACGACCATCCGATTCCGGCTGGTTCCATGAAGCGGAGCCCCAAGGTGAAAGAGCCTCTCCCATTATCGCCAGACGTGACGTCCGAGTACGAGAAGAACGGGTACATCTCCATCGAGACGATGTGCCCGCCCGAAGAAGTGCAGGCGATCCGGCAGACGCTGATGCGCATGTTCGAGAACCGGACCGGTTACGAAGAGGGCGCGCAGTACGACTTCTCCAGCCGCGACGATCCGGACAAGCCGCAGGTCTTTCCCAGCCTGCACGACCCCTCCCACTACGCGCCGGAACTGCTCAAGACCCAGTACCACAAGCGCGCCCTGGCGATCGCGCGCCAGTTGCTGGGCGAGGACGCGGCCTTGTACGGCGAGCATGCGCTGCTCAAGCCGGCGCGCCACGGCCCGGAAACGCCGTGGCACCAGGACGAGGCCTTCCGTTCGCCCGATTTCGAGTATCGCGAGCTGAGCATCTGGCTGGCCTTGCAGCCGGTCGGCGCGGTCAACGGCTGCATGCAGTTCATTCCGGGCTCCCACAGGCAGGAAGTGCTGGAGCATCGGTCGCCGGGCTACGACAAGGCCTTGCATCCGCTCGAATGCTGCGCCGATTTCCCGCGCGACCAGGCCGTGCCCGTGCCCCTGCCCGCCGGCGGATGCACGATCCACGACATGCGCACGCTGCACTACACCGCGCCCAATACCTCCGAGGCGCCGCGCCTGGCCTACATCCTGATCTTCAACGTGCCGCCCACCTACAAGCCGGGCCTGCGCAAGTTCCCGTGGCTGGAGGGACGCCGCACAGACAGCCAGGTGCGCAAGCGCGAATGGCATCGCCGCGGCGGCATCGCGGTGGAAGTCATGCGCCGCCTGCCGCGCGCGCGGCTGACCAGCGGCAAATGGGTGGCCTGGGCCGCCATCCGCGCCGTCAGCAAGGTGTGGAACCGCCCGCGTTAGCGTTAGCGATCACGCCCGCGGCGCCATGAAGGACACCGTCGCGGGCCGTCCGTCCAGATGCAGCGCCGCCGTGGCCGGCGGCGTGCTGGCAACGATCCTGCCGCCGCGCATGACCAGCAGGCGGGTGGCGCGCAGGCGCAGCGCTTCCACCGGATCGCGCGCCTGCAGCAGCACCAGGTCGGCGCGCTTGCCGACCGCCAGCCCGGTGTCGTCCAGGCCGAGGATGCGCGCGGGCGTTTCCGTGACGGCCTCGAAACAGGCGCGCATGGCCGCCTGCCCCGTCATCTGCGCGACGTGCAGCCCCATGTGCGCGACCTCCAGCATGTCGCCGCTGCCCAGCCCGTACCAGGGATCCATCACGCAATCGTGGCCGAAGGCCACGGGCACGCCCGCGGCCAGCAGCTCCGGCACGCGCGTCATGCCGCGCCGCTTGGGATAGCTGTCGTGGCGGCCTTGCAGGGTAATGTTGATGAGCGGATTGGCGACGGCCGCCACGCCGGCCTCGGCGATCAGCGGGATCAGCTTGGAGACGTAGTAGTTGTCCATGGAGTGCATGGACGTCAGGTGCGAACCGGTCACGCGCCCTTGCAGGCCCAGCCGTTGCGTGTGATAGGCCAGGGTCTCGATATGGCGCGAGAGCGGATCGTCGCTTTCGTCGCAATGCATGTCCACGCGCAGGCCGCGCTCGGCCGCCAGCTCGCACAGCACCCGCACGGATTCGGCGCCGTCCTGCATGGTGCGCTCGAAATGCGGAATCCCGCCGACCACGTCCACGCCCATGTCGAGCGCGCGCTTCAGGTTGTCCAGCGCGCCCGGCGCCCGCAGCACGCCGTCCTGGGGAAAGGCCACCAGTTGCAGGTCCAGGTAGGGGCGCACGCGTTCGCGCACGTGCAGCAGCGCTTCCACCGCCAGCAGCCGCGGATCGCACACGTCGACGTGGCTGCGTATGGCGAGCAGGCCCTTGGCGACGGCCCAGTCGCAATAGGCCAGCGCGCGTTCGACCAGCGCTTCCTGGGTCAGCGCGGGCTTGAGTTCGCCCCACAGGGCGATGCCTTCCAGCAGCGTGCCCGAGGCGTTCACGCGCGGCTGGCCGTAGGACAGGGTCGAGTCCATGTGGAAATGGGCATCGACGAAGGGCGGCGAGACCAGTTGCCCGGCGGCGTCGATGGTTTGCGCGGCGGGCACGTCCAGCGCGGGCGCGATGGCGGCGATGCGTCCGGCGGAGACGGCGATGCCCATGCCGGTGCGCCCGTCGGGCAGATGACAGTTCTTCAACAGGCAATCGACGGGCATTCCTTGCTCCTTGCGGCGTCATGCGGGTGGCTGCGCGTTTCCGCGGCGCGACCCTAGCTTATCGGCTGCGGGCCGTCCCCGGCAATCGGAGGCCTCCCTGGGTCGAACGGACGAGCCCCGCCCGACTCATGGCATACGGACGGCATGCGGACGGCGCATAATCCGGGTTTGTGGACGGGCGCGCAGGGCGCCCCGCAATCCGGAGGCAGATATGCGTTTGTTGTTCCTGGGCGCCGGCGGTACCGGCGGATATTTCGGCGGCCGCGCGGCCGAGGCGGGCCTGGACGTCACCTTCCTGGTGCGCGAACCGCGCGCCGCGCGCCTGCGCGAACAAGGCCTGCGCATCAAGAGTCCGCTCGGCGACAGCGTGGTGCATCCCAAGCTGGTCACCGCCGAGACCCTGGACGGCCACTATGACGTCGTGGTGCTCAGTTGCAAGTCCTACGACCTGGAGAGCGCGATGGACGCCATCGCGCCGGCGATGGGGCCGGATTCGGCGGTGCTGCCCATCATGAACGGCCTGTCGCATTTCGAGGCGCTGGAACAGCGCTTCGGGCCGCACCGCGTGCTGGGCGGCTTGTGCCAGATCATCGCCACCCTGGGGCCGGACGGCGAAGTGGTGCAGATGGGCAAGGGCGCCACCCTGGTGTTCGGCGAACGGGCCGGCGATCCGCGCAGCGACCGCTGCCTGGCCCTGGAAAGCGCCTTGGCCAAGGCCAATTTCACGTCCAGGCTGAGCACCGATATCCACCAGGAGAATTGGGAGAAGTTCGTCTTCCTGTGCACCCTGGCGGCCGCGACCTGCCTGATGCGCGGCCCCGTGGGCCTGATCGTGCGCAGCGACGACGGCGCCGGCATCGTCCTGTCCATGCTGGCCGAGGCGCAGGCCATCGCGGCCGCGTCGGGGTTCAAGGTGCGTCCGGACGCGGATGCGTCGGCGCGCAAGGTCCTGTCCGACCCCGACAGTCCGGTCACCGCCTCCATGTTCCGCGACCTCAGCCAGGGGCTGCGCGTGGAGGCCGACCACATCGTCGGCGACATGGTGAAGCGCGGCGCCGCCTTGGGCATCGACGCGCCCTATCTGCGCGTGGCCTACAGCCATCTACAGGTCTACCAGGCGCAGCGCGACGCGGGCTGAAAGAAACGGCGGCCGGCATCGCGGGCCGGCGCACCGCCCAGGTCCGGCGCGGTTGCCGCCGATCTTGGCCGGACTGTGGCGGAAACGCCAACGCCCGGCGGCGGCCTTGCCGGGCGTCGCCACACGCACCTTCAATTATTTGTAAACTGGCGCGTTGCCTTTGGCCGGGCAGCCTCGCTCCGGCCGTCACTCGTCTAGGGATCTGGCCCGGGAATCATGAAACTGCAATCGATAGTCGCGGGTGCCGTGCTGGCGGTTGGTCTGTTCGGCGGCGCGAATGCCGTCCATGCCGCCAACGGCGGCAGCAAGGAACTGGTGCTGGCGTATTACCGCATGATGTTCCAGGACAAGGACGTCGAACGGGCGATGGGCACCTACGTCAGCAAGAACCTGATCCAGCACGATCCCTACCTGGGCGACGGCGCGGCCGCGATGACGGACTTTTTCGTGCCCTACTACGAGCAGCATCCCCAGGCCAGCGCCGAAATCGAGCACGTGGTGGCCGAAGGCGACATCGTCGTCGTGCATGCCTTCTGGAAGGAAACGCCCGAGGACCTGGGCCAGGCCGTCGTCGACATCTTCCGCGTCGACAACGGCAAGATCGTCGAGCATTGGAACGTCAGCCAGGACATTCCGGAAAATCCCGCCAACAAGAACACGATGTTCTGACCGGCGCCGCCCGGCGCGATCCGGGCCGGGAGAATCGCCATGCCTTTTCGTATTTATCTCGCCGGTTTCGATGTGTTCCGGCCCGATGCCATCGCGCATGGCCGGGCGTTGCAGGCGCTGTGCGCGGAGGTAGGCATCGAGGGGCTGTATCCCCTGGACCACCAGGCGCCGGCGGAGCTGGCGGGCCCCGACCTGGCGCGCTGGATCTATCGCGCCAACGTGCAGCTCATCCAGTCCGCCGACGGCGTCCTGGCCAACCTGAATCCGTTTCGCGGCGCCGAACCCGACTCGGGCACGGCCTTCGAGGTCGGCTATGCCGTCGCGCTGGGCAAGCCAGTCTGGGCCTATACCCAGCAGAGCGGCACCGTGGTCGAGCAGGTCAGCGTCGGCCAGGCCAGCGATGCCGGCGGTCCGCGATACATCGACGCCAACGGCTATACCGTCGAGGACTTCGGCATGAACCTGAACCTGATGCTGGCGTGCAGCGCCACCGTCGTGGTGGGCGATGCGCGGGCGTGCCTGCGGCGCATCGCCGAGCATCTGCGCAACGCGCGATGAGGACGGTCCCCGGCGCCGGCGCCGGGAACGCGGCGGACCGTGCCCGTCAGGCCGCGACCGCCTGTTCGGCGGCGAGGACGGCCGCCTCCTGCCGCTCGCCGGCCTGCAGCAGGCCCCGGCGGTAATCGGCGAGTTCGGCGATGGTCAGGCCCACCAGGCCGTGATTGGCGGCGTAGCGCTCCAGCGCGGCGCCGCGCATCATCGTGCCGTCGGCATTCATCAGTTCGCACAGCACGGCGGCGGGACGCAGCCCGGCCAGGACGGCCAGGTCCACCGAGCCTTCGGTATGGCCGCGCCGCGTCAGCACGCCGCCGGGCTGGGCCCGCAGGGGAAAGACGTGGCCCGGGCTGACGATGTCGCCGGGTTGCGCGTGCGGCGCGATGGCGGCGCGGATGGTGGTGACGCGGTCCTGCGCCGAGACGCCGGTGCTCACGCCTTCGCGCGCTTCGATGGACACGGTGAAGGCGGTGCCGTGGCGGCTGCCGTTGTCGCGCACCATCTGCGGCAGTTGCAGGTGGTCCAGGGTTTCGTCGGTCAGGCACAGGCAGACGATGCCGCTGCCGTCGCGGATCAACTGCGCCATGACGGGCACGGTCAGCTTGTCGGCGGCGACGATGAGGTCGGCTTCGTTCTCGCGGTCGAAGTCGTCCATCACGATGACGGGACGGCCGATGCGCAGGTGGTGCAGGGCGCGCGCCAGGCGCATGGAGAAAGGCTGTGCGTCCAGGGCCGGGGCGGCCGACGCGGCGGGAAGGGAGTTCTGAAGCTGGGACATTGAAACGCTCTCGCAAGGTAAGGGGGCGAAAAACGTTTCAGGGCAAAGAACCGTATGCGCAAACGTCGCGCGGGCCTGTCGGGCCCGTGCGGGGAATGCGTATGCCGGCACATCTTCTCTCATCCGGACTATTACCGTCGGCTCTGGATTCGGACCAGATCTGCTGACTCCGGCCAATGTTGCGCCGGACGCTCGCGGGCTCGCCGCATTGCGCGGCCTACCGCCGGTGGGGACTTGCACCCCGCCCTGAAGACGTACTGCATGCCGTCCGGGAAGGAACGGCATGCGAGGCATTGTACGCCTGTGGGGCGAGCGGAGGCGGGAAGCCCCCGTTCGCGGCAGGGGTGGAAGCTTATAGGGGGTTCATAGGGGTGATGCCGGCCCCCCGAGGCGCCGCGTTTCAGGCGGCCGGCGCGGTCCCCGCGGGCTGCGCTGGCGCGGCCTTGTCCGCCTTGGCCTGTTTTTTCTTCTTTTTCTTCTTCTCTTTCTTCTCCGGCAGGGCCAGCATGGTGCCGCGGCATTCGGGCGCGCCGCACAGGCACTTGTAGCCTTCCTTCAAGGCCTTGGTGATCTTGCCGTCGAGGACCAGGCCGTAGTCGTACACCAGCTCCTCGCCGCGCGCCAGGTCGCGCAGCGCGACGATGTACACGCGCTTGCCGCCCTTGCCTTCCTGCGCTTCGCAGTTCGGCGCGCAGCTATGGTTGATCCAGCGCGCGTCGTTGCCCTCGGCGCCGCCGTCGATCACCTTGCCCGAGGTGATGGAGAAGAAGAAGGTGTGGAAGGGATCGTCCGGGTTGGTCGGATGGCGGCGGTCGGCTTCCTTGGCGCTGATGCGTTCGCCGCCGTATTCGATGATGCGCGTGCCGGCGGGGATCTTGCGCGCGGCGAAGACGCCATTGCCGTGCAGCTTGGAGCGCCGCACCACGTGCCAGGGTTTGGGAGTGTCGGTGGTCATGGACAGCCAGGATAGAGGGCGCGCGGGATGAGCGCCGACGATGGGGATGGGAGATGGACGGGTGCGGGAATTATATCGGCGCGGGCGGGGTAAGCGGCAGCATGGTTTCCTTCAATCGACGCAGGACGAAGCTGGATTTGCTGTGCCGTATGCCGGGGATGCGATAGAGCTGTTCGCGCAGCAGCCGTTCGTAGTCGCGCGTGTCGCGCACGGCGATGCGGATGAAGTAGTCGTAGTCGCCCGAGACCAGGAAGGCTTCCAGCACTTCGGGGATCTGCGCCAGCGCGCGGCCGAATTCGTACAGTGTTTCCTCGCTGTGGCTTTCCAGGGTGACGTGGACGATGACGGTGTCCATGAAGCCCAGCGCCGCCGGATCGATGTTGACCGTGTAGCCGCGGATCACGCCGGCGGCCTCCATCCGCTTGATGCGGTTCCAGCAGGGCGTGGACGACAGCCCCACCGCCGTGCCGATGTCGTTCAGGCTGGCCCGCGCATTGCCTTGCAGGGCCTTGAGGATAGCCAGGTCGAATTTATCGAGATGCATTTGCCTTGGTCAGCCTTCAAAAGAGAAAAGAGGGGGCGCCCCGCCCGTTGCCCGTGCCCCCAACTTGGTGCCAGGGCGGACCGCTGGCATCCTGGCACTGGCCTGTGACACCCCGCATCGGGCGCTTGCTCCTGATACAACCCGCTTCCGGCTCCCCATCCAACAGCCCGGGGCTCGCGCCAGGGTACAACCCGTGGGGATGGCGGCGGCTGCGCCCGCCGCCATCCCGTCCCCTCTCGCCGAGGCGATTTTCTCTTGGAAAGGAGGTTTTTCAAAGACGGTGGCCAACGAAGGGAAAATTTACTCCGTTTTTCCTGAAAACCAAGAAAAACAAGATAAAAATTCCGGGAAACCCCACGTAATATGTTTCACATGAACGCTCCGCTCCCCTCCGCCGCCCTCGCCGCCGACCTGCCCGCCGCCTCCGCCGCCCAGGCCCGCCCCATCCTCAACGCCCGCGCCAGGACCGAATCCGCCGCCAAGCCCGCGGCCGGCGCCGCGCCGTCCGTCGAGGACGCCCCCCGCAACGGCGCCCGCATTCTTCTCGAAACCCTGATCGCCAACGGCGTGGATACCGTGTTCGGCTACCCGGGCGGCGCCGTGCTGCCGCTGTACGACGCCCTCTACAACGAACCGCGCCTGCGTCACGTGCTGGTGCGCCACGAGCAGGCTGCCGTGCATGCCGCCGAGGGCTACGCGCGCACCACCGGCCGCACCGGCGTGGTGTTCGTGACCTCCGGCCCCGGCATGGCCAACACGACCTCGGGCCTGCTGGACGCGATGTGCGACTCCATCCCCGTGCTGTGCGTCAGCGGCCAGGTGGCGACCTCCGCCATCGGCACCGACGCCTTCCAGGAATGCGACGCCATCGGCATTTCGCGTCCCATCACCAAATGGAACACGCAGATCCGCGCGCTGGACCAGGTGGCCGACACGGTGGGACGCGCCCTGGCGCTGACCCGCCAGGGCCGTCCGGGCCCGGTGCTGGTGGATTTCCCCAAGGACGTGCAACTGGCGCTGCCGGCCGACCAGGACGACGCGCTGCCCGCCAGCGAGCGCCAGGGCGTGGCCGCCCTGCGCGCCCGCCGCCAGGCCGGCAAGGCGCCGCTGAAACTGCCGCAGGCGGCCGTCCGGCGCGCCGCCGCCATGATCGCCGAGGCGCGCCGTCCGGTGTTCTACGGCGGCGGCGGCCTGATCAATGCCGGCCCGCAGGCCTGCGCCGCGTTCACCGACCTGGTGCGCCATACGGGCGCCCCCTGCACGCTGACGCTGATGGGGCTGGGCGCCTTCCCCGCGTCCGATCCGCAATTCCTCGGCATGCTCGGCATGCACGGCACGCTGGAGGCCAATCTGGCCATGCACCACGCGGACCTCATCGTCTGCATCGGCGCGCGCTTCGACGACCGCATCACCGGCCGGCTGGCGGACTTCTGCCCGCATGCGCGCAAGATCCACATCGACATCGACCCCGCCTCGATCAACAAGGTCGTGCGCGTGGACGTGGCCATGGTGGGCGACTGCCTGCCGCTGGTGACGGCGCTGCGCGAGGAATTGCGGCAGGCGCCCCCGCCGGAACAACTGCATGCGTGGTGGCACCGCATCGACCGCTGGCGCGCCAAGGATTGCCTGCACGTGACGCCCAGCGCCGACGCCATCCTGCCGCAGCACCTGATGCAGCGCCTGCAGGCCGCGCTGGAAGGCCGCGACGCCATCGTCTCGACCGACGTCGGGCAGCACCAGATGTGGGCCGCGCAGTATCTGAAGTTCGAGGCGCCGCAGCGCTGGCTGACCTCGGGCGGCGCCGGCACCATGGGCTACGGCGTGCCGGCCGCCATCGGCGCCCAGGTCGCGCATCCCGACCGCACGGTGGTGTGCGTCAGCGGCGACGCGTCGGTGTTGATGAATATCCAGGAGATGTCCACCGCCGTGCAGCACGAGACGCCCGTCAAGGTCGTCCTTTGCAACAACGGCTACATGGGCATGGTGCGGCAGTGGCAGGAGCTGATCCACGGCGGCCGCTACAGCCACAGCTACAACGCCTCGCTGCCGGATTTCGTCGCGCTGGCGCGCGCCTTCGGCTGGGACGCCGAGCGCGTGTCCGATCCGGCCGAGCTGGACGCGGCGCTGGCGCGCTGCCTGGCCAGCTCCCGTCCTTTCTTCCTGGACGTCTGCGTGGCCGAGCAGGAGAACTGCTTCCCTATGATGCCGGCCGGCCAGGGCCACCATCGCATGATGCTGGCCGAGGGCGTCTGGTACGAAGACGAGGCCTGAGGGGCTGAGCCTTCGATGGCCGCGATGACCGCGACGCGTGCGCGGACATCGCGGCCGATCGGTCCGGGCAGGCCCGATCCCGCCTCAGTCGTGCTTGATCGAGATCGTCTTCAGCACGGTGAAGCTGTAGAGCGCTTCGAAGCCCTTCTCGCGGCCGTGGCCGCTGGCCTTGACGCCGCCGAAGGGCAGTTCGATGCCGCCGCCCGCGCCGTAGTTGTTGATGAAGACCTGCCCCGCCCGCACCTTGCGCGCGATGCGGAACTGGCGGCCGCCGTCGCGCGTCCAGACGCTGGCCACCAGGCCGTAGTCGGTGTTGTTGGCGATGCGGATGGCGTCGGCTTCGTCCTCGAAAGGAATCGCCGCCAGCACCGGGCCGAACACCTCGTCGCGCGCCAGCCGGTGCGTGAGCGGCACGTCGCGCAGCAACGTAGGCACCTGGTAGTAGCCCTGTTCCGGCGCGCCCGCTTCCAGGCTGCCCTGCGCCACCGTCGCGATGCCGTCCTTGCGCGCATCGGCGAGGAATTCGGCGACGCGCGACTGCTGCGATTTGCGGATCAGCGGGCCGCAGTCCAGGTCGCTGCCGGCCGGCCCGGCGCGTAGCGCGGCGAAGGCATTGCCCAGGCGGTCCAGCACTTTTTCGTAGACGCTGCGTTGCACCAGCAGGCGGCTGCCGGCCGAGCACGTCTGGCCCGCGTTCTGCACGATGGCGTTGACGGCCACCGGCAGCAGCGCATCGATGTCCGCGTCCTCGAAGACGATCTGCGGCGACTTGCCGCCCAGCTCCGTGGTGACCGGGACGTGATTGGCCGCGGCGGTCTGCGTGACCAGGATGCCGATGGCGGGCGAACCGGTGAAGGAGATGTGGTCGATGCCGGGATGGCGCACCAGCGCGTCGCCCGCTTCATGGCCGTAGCCGGTGACGATGTTGATGGCGCCGGGCGGAAAGCCCACGTCGGCAGCCAGTTCGGCGACGCGCAGCAGGGACAGGCAGGCGTCCTCCGCCGGCTTGACCACGCAGGCGTTGCCGGCCGCCAGGGCGGCGCCGACGCTGCGCCCGAAGATCTGCAGCGGATAGTTCCAGGGCACGATGTGGCCGGTGACGCCGTGCGGCTCGCGCAGCGTCAGCACGGTGTAGCCGTTCTGGTAAGGCAGGGTTTCTCCGTGCAGCTTGTCGGCGGCGCCGCCGTAGAACTCGAAATAGCGGGCGATGGCGGTGACGTCGGCGCGCGCCTGCTTGGTGGGCTTGCCGCAATCGCGCGATTCCAGCGCCGCCAGTTCATCGAAATGGTCCAGCACCTTGTTCGACAGCTTGAGCATCAGCCGGCCGCGCTCGGCGGCGGTCAGCTTGCCCCAGGCGCCCTCGTAGGCGCGCCGCGCGGCCTGCACGGCGCGGTCGATGTCGGCGGCGTTGCCGCGCGCGATGCTGTCGAATTCCTGCCCGGTGGACGGGTCCACCACCGGGATGCTGTCCCCGGAGGACGGTGCGACGGAACGGTTGTCGATGTAGTGCTGTTGCATGGCGGCGCGGTCTCCTGTGCGGTGGCCGGCCCCGCGCGTGGCGCGCCGGCCGGCTTGTCTCTCGGGATGTGGGAATCGTTATCCGGCGCGCCCGCATGCGCGGGGCGCCGGTTGGGGAGACAGTCTACGCCGCCGGCGGCGGCAAGGCCAACCGGCGCGCCTGCCGCGCGGGCCCGGGCGGCGGCATGGCGATGAAAACGGGCCCGCGCCGGCGGTCGATTCGCCGGCGCGGGCCTACTGCATGCCCATGCCACGTCGCGGACGGCGTCCCGATCAGGCCGCCGTCTTGCGCGGCGCGGCTTTCTTGGCGGCCGTCTTGCTGGCGGTCTTCGTCGCCTTCTTTGCAGCCGTTTTGGTCGCGGTCTTGGTTGCCGTCTTGCTTGCGGTCTTGGTCGCCGCCTTCTTCGCGGCCTTCTTCGCCGGCGCCTTGGCCGCCGCCGTCTTCGCAGCCGCCGTCCCCGCCGCCGCGCCGCCCGCCGTCTTGCGCGCCGGCTTGTCGCCGCGCGGTTCGAACTCGAAGCCTATCTTGCCGTCCGGCTGGCGGACGAGGAAGGCCTTGAACTTGCGGTTGGTGCGGCTGGAGACGAAGCCGTCGAGCAGGCTGGTGCGGCCTTCGTCGAGCAGCTTCTCCATCTGCTCGCGCGAGATCTCCTGCTGCAGGATGACCTTGCCCGAACGGAAGTCGCAGCTCTTCTCCGGTCCCACGGACTTCTCGCAGACATAGCTCATGCCGTGCTCGAACACGCGCGCATGGCATTTCGGGCACGCGCCCACGGGCGTCTGCCCGGAGAAATCCACGGGCTCGTTATCGTCCTCGTTGCTCTGGCCGAAATCGAACTCCAGCTTGTTGTCGCCGGTGATGCGCAGGATGGCCGCGAACGGCCGGCCCATCTTGCTGATGAAGCCTTGCAGGGGACCGATCTCGCGCTTGGCCAGCAGCTCCTCGACTTCCGGCAGTTCGAAGGTGCGGCCGCCCGGATGCTTGCTGATGGAGAAGTCGCAATTGGTGCAGGCATAGCGCCGGTAGTTTTCCTTCACCACGCCGCCGCAGTTCGGGCAAGGCGTCTTCAGGGTGGCGTAGTCGCCCGGCACGGTGTCGCGTTCGTATTCCTTGGCGCGCTTGACGATGACCTGCGTCATCTGCGCGATTTCGCGCATGAAGGCGTCGCGCGGCAGGCCGCCCTGCTCGATCTGCTTGAGCTTGTGCTCCCATTCGCCGGTCAGCTCGGGCGACGTCAGTTCGGACACGTCCAGGCCGGCCAGCAGCGTCATCAACTGGCGCGCCTTGGCGGTGGGCACCAGGTCGCGTCCTTCGCGGCGCAGATAGCCTTCGTTGAGCAGGCCTTCGATGATGGCCGCGCGCGTGGCCGGCGTGCCCAGGCCGCGTTCGGACATGGCCTCGCGCAGTTCCTCGTCCTCGACCAGCTTGCCCGCGCTTTCCATCGCCGACAGCAGCGTGCCTTCGTTGTAGCGCGCGGGCGGCTTGGTGCTCAGGCCGACGGCCTCGACGTCCTCGGTGCGGACCGTCTCGCCGTCCTGCACCGGCACCAGGTTGGCGTCCTCGCCCTGCGCTTCCTTGCCGTAGACCGCCAGCCAGCCCGGCGCCACCAGCACCTTGCCGTCGGTGCGGAAGCGATGGCCCTGGACCTCCGTGATGCGGGTGGTCACGCGGTATTCGGCGGCCGGGAAGAAGACCGCGAGGAAGCGCTTGAGCACCAGGTCGTAGAGCTTGGCCTCGGCTTCGCTCAGGTCGCGCGGCACCTGCAGCGTCGGAATGATGGCGAAGTGGTCCGACACCTTCTTGTTGTCGAAGATGCGGCGGTTGGGCTTGACCCAGCTCTGCTCGATGATCTTGGCCGCGTGGCGCGATACCGCGCCCGCCGGCCCGCTGCCGGCTTCGGACAGGGTGCGCATGGTGTCGCGCACGGTGTTGATGTAGTCCTCGGGCAGATAGCGCGAGTCGGTACGCGGATACGTCAGGGCCTTGTGGCGTTCATAGAGCGTCTGCGCCAGCGCCAGCGTCGTCTTCGCGGAGAAGCCGAAGCGGCCGTTGGCCTCGCGCTGCAGCGAGGTCAGGTCGTACAGGGCGGGCGACAGTTGCGAGGAAGGCTTGGACTCCTCGGTGACCGTGCCGGGCTGGTCACGGCACGCCGCCACCACGCTTTGCGCGGCCGCCAGCGACCACAGGCGCGATTCGCGCTTCTCGGGGTCGCGCTCGTCCTTCTTGAAATCGGGATCGATCCAGCGGCCTTCGTACAGGCCGGCGGCGGCCACGAAGCTGGCCCGCACTTCCCAGT
Organism: Bordetella genomosp. 10; assembly: GCF_002261225.1. Taxonomy (NCBI): domain Bacteria; kingdom Pseudomonadati; phylum Pseudomonadota; class Betaproteobacteria; order Burkholderiales; family Alcaligenaceae; genus Bordetella; species Bordetella genomosp. 10. Next base: position 3,326,418 of record NZ_NEVM01000005.1, read on the forward strand.
AGTCGCGCGGAACGAAGCTGCGGATGCGGTTCTCGCGCTCGTGGACGATGGCCAGCGTGGGGGTTTGCACCCGGCCCACCGGCGTCTTGAAGAAACCGCCGTCCTTGCTGTTGAAGGCGGTCATGGCGCGGGTGCCGTTGATGCCCACCAGCCAGTCGGCTTCGGCGCGCGAACGGGCGGCCGCTTCCAGCGGCTTCATCTGCACGTCGTCGCGCAGGTTGGCGAAGGCCTCGCGGATGGCGGCCTGCGTCATGGACTGCAGCCACAGGCGCTGCACGGGCTTGTTTACCCCGGCATACTGGATGATGTAACGAAAGATCAGTTCGCCCTCACGGCCCGCGTCACAGGCGTTGATGATGGCGTCGACGTCCTTGCGCTTGATCAGGCGGACCAGCAGCTTCAGGCGCTCGCTGGAGCGCTTGTCGGCCGGTCCCAATTCGAATTGGGGCGGAATGACGGGCAGGTGCGTGAAGCTCCACTTCCCCTTCACCGGGTCGTTGGGAGCGACCAGGCCGAGCAAATGACCGATGCTGGAAGCGAGGACGTAACGTTCGCTTTCAAAGTATTCCCCTTCACGCGTAAAGCCTCCCAGGGCGCGTGATATATCCAGGGCAACCGAGGGCTTCTCGGCAATAATCAACGTTTTGCTCATGAGTATCCAATGGCGGCGGTCCGCCGCAGTAGCGCGGATGATAAGAGGGGAGATTCGCCACATGCAAGTCGCGGGCTCGTCGCAAGCAGGATCCGAACGGCATATCTGGCGCCGTTTCCTGGCCCGGACCACCCTGGCCCTGGGCCTGCTGTTGCTGGCGAGCGCCGCCCTGTGCTGGGTCGCGGCGAACTGGCCTCTTTTTTCCAAGATACAACGGTTGTCCAGTGCGCAGGGGGCGATGACGGTCGCCGGCGTGCTGGCGCTGGCCCTTTACGCCCGCGGCGCGAGCGGCGCGAACGCGGTGCACGGGCGGGCGGCCGTGCTGGGGCTGGCGACGGTCCTGCTGGGCGCCGTGCTGGCCCTGATCGGCCAGACCTACCAGACCGGCGCCGACAACTGGGAGCTGTTCGCCGCCTGGGCGGCCCTGATGCTGCCGTGGGCGCTGGCGGCGCGCAGCCAGGGGCTCTGGCTGCTGTGGGCGCTGCTCGTCAATGCGGCCGTGGTCCTGCTGCTGGGCGAGCGGGTGCTGGCCTGGTGGGGCCTGTTCGACGGCCCCGGTTTTCCCAGCCTGGTGATCGCCGGGCTGAACCTGGTCCTGCTGGGCCTGTGGGAATTCAGCGCCCGGCGCTGGCGGGCGCGCACCGGCGTCGGGCCGCGGGTATTGGCGCTGCTGGCCGTGGGGGTCCTGGTCCTGGCGCTGGTTTTCGGCGGACTGGGCATGGAAAATCTGGGGTCGTATACCGGTTTGGCCTGGGTGCTGGCCACCCTGGGCCTGGCGGCGTTCTACATCCTGGCGCGCCGCGACCTGGTCATCCTCGCCCTGCTGGCGGCGGGCGTGATCTGCGTGTCGCTGCGGCTGGCGGCCGATTGGTTCTTCGACCTGCAGCCCGGCGTCTGGGCGGTGCTGCCGCTGGCGGGCCTGCTGATGGGCGAGGCGGTGCTGGCGGCGCGCTGGCTGCGCCGGCTGGCGGCGTCGACCCCCGGGTTGCCGGCCGAGGCGCTGGCCGATGCCGAACCCGCCGGCATCTCGGCGGGCGTGGAGGTCGAGCCGGCCGCGCCGGCCGTGTCCGCCCCCGGCAGCGCCAGCGCGGCGGAAGTGCCGCCGGACCGCGGCGCGGCGCCATGGTTCGTCCAGGGCCTGCTGGGCCTGAGCGCCTGGCTCGCCAGCCTGCTGCTGCTGCTGTTCCTGGTCTTGTCGGGCCTGGTCGCCAGCGCCTCGGGCGGACTGGTGGGCGGACTGGTGCTGTGCGCCGTCGGCGTGGCCATGGTGCGCGCCGCCGAGGGCCCGTTCTGGCGCCAGTGCGCCACCGCCCTGGCCTTCAGCGGCCAGATCCTGGTGATGGCCGGCTTGTCCGACGCCAATTCCCCGGCCGGCGCGGCGCTCTTCGTACTGGCGCTGGCCATCGTGATCTATGTGTTCGGGCCGGACGCCATCCTGCGTTTTCTCAGCGGCCTGACCATGGTGGTGGCGGTGTATCTGCTGACCGCCTTCGCCGTCGAGCACGCCGATGCCTACGACTCGCTGGTCGAGGCGGTGCTGCGCTGGCTCCTCTTCGACGACCTGCGCGGCATCGCGCTGTGGCTGCCGGCTTCGCTGTTGACGGCGTGGGTGGCGGCGCTGGCCTTCCTCTGCAATCCGCGCTTGCCGGCGCGCCGCCGCGATGCCCTGTTGCCGCTGGCCTGGTCCTTCGCCCTGGCCGCGCAGGCGAGCGTGGTGCTGGCGGCAGGGGTGCCCGTCTGGCAGTTGCCGGCCCTCTGGCAGGCGCATGCGCCGTCGGTGGTGTATCTGGCCCTGGTGGTGGTGTTGCCGGTGGCGGTCGCTATCGCGCTGCTGCATCCCCGGCGCGCCGCGCTGGGCCGCGGCCTGCGTTATGGCGTGCCGCTGGGCCTGGCGGTGCTGGCGGCGTTCTGGCTGTCCTGGCCCGGCGTGGCCTACGCGCTGACCTGGCTGCTGCTGGGCTTCGGCTTGCAGCGCGCGCGCCTGTTCCGCCTGGGCCAGATCGCCGTCCTGCTGTGCCTGGCCTTCTACTACTACCGGCTCGACACGCCGCTGTTGTACAAGGCCGCGCTGCTGGCCGGCGCGGGCGGGCTGCTGCTGTTGATGCGCATGGCCGTCTGGGCGGTGCCGCGCCTGCGCGGCGTGGCGCCGTTGCGTGAATCCGCCCCCGCGCAACCGGCGCCGTGGCGCGCGGGCCTGATCGCGGCGGGGCTGCTGCTGTGCCTGGGCGTTGCCAACACAGCCATCTGGCAGCGCGAGCAATTGCTGGCGCACGGGCAGGTCGTGCGCCTGGAACTGGCTTCGCGCGATCCGCGTTCGCTGCTGCAAGGCGACTATATGGATCTGCGCTTCGCCGCCGCGCAGGCGGTCGGCGCCATGCAGGACGAACTGCCCGCCGGAAGCGGCATCCTGCATGCGCCGCTCATCGACGCCTACCTGGTGCTCCAGCCGGACGACCGCGGCGTGGCGCGGCCGGTGCGCGTGCAGCCCGCGCCGCAGCCGCACGATGCGAAGGAAGTGGTGCTGCGCTACCGCCTGCGCGCCGAGGGGGTGCGCATCGTCACCAATGCCTATTTCTTTCCCGAAGGCCAGGGCGAGCACTATGCCGGCGCCCGCTATGGCGAGCTGCGGGTGGACGACAGCGGCACCGGTTTGCTGGTGCGCCTGCTGGGCGAGGATCTCAAGCCGCTTTGAGGTGCGCGGTCCGGCGGCGGCCTTGTTCGGCGTCGTCGGCTATGCGGTGTCGTCGTCTATTCGGCGTCGCCGGTTATGCGGTATCGCTGGCTATACGCTGTCGCTGGCTATCGCGAGGCCGGTTGCCAGCGCGCCGCCCAGGCCGCGCAGGCCAGGCGAAGAAAGGTCGCGGGATCGCTCGCGGCCAGCGGCGTGAAGCCGAGCGCCTGCCAGGCGTGGTTCAAGGTGGCGACGGGTTGCGCCAGGTCCAGCGCCGGCGCGTGATTCTGCTTCGACAGCTTCAGGCCACTGAGCGGATCGAGCACCAGCGGCACGTGCATGACGCGCGGCGGTTGCAGCTCCAGCATGCGCGCCAACACGCGCTGGCGCGCCGTCGAACTCAACAGGTCGGCGCCGCGCACCACGTCCGTGACGCCTTGCGCGCCGTCGTCGACCACCACCGCCAATTGATAGGCCCACATGCCGTCGGCGCGGCGCAGCACGAAATCTCCCACGGCCCGCGCCACGTCCTGGCGCTGCGGTCCCAGCCAGCGGTCCTCGAAAACCTCGATGCCGGGCGGCACGCGCAAGCGCCAGGCGCGCGCGCTGCGCCCGGGCGGCAACCCATGCCGGCAGGTCCCGGCATAAGGGCGTTCGCCGTCGGATGCTGCATCGGATGTTGCGTCGGGTTCGGCCTCGTCCGTCCGGCCCGCTTTCCGCGCCAGCGCCGCCGCGGCTTCGGCGATCTCGCGCCGGGTGCAGCCGCAGCCGTAGACCAGGCCGCGCGCGGCCAGATCGTCGAAGGCCTGCTGGTAGACCGCGTCGCGCGCCGATTGCCAGATCACTTCGCCGTCCCAGCGCAGGCCCAGCGTTTCCAACTGGTCCATGATCACGCGGTCCGCGCCCGGCACGCTGCGCGGCTTGTCCACGTCCTCGATGCGCAGCAGCCAACGGCCGCCCGCCGCGCGCGCGTCGAGATAACTGGCCAGCGCGGCCACCAGGGAGCCCGCGTGCAAGGGACCGCTGGGACTGGGCGCGAATCGGCCGACGTAGCTCATGGGAAAAGGCAAAACACGATAGGGAAGATGGCGACATTAAACCGCACCCGGCGCCAGGCAATCTGCGCAAACGACGCGCGCATGCAACACGCTCATCAATTCCCGCCGGCGTGGCTAAAAACAAAACCGGCCCAGTTGGGCCGGCCTTGGACTGTCGAGGCGCAAGGCCTCGGCGAGTAGGTATCAGTGCAGGCGCCGCACGTCGCCGTCGTCGTCCAGCAGCTCTTCGAGCACCAGGTTGTCGATGTCGGCTTCCTGGCTCCACAGCACCATCAGCGCCGTGATCTTGAGCTTGCCCAGCGGTACCGGCGATTCCGGCGCCGCCAGCGCGCGGTCGATGACGATTTCGCGCAAGGGCGCGGGCAGGACGCCGGCGGTTTCCAGGAAAGTGATGAAACCGATGGCTTCGGTGCCCAATTGGCGGTATTCGCTGTCGGTGTAGACGCGCATTCCGGTGCCCGGCTGCGCGGCCAGGTCGACGCACCGTTCGGTGGTTTCCGCCAGCCCGTAGAGCCAGCCCAGTGCATCATCGATATCTTCGTGTTCGAAGCCAGCCGCCGCCAGGCGTTTCGCCAGGACATCCGCCGCGGGACAGGCTTGCGGCGTGTAGTAATTTTCGAAAAGGTAGACCAGGATATCGAACATATTGCGCCGTCTTTCAGTCATTGTTTGCCCAGTCGGCCCGCTTATCGGCAAACCCGCAAACGTAAATTCACTTTACGCTTATTCATGTTGGCGGGCAACCAAGCGATGTAGCAGGACAACACAGGAATAAGCACCGCATTACCAGCCTTATACGTGAATTTGGGATTTTTTAAGAAAAAAGTCAGGAAGTTGATTGTATTAGCAATATGACATTGCACTTTGACAAGGAGTACGTGCGTGGAGAATACCGAGATCGATATCCAGGGCGCGGGATTGCCCGCCTTGACGCTGCCGCCGCCCGCGCGCCCCGGCATGGCCTTGTCCGAAGTGGACACGCCGGCCCTGGTGCTGGACCTGGACGTCTTCGAAGCCAACCTGCGCACGATGCAGGACTGGACGCGGCGTCACGACATCGCCTTGCGGCCGCACGGCAAGGCGCACAAGTGCCCCGAGGTGGCGCTACGCCAGATCGCCCTGGGCGCGCGCGGCATCTGCGTGCAGAAGGTCAGTGAAGCGCTGCCCTTCGTCGCGGCTGGCGTCGCCGACGTCCACATCAGCAACGAGGTGGTGGGCGAGGCCAAGCTGGCGCTGCTGGCGCAGCTCGCGCGCCGCGCGCGGGTCAGCGTCTGCGTCGACCATCCGGAAAACGTCGCGGCCCTGTCGCGCGCGGTGGCCGCGCAGGGCACGCGGGTCGACGTGCTGGTGGAGATCGACGTCGGCCATGGCCGTTGCGGCGTTGCCTCGCCGACGGCCGCGCTGGAGCTGGCGCGCCGCGTGGAAAGCCTGCCGGGCCTGCGCTTCGCCGGCATCCAGGCTTATCACGGTTCCTTGCAGCACCGGCGCGGCCACGCCGAGCGGGCCCAGGCCTGCCTGGAGTCGGCGGCGCGCGCGCGCCAGTGCGCCGAGGTGCTGCACGCGCATGGCTACGCCTGCCCCATCATCACCGGCGGCGGCACCGGCAGCGCGGAATTCGACGGGCCGGGCGATGTCTATACGGAATTGCAGGCCGGCAGCTACGCCTTCATGGACGTCGACTACGGCGCCAACGAATGGGCCGGCGAATTGAAGTTCGGCAACAGCCTGTTCCTGCTCGGCACGGTGATGAGCACGCCGACGCCCGACCGCGTCATGCTGGACGTGGGGCTGAAATCCACCACCGTCGAATGCGGGCTGCCGAAGGTGCATGAACGCGACAACCTGCTGTACGTGGCCGCCAACGATGAGCACGGCATCGTGCGCGTGGCCGCGGGCACGGCGGCGCCGGCGCTGGGCGAAAAGCTGCGCCTGGTGCCCTCGCACGTCGATCCCACCTTCAACCTGCACGACGAACTGGTGGCGGTGCGCGGCGGCGTGGTGGAAGGCGTGTGGCCCATCGCGGCGCGCGGCTTCAGCCGGTAGCGCGATCCGTGCGGCAGGCGCGATAAGCGCAACTAGTGCAACTAGTGCAACTAGTGCAATAAGGCGCCGCGCGGGCCATCCCCGCGCGGCGCGCGCTTCAGTGCGTCATCCCGAGGAATTGCCGCAGCTCCGGCGTGCGCGGCTCGCCGAACACTTCCTCCGGCGGCCCGCTCTCATGCACCTTGCCCTGGTGCATGAAGACCACGCGATCGCAGACCTCGCGCGCGAAACGCATTTCGTGGGTCACCATCAGCAGCGTCATGCCGTCGGCGGCCAGGCCGCGCACGACGGCCAGCACCTCGTTGACCAGTTCCGGATCCAGGGCGGAAGTGATCTCGTCGCACAGCAGGGCGATGGGCTGCATCGCCAGGGCGCGCGCGATGGCCACGCGCTGCTGCTGTCCGCCGGACAACTGGTCCGGCCAGGCGTCGAACTTGTGGCCCAGGCCGACCCGCTCCAGCATGGCGCGCGCCAGCGCTTCGGCCTCGGCCTCCGCCAGCTTGCGCGTGACCATGGGCGAGAGCATGACGTTGCGGCCGGCGGTCAGGTGCGGAAACAGGTTGAACTGCTGGAAGATCATGCCGACCTTCAGCCGCAGCGCGCGCAGGTGCAGGTCGTCCGGCACCAGCTTGGCCTCGGCCACCATGATCGCGCCGCTGTCCAGCGTTTCCAGCCCGTTGATGCAGCGTAGCAGGGTGCTCTTGCCGGAGCCGCTCTTGCCGATGATGGCGATGACTTCGCCGGGCTCGACGCGCAGCGTGACGCCCTTGAGCACTTCATTCGCGCCAAAGCTCTTGCGGATATCTTCAATGGCGATGAGGGGCATTGAGCTTCCTTTCCAGGCGCAGGCTGGCGCGCGACAGCGGCCAGCACAGGACGAAGTAGATCAGCGCGGCCATGCCGTACACCGTGAACGGATTGAACGTCGCGTTGGTGATGACGGTGCTGGCCTTGGACAATTCGGTGAAACCGATGATGGACGTGAGCGCCGTGCTCTTGACGATCTGCACGGCGAAACCCACCGTGGGCGCCACGGCGATGCGCATCGCCTGGGGCAGCACGACGTAGCGCATCTGCTGGACGTAGCCCATGGCCAGGCTGGCCGAGGCCTCCCACTGCCCGCGGTTGATCGATTCGACGCAGCCGCGCCAGATCTCGGCCAGGAAGGCGGCCGACCACAGGATCAGCGCGCTGCCGGCGGCCAGCCACGCCGGCACGTCGATGCCGGCCAGCGACAGGCCGAAGAAGGCCAGGAACAACTGCATGAGCAGCGGCGTGCCCTGGAAGAGCTCGATGAAGGCCCAGGCAGTGCGCCGCATCCAGCGCGGGCGCGAGACCCGCATCAGCAGCACGGCCAGGCCCAGCAGGGCCCCGCCGGCGAAGGCGACCAGGGCCAGCAGCACGGTCCAGCGCGCGGCCAGCACGAGGTTGCGCGCGATGTCCCAGAGGGTGAAGGTCATCATCGCGCCGCCCTCCGGAACAGCCGCTGGCCCAGCAGGCGCAGCACCTGGCGCAGGACGATGGCCAGCAGCAGATAGATCGCCGTGGTGACGATGTAGACCTCGAAGGCGCGGAAGTTGCGCGACTGTATGAAGTTGGCCGCGAAGGACAGGTCCTCGGCGGCGATCTGCGAGCACACCGCCGAGCCCAGCATCACGATCACGATCTGCGAGGACAGGGCCGGCCACACGCGCGAGAGCGCCGGCTTGAGCACGATGTGGCGGAAGACTTCCAGGCGCGTCATGGCCAGGCTGGCGCCGGCCTCGTACTGGCCGCGCGGCGTGGCCGCGATGCCGGCGCGGACGATTTCCGCGCTGTAGGCGCCCAGGTTCACCGCCATCGCCAGGCAGGCCGCCTGCATTTCGCCCAGGTGCACGCCCAGCGCCGGCAGGCCGAAGAAAATGAAGAAGAGCTGGATCAGGAAGGGGGTGTTGCGGATCAGTTCGACGTAGGCCGTGACGAAAGGCCGCAGCCAGCGCGGCCCTTCCGTGCGCGCCCAGGCCGCCGCGATGCCGATGGCCACCCCCGCCACCGCGCCGACGGCGATCAATTCCACCGTCACGCCCAGGCCCTTGACGAGCACGGGCGTGTAGTCGGCGATCGACAGGAAGTCGAATCGATAGGCCATGGGGGGCTGCTTACAGGCCGGCCGGCAGGTCGCTGCCCAGCCACTTCCTGGAAATGGTGTTCAGCGAGCCGTCCTTCTTGGCGTCGGCCAGGATGGCGTTGACCTTGGCCTGCAAGGACGATTCGCCCTTGTTCAGGCCGATGTAGCAGGGCGAGTTCTTGATGAGGAACTTGGTCTCCGGCTTCTTGGGCGGATTCCTGGCCAGGATGGCGGCCGCCACCACGTTGCCCGTGGCGATCAATTGCACCTGGTTGGAGAGGAAGGCGCTGATGGTGCCGTTGTTGTCCTCGTAGCGCTTGATGGTGGCGTCGGCGGGCGCGATCTTGCTCAGCTCGATGTCCTCCACCGCGCCGCGCGTCACGCCTATGGTCTTGCCCGACAGGTCCGAGGCCTGGGTGGCCTTGATATTGGCCGGACCGAAGACGCCGTTGAAGAACGGCGCATAGGCGTCCGTGAAGTCGATGACCTTTTCGCGCTCCGCGTTCTTGCCCATGCTGGAGATCACCAGGTCGACCTTGTTGGTCTGCAGGTAGGCGATCCGGTTGGCGCTGGTCACCGGCACCAGCTCCACCGTGACGCCGAGGCGGCTGGCGATCAGCTTGGCCGTGTCGATGTCGTAGCCGAGGGGCTTGAGGTCGGGGCCGACGGAGCCGAAGGGCGGGAAGTCCTGCGGCACCGCGACACGCAGGCTGCCGCTCTTCATGATGTTGGCCAGTGCATCGGCGTGGGCGGCCGGCGCGCCGGCCAGGGTGGCGGCGGCGCACAGCGCGAGCAGCAGTTGACGACGATTCATGCGGGGCTCCCTACATGGCAAGAGAAGAATGAGTTTGCACACCAGATCGGTATACAAAAACTTCCATGCAATATCCGTGCCATCGGTTTTCCGGGGCCCAGGGAGGCCGGATGCCGGGGGGAAGGGGTGCCGCTCAGGCTCGTCGGGAAACAGGTTCGCGCACCATCGTGGTGGGCGCCGCACCGCCATGGTGCGAGAGATAGGGCGCGCGTGCGTCAGGTCAGCAGCGCGGCGACCAGGCCGCCGCGCGGCCGGGGAGCGTCCTCGAAATCCAGCGCCTGCTCGACGTGCTCCAGGTGTTCCACCATCAGCGCGCATGCGCGCTCGACGTCGCCTTCGCGGGCCACGCGCAGGAACTCGCGATGTTCGTCCGAGGAGCAGACGGCATCCATGGTGGACTGGTAGAAGGCCGTGATGACGGAGCTGCGCGCGGACAATTCGCGCAGCATTTCGGTCAGCACCGTATTGCCGGCCACCTCGGCCAGCAGCAGGTGGAAGTCGGCGAGCAGCAGGTTGCGCAGGCGCACGTCCTCGCGGGCAGCGATCTTGCGTTCGTCCTTCAGGTGGCGCTCGATGCGCCGATAGTCCGCCGGCGTCGCGCGCGCGACGAATTCGCGCACCATCGCCACTTCCAGGATGCGGCGCACGGCGAAGATATCGCGCGCCTCCTCGGCGGTGGGCTTGCTGACGAAGGCGCCCTTGTCGGGGACGGTGGTGATCAGCTTGTCCTTGGTCAGCATCAGCAGCGCCGCCCGTATCTTCGTCCGGCTCACGCCATAGGCGCGAGCCAGCGCCTCCTCCCGCAAGCGGGTGCCGGGCGGCAGCCGCTGGGAGATGATGGCGCGGGCAATGTCGGCGGCAATGTCCTCGCCGTTCATGTCCGAAGTGGCAGTGGTCTCGTTTTTCATGACAGCCCGTTTCCTGACGCGGTGTAAGTCTACCCACAAAATTCCGGCACCGGTATTGAATACAAAAATTACATGCATTACAGTGGCCGAACCATGCGGGCGCCGGCCGTCGCGCCGCGACACGAAGGCACACCCAATGAGCATCGACACATTTCATCCCGCGCTGTTGTCCTTCATCGAACAGGCGCATCCCGACCAGATCGAATTCCTGCGCGAAGTGGTGCGCGTGCCGTCCGACAATCCGCCGGGCGATTGCGCCCCGCTGGGCCGCCGCGCGGAAGCGCTGCTGACGGCCCTGGGTTTTGCCGTCGAGGCGCTGCCGGTGCCGGAGGCGCAGGTGCGCGCCAACGGCATGGTGTCGGCGACCAACCTGATCGTGCGCAAGCGCTTCGGCGAGGGCGGTCCGGTGATCGCGCTGAACGCGCACGGCGACGTGGTGCCGCCCGGCCAGGGCTGGACCCACGATCCCTACGGCGGCGACGTCGTGCAGGACCCGCAGCACGGCCCGGTCATGTACGGCCGCGGCGTGGCAGTGTCGAAGTCCGATTTCGCGACGTATACGTGGGCCCTGCTGGCGCTGCTGGAAGCGCAGCGCCAGGGCGCGCCGCTGCGCGGCACGGTGGAGCTGCACCTGACCTTCGACGAGGAAGCCGGCGGCGAGATCGGCCCGGGCTATCTGCTCGCAGGCGGCTACAGCAAGCCCGACTATGCGATTTCCGCGGGCTTCTCATACGGCATCACGTCGGCCCACAACGGCTGCCTGCACGTGGAGGTGGCGGTGCGCGGCCAGCAGGCGCACGCGGCGATGCCCGATACCGGCGTCGACGCGCTGGAGGCGGCCACGCACGTGCTGGGCCGTCTCTACGCGTTTCGCGAGACGCTGGCGCAGCGCCGCTCGGCCACGCCGGGCATCGGCAGTCCGACCCTGACCGTCGGCCTGATCGAGGGCGGCATCAATACCAACGTGGTGCCCGACCTGGTGACCTTCCGCATCGACCGCCGCATGATCCCCGAGGAAGCGGGCAGCGACGTCGAAGGCGAATTGCGCGCGCTGGTCGAGGACGCCGTGGCGCAGCGCCCCGGCGCGACGGCGGCGGTGCGCCGCATCATGCGGGCCGAGCCGCTGGTGCCGCTGGTGGGTTCGGAACGGTTGATCGAGCCGCTGCGCCGGCATGCCCAGGCCGTCATGGGCGCCGAGATTCCGGTGCAGGGCGTGCCGCTATATACCGACGCGCGGCACTACACGCAGCACGGCGTGCCCACGGTGCTGTACGGCGCCGGCCCGCGCACGCTGATGGAGGCGCGCGGCCACAACACGGACGAGAACCTGCGGTTGAACGATCTGCTCAAGGCCACCAAGGTGGTGGCCTTGACGCTGGCGGACCTGTTGTCGGCGTAGTGTCGGCGTAGTGTCGGCGTAACGTCCGCGCGACGTCCGCATCGCGCGCGGCGGCTCAGGACGCGGCGGCGAGTTCCTGCAGGAAGGCCGCGGTGGCCTCGGCCGCCAGTTGCGCATCCTCGACGGTGATGATTTCCAGCGGGTTGTGGCTGATGCCGCCATTGCCGCAGCGGACGAAAAGCATGCTCATCGGCGCCGCCTGGCCGACCATCATGGCGTCGTGGCCGGCGCCCGAAGGCAGTTCATGGACGGGCGCGCCGCACGCCGCGATGGCCTTGGCCCATAGCGCCCGTTCGCGCGGCGCGCAGGCCGACGCGGTCTTGCGCATGACTTCCTCGGTCTCGCAGCGCACGCCGCGGCGCTGGCAGATTTCCGCGATGCGGGCTTCGATGTCGGCCAGGGCGGCGTCGCGCATGCCGTCTTCCGGCGCGCGCAGGTCCAGCGAAAGGCGGCAGACCCCCGGCACGACATTGACCGAGCCGTTCACCACCTGCAAGGTGCCGACCGTGCCGACCAGGCCCGGCACGCTGGCGCAACGCTGCTCGACGTAGAGAATGATCTCGGCGGCGGCGCAGGCGGCGTCGTGGCGCATGTCCATGGGTGTGGTGCCCGCATGGCTGGCCAGGCCCGTGAGCGTGAGGATGCGGCGCACGCCGCCGTTGATCGCGGTGACCACGCCCAGGGGCAGGCCGCGGTCCAGCAGGACGGGGCCCTGTTCGATATGGACTTCGAAGTAATGCCGCATGCGTTCGACGTCCGTGGCGCACGCGCCGCTCCCGGCCGGGTCCAGGCCGGCGGCCGCGATGGCCTCGCGCATGGTGACGCCGTCGGCGTCGGCCTTGTCCAGGACGGTGGCGTCGAAGCGGCCGACGTAGGCGGACGAGCCGAGGAAGGTGCTGCCGAAGCGCAGGCCTTCTTCTTCCGAGAAAGCGACGACTTCCAGGTCGTAGGGAAGTCGTTGGCCGCGGGCGTGGAGATCGGCGACGATAGCCATGGGCAGCAGGATGCCGAGGCGTCCATCGTATTTGCCGCCGTCGCGCACGGTGTCGTAATGGCTGCCGGTGGCGACCAGGGCGGGCTGCTTCACCGCGCCGTCGGCGCGGTACAGGCCGATGACGTTGCCGACGGGGTCGTGGCGCACCTCGTCGAAGCCGGCTTGCCGCATCCAGGCGTCGAGCTGCGCGGCGACGGCGCGGTGGGCGGGGGTCATGTAGGCGCAGGTCAGGCCGCCGGGCTGGTCGGTGTGGACGGCCAGTTCGGCCGACCAGGCCATGATGCGGGCGCCGGGGGAGAGGGAGGAATCAGCGGGCATGGTGCGAGGGGATGTGTGGCCGGCCTGGTTCGAGATCCAGGCCGGTTTTTCCTGGAATCGCACAGTGTACGGCCGGCCCGCGGTCTCCGGTGCGCCCGCTCAGTCGACCTGGGCGCCCGAGACGCGGACGGCGTCGCCCCACTTCTTGACTTCGGTGGCCATGAAGGCGCCGGTTTCGGTGGGGCTCATGGGCATGGGCTCGGCGCCGCGGTCGCGCAGGAACTTGGTCATGTCCTCGCTGTCCAGGACACCCTGGATGCGCCGGTTGAGTTCGGCGACGATGGGCGCCGGCGTGCCCTTGGGCGCCAGGATGGCGGCCCAGCCGATGGCCTCGAAGCCGGGATAGCCGGTCTCGGCGACCGTCGGGACGTCGGGCAACTGAGGCAGGCGCTTCGCGGTGGTGACGGCCAGGGCGATGGCCTTGCCGCTCTTGACGTGCGGCAGGCCCGCGGTCACCGAGTCCACCATCAGCGGAACCTGGTTGCCCAGGAAGTCCGCCTGGGCCGGGCCGCTGCCCTTGTAGGGGATGTGGCGGATGTCGACCTTGGCGGCCGCCTTGAACAGTTCGGCCGAAAGATGCTGCGTGCCGCCGATGCCGGCGCTGGCATAGGCCAGGGCGCCCGGCTGCGCGCGCGCCTTCTTGACGAGGTCCTGCATGCTGGTAATGCCGGACTGGGGCGTGGCCAGGAACATCAGGGGCACCGAGAAGACGCCGGACACGGGCGCGAAGTCGTCCGCCAGGCTGTAGTCCAGCTTCTTGTACAAGGTCTGGTTGACCGCCGCGGCGCTGCCGGCGATGACCAGGGTGTAGCCGTCCGGCGCCGAGCGGGCCGCCTGCGCCATGCCGATGTTGCTGCCGGCGCCGGCGCGGTTGTCGACGATGATGGTCTGCTTGAGTTGCGTGCCCAGCTTCTCGGCCAATGCGCGGGCGAAGATGTCGGTCGCCTGTCCCGGCGGGAAGGGCACGATCAGGCGGATGGCATGGTCGGGATAGTCGGCGTGCGCCGCGAAGGCGGCCGCGGCCAGCGTGGCGCCGGCGATGAGTTTCTTGAACATGGTCGAGGTAAGGCTCGGGAAATTCGGGGAGCTGCGGGGCCCGGTGTCTCGTGGAGGCGACTACGGCGCCTTTCCGGGTGTTTTTTCGGTATGGGTTTTGACGAAAGCGGCGGCTTTTGGCGAAAGCTGTCATCCCAGGGTGCTAAATTTACCCTTTTGCCCGCCGGCGCGCCCGGCGGGGTGTCCTTCCCCTTCTGGAAACGCCATGGACTTCAACCAGTACAACGTCAACACCCTCATGGAAATCACTTCCCGGCCGGACCTGGTGTTCGTGCGCGGTCAGGGTTCCTGGCTGGAGGACAATACTGGCAAGCGATATCTGGATTTCATCCAGGGTTGGGCCGTGAACTGCCTGGGCCACAGCGCTCCGGAAATGATCCGCGCCCTCACCGAACAGGGCGGCAAGCTGATGAACCCGTCGCCCGCCTATTTCAACGAGCCCTCGCTGCAACTGGCCGAGCGCCTGACCCGCTCGTCGGTGTTCGACCGCGTGTTCTTCGCCAATAGCGGCGCCGAGGCCAACGAGGGCGCCATCAAGCTGGCCCGCAAGTGGGGCCGCGTGAACCGCAACGGCGCCTACAAGATCATCACCATGGACCACAGCTTCCATGGCCGCACCATCGCCACCATGTCGGCGTCGGGCAAGCCGGGCTGGGACAAGATGTTCGCGCCCCAGGTGGATGGGTTCCCCAAGGCCGAGCTGAACGACCTGGAGTCCGTGCGCAAGCTGATCGACGCGCAGACGGTGGCCGTTATGCTGGAACCGATCCAGGGCGAAGGCGGCGTCATTCCCGCCACCGCGGAATTCATGCAGGGCCTGCGCAAGCTGACCGACGAGCACGGCATCCTGCTGATCGTGGATGAAGTGCAGACCGGCATGGGCCGCACCGGCACGATGTACGCCTACCAGCAGTCCGGCATCACGCCGGACATCATGACGCTGGGCAAGGGCATCGGCGGCGGCGTGCCGCTGGCCGCCCTGCTGGCGCGCCAGGACGTCAGCGTGTTCTCGCACGGCGAACAAGGCGGAACGTACAACGGCAACCCGCTGATGACGGCGGTGGGTGTGGCGGTGTTCGACGCGCTGTCGGCGCCGGGCTTCCTGGACGCCGTGCAGGCGCGCGGCCGCCAGTTGTCCGAAGGCCTGCTGGCCCTGTCCGCCAAGTGGGGCATGCGCGGCGAACGCGGCGCCGGCCTGCTGCGCGCGCTGGTGATGGACCGCGACGACGGCCCCGCCATCGTCGACGCGGCTCGCAAGCTGAACCCCGAAGGCCTGCTGTTGAACGCCCCGCGCGGCAACCTGCTGCGCTTCATGCCCGCGCTGAACGTCACGGAGCAGGAAGTCGAGAGCATGCTGAAGACGCTGGATGGCCTGATTACCGCGATTCGCAAGTAATCCGTCCTCGCGGAAGGAAGACAGGGCGCCGTTCAACGAACGGCGCCCTTGTTTTTTGAGGCCGGGTTTCTTGTGGTGCCGCTAGTCCGGCAGCGGCGCCGCTGCCTGTGGGACAGCCGGCGCCCTCACACGAGCGCGATCAGCACCGCGCCTTCGGCCACCTGTTCGCCGACGGCGTGGAAGATCTCGGCCACTTCGCCGTCGGCGCCGGCGGTGATGGTGTGCTCCATCTTCATCGCTTCCATGACGAGCAGGGGCTGGCCCTTTTCGACCTTGTCGCCCGCGGCGACGTGGATCGCGATGATCTTGCCCGGCATGGGCGCGCTCATGTCGCCGGCATGCTCGCCCGCCTCCTCGCCGGCGTGCGCCAGCGGATCGTGGCGCGCCAGGACATGGGTGGCGCCGTCCAGGAACACATAGGCCGATTCCCCTTCCAGCAGCACGTCGCCGGTGTAGTCGCGCCCGCCCAACTGGATGCGCACGCGCGCGCCCTTGCCCTGCCAGGCGAAGGGCCGTGGGCCTGTTGTCGGTCCTTCGGCCTCATCGAGCGTCCAGCCATCGTGCGCGCGCGCCAGGCGCACGGCGCGCGGCGTGTCGCCGTCGAGCCAGGTCAGCGTGCGGCCGTAGCCGCCGCCGACGCGCCATCCGTCGGTGGCTGCCCAGGGATCGGGCGCGGTGTGCGCGGCGGCGATCGCTTCCTGCGTCAGCAGGGCCGCGCTGGCCAGCGCGAGCGCCGCCAGGGGCGCGGCCGCCCGCGGCGGCAACAGGGTGGCGCGCCGGCGCTCGATCAGTCCCGTGTCGAGGTCCGCCGCCGCGAAAGCCTCGTCGCGCATCAGCCGGCCGAGAAAGGCGGCATTGGTATGCACCCCCACCACGCGGGTCTGCGCCAGCGCCTGGATCATGCGGGCGCGCGCCTCGTCGCGGTCGGCGCCATGCACGATGAGCTTGGCGATCATCGGGTCGTAATAGGGCGTGATGGCGTCGCCCGCCCGCACGCCGCCGTCCACGCGCACGTCGCCCCGCGCGAAGGCCGCATGGGAAGGCAAGGCCAGATGCGCCAGCGTGCCGATGGAGGGCAGGAAGCCGTTGTCCGGGTTCTCCGCGTACAGCCGCGCCTCGATGGCATGGCCGTGGATCTCCAGGTCCTCCTGCCGCGCCGGCAGCGGCGCGCCGGCCGCCACGCGCAACTGCCATTCGACCAGGTCCTGGCCGGTGATGGCCTCCGTCACGGGATGCTCGACCTGCAGGCGCGTATTCATCTCCATGAAGTAGAAGCGGCCGTCGGGCTCGGCGATGAATTCCACCGTGCCGGCGCCCACGTAGCCCACCGCGCGCGCGGCGGCGACCGCGGCGGCGCCCATCTCGGCGCGGCGCTGCGGCGTCATGCCGGGCGCGGGCGCTTCCTCGATGACTTTCTGGTGGCGCCGCTGCACCGAGCAATCGCGCTCGAACAGGTAGACGCACTGTCCCTGGGTGTCGGCGAAGACCTGGATTTCGATGTGGCGCGGCTTTTGCAGGTAGCGTTCGATCAGCACGCGATCGTCGCCGAAACTCGCGGCCGCCTCGCGCCGGCAGGACGCCAGGGCCTCGGCGAACAGCGCCGATTTCTCCACCACGCGCATGCCTTTGCCGCCGCCGCCCGCGCTGGCCTTGATCAAGACCGGGTAGCCGATGGCGTCGGCCTGCGCGTGCAGGAAGCCGGCGTCCTGCTCGTCGCCGTGATAGCCCGGCACCAGCGGCACGCCGGCCTTCTCCATCAGCGACTTGGCGGCCGACTTGCTGCCCATGGCGGCGATGGCCGCCGGCGGCGGTCCGACGAAGACCAGCCCGGCCCGCGCCGCCTTGTTGGCGAATTCGGCGTTCTCGGACAGGAAGCCATAGCCGGGATGGATGGCCTGCGCGCCCGTGTCCAGGGCGGCCTGGAGGATGACGTCGCCGCGCAGATAGCTGTCGCGCGGTTCGGGGCCGCCGATGCGGACGGCCTGGTCGCACACCGCCACGTGGCGGGCGTGCGCGTCGGCATCCGAATAGACCGCCACCGTGCGTATGCCCAGCCGGCGCGCCGTGGCGGCGATGCGGCAGGCGATTTCGCCGCGATTGGCAATGAGCAGGGTCGAGAACATGCGGGCTCCTGTGCGGGGGCGCGGAAGGGTGCGGGTTGGAAACTACATCCGGAACACGCCGAAGCGGGTGTCCTCGGTGGGCGCGTTCAGCGCCGCGGAAAGCCCCAGCGCCAGGACACGGCGGGTGTCCGACGGCGCGATGATGCCGTCGTCCCACAACCGCGCGGTGGCGTGCAGGGGATGCCCTTCCTTGTCGTATTGGGCGCGGATGGGCGACTTGAAGGCTTCCTCCTCGGCCGCCGGCCATTGCCCGCCGCGCGCCTGGATGCCGTCGCGCTTGACCGTGGCCAGCACGCTGGCGGCCTGCTCGCCGCCCATCACGGAGATGCGCGCGTTGGGCCACATGAACAGCAGGCGCGGCGAATACGCGCGGCCGCACATGCCGTAGTTGCCGGCGCCGAAGGAGCCGCCGATCAGCACGGTGAACTTGGGCACGGCGGCGGTGGCGACGGCGGTGACCATCTTGGCGCCGTGGCGCGCGATGCCCTCGTTCTCGTATTTGCGTCCGACCATGAAGCCGGTGATGTTCTGCAGGAAGACCAGCGGGATCTTGCGCTGCGCGCACAGTTCGATGAAGTGCGCGCCCTTCTGCGCCGATTCGGAGAACAGGATGCCGTTGTTGGCGACGATGCCCACGGGCATGCCGTGGATGTGGGCGAAGCCCGTGACCAGCGTGGCGCCGAAGCGCGCCTTGAATTCGTCGAAGGCGGAGTCGTCGACGATGCGCGCGATGACCTCGCGCACGTCGTAGGGCTTGCGCGTGTCGGCGGGGACGATGCCGTCCAGTTCCGCCGGGTCGTAGCGCGGCGGCAGCGCCGGCGCCAGGGCGATGTCCGGCTGCTTGCGCCGGTTCAGGCGCGCCACCGCGTCGCGCGCCAGGCGCAAGGCGTGATGGTCGTTGTTGGCCAGGTGGTCGGCCACGCCCGACAGGCGGGTGTGGACGTCGCCGCCGCCCAGGTCCTCGGCGCTGACTTCTTCGCCGGTGGCGGCCTTCACCAGCGGCGGGCCGCCCAGGAAGATGGTGCCTTGCTCGCGCACGATGATGGATTCGTCGCTCATGGCGGGCACGTAGGCGCCGCCGGCCGTGCACGAACCCATCACCACGGCGATCTGCGCGATGCCTTGCGCGGACATCTGGGCCTGGTTGTAGAAGATGCGGCCGAAGTGGTCGCGGTCGGGGAACACCTCGTCCTGGCGCGGCAGGTTGGCGCCGCCGGAATCGACCAGGTAAATGCAGGGCAGGCGGTTCTGCGCGGCGATCTCCTGCGCGCGCAGATGCTTCTTCACCGTTATCGGATAGTAGGTTCCGCCCTTGACCGTGGCGTCGTTGCAGACGACGACGCATTCGACGCCGGACACGCGGCCGATGCCGGTGATCAGGCCGGCGCCCGGCGCCTCGCCGTCATACATGCCGTGCGCGGCCAGCGGCGACAGTTCGAGGAAAGGCGTGCCCGGATCCAGTAGTTGCTCGACGCGATCGCGCGGCAGCAGCTTGCCGCGCGCCACGTGCCTGGCGCGCGCCTGTTCGCCGCCGCCCAGGGCCGACCGGGCCATGTGCTCGCGCACGGCGTCGAGCTGCGCGCGCATGGCGGCGGCATTGTCGGCGTATTCCTGCGAGCGCGTGTCGATGCGCGATTCGATGATGGGCATGCGAAGCGATATCCAGTGTGGACAGGCCCCGGGAGCGCGCCAGCGGCCGCGCGCCTTGGCGACCTGCGCGAAACAGGGGTGGGACGATGCGCGGCCGGGTCCTACGCGGCCGCAAGGACGGCCGTGTAGGGACTGCGCATAGGGTTGCGAACGGGGTTCCGAACAGAACGGCCGCAAACGCGCCGCGACACCGCCGGCGGGGATCGCCGGCGCCGCCGCGGCGGGCGTGCGTTACGCCATTTCGATGGCCATCGCCACGGCTTCGCCGCCGCCGATGCACAGCGTCGCCACGCCGCGCTTGCCGCCATGCTTGCGCAGCGCGCCGATCAGCGTGGTGACCAGGCGCGCGCCCGAGGCGCCGATGGGATGGCCCAGCGCGGTCGCGCCGCCGTGCACGTTGACCTTGTCGTGAGGCAGGTCGAATTCCTTCATCGCGGCCATGGTGACCACGGCGAAGGCTTCGTTGATCTCATACAGGTCGACGTCGGACGGCTTCCAGCCGGTCTTCTTGAACAGGTTGCGCAGGGCGCCCACCGGGGCGGTGGTGAACCATTCCGGCTCCTGCGAGTGCTGCGCGTGGGCGACGATGCGCGCCAGCGGCTTGAGGCCCAGCTTCTCGGCGGTGGAAGCGCGCATCAGCACCATCGCGGCGGCGCCGTCGGAGATCGACGCGGAGGTGGCGGCCGTCACGGTGCCGTCCTTCTTGAAGGCCGGCTTGAGCGTGGGGATCTTCTCCGGCATGGCCTTGGTCGGCGCTTCGTCGGTGTCGACCACGGTGTCGCCCTTGCGGCCGGCGACGGTGACGGGGGCGATTTCCCACTTGAAGGAGCCGTCCTCGGAGGCCGCGCGGGCGCGCCGCAGCGATTCGGTGGAAAAGGCGTCCTGCTGCTCGCGCGTGAACTCGTACTTGCCGGCGCACTGCTCGGCGAACACGCCCATGGCCGTGCCCTTTTGATAGGCGTCCTCCAGGCCGTCCAGCGCCATGTGGTCGTAGATCGTGGAGTGCCCGTAACGGTAGCCCTGGCGGCCCTTGAGCATCAGGTAGGGGGCGTTGCTCATGCTCTCCTGGCCGCCCGCCACGACGACGTCCACCGAGCCGGCCAGCAGCAGGTCGTTGCCCAGCATGGCGGCCTTCAGGCCCGAACCGCATACCTTGTGGATGGTGGAGCACGCCACGTTCTTGGGCAGGCCCGCGCCCAGCGCGGCCTGGCGCGCCGGCGCCTGGCCCTGGCCGGCCTGCAGCACGTTGCCCATGATGACTTCGTCGACCTGCTCGGGCTTGATGCCCGCGCGTTCGACGGCGGCCTTGATGGTCGCCGCGCCCAGCTCGTGCGCGGCGAGGCCCGACAGGCTGCCCAGCATGCCGCCCATGGGCGTACGGGCAACGGATACGATGACGACGGGATCGGACATAGTGGTCTCCTGACTTAAGCAGTTTCGTTGAATAGTTCGCGGCCTATCAGCATGCGGCGGATTTCACTGGTGCCGGCGCCGATTTCGTATAGTTTCGCATCGCGCCACAGCCGGCCAGTAGGGTATTCGTTGATGTAGCCGTTGCCACCCAGGATTTGTACGCCTTCTCCGGCCATCCAGGTGGCCTTTTCCGCGGTATGGAGGATGAGGGCTGCGCAATCCTTGCGCACCTGGCGCACATGGCCGGCGCCCAGGCGGTCCAGGTTGCGGCCGACGGCATAGCAGAAGGCGCGGCTGGCCTGCAGCGTGGTGTAGAGGTCGGCCACCTTGCCCTGGATCAACTGGAATTCGCCGATGGCCTGGCCGAACTGCTTGCGCTCGTGGATGTAGGGAACGACGACGTCCATGACCGCCTGCATGATGCCCAGCGGCCCGCCCGCCAGCACCGCGCGTTCGTAGTCCAGGCCGCTCATCAGCACCTTGACGCCGCCGTTGACCTCGCCCAGGACGTTTTCCGCCGGCACTTCGCAGTCCTGGAACACCAGTTCGCCGGTATGGCTGCCGCGCATTCCCAGCTTGTCCAGTTTCTGCGCCACGGAAAAGCCGGGGAAATGTTTTTCCACCAGGAAGGCGGTGATGCCGCGCTGGTGCGCTTGCGGATCCGTCTTGGCGTAGACCACCAGCACGTCGGCGTCGGGGCCGTTGGTGATCCACATCTTGGTGCCGTTGAGCACGTAGCGGTCGCCTTTTTTCTCGGCGCGCAGGCGCATGCTCACCACGTCGGAGCCGGCGCCCGGTTCGCTCATCGCCAGGGCGCCGATGTATTCGCCGGAGATCAGCTTGGGCAGGTAGCGGTCTTTCTGGGCGGCCGTGCCGTTGCGGTGGATCTGGTTGACGCACAGATTGGAATGCGCGCCGTAGGACAGGCCCACCGAGGCGCTGGCGCGCGAGATTTCCTCCATGGCGATCATGTGCGCGAGGTAGCCCATCGCGGCGCCGCCGTACTCCTCGGACGCCGTCATGCCCAGCACGCCCAGGTCGCCGAACTTGCGCCACAGGTCCATGGGGAACTGGTCGCTGCGGTCGATTTCCGCCGCGCGCGGCGCGATTTCCGTCTGGGCGAAATGGCGCAGCGTGTCGCGCAGCATGTCCAGGTCGGCGCCCAGGCCGAAATCCAAGCCAGGAAGATCCATGTGTCTGCCTCCGGATACCCGTCCGCCGGCTGGAGCCCGCGGCGCGGCGTCGCGCTGTGCGACGGTGGTCGTTGTTCTGAAAACCTGGATCGTCTGGCTGGCATGATGCGCCTCGCCAGGCGCGACGGCAATGCTGCGCCGCTTATATTACGTTTACGTAAACGTAAGATCAAGCGGCCGAGCGCGCGAAAAGCGCATGCGGGCGGGCGTTCAGGACTGGGCGCCCAGCAGGTCGCGGCAGGCCTTTTCCTGCGCCGCGATTTCCGTCAGGGTTTCGTCGATGTCCCGCCGCTGGCTTTCCAGTTGTTCCCGGTGGCGTTGCAGGACGGACAGGTATTCGCGCAACTGCGGCGCGGTGTCGCCCGGACCGTCGTACATGTCGATGAGCGAGCGTATTTCCGAGAGCAGCAGGCCCAGGCGCTTGCCGCGCAGGGCCAGCTTCAGCCGGGCGCGGTCGCGCGTGCCGTAGACGCGGTTGCGGCCGTCGCGGGCAGGGCTGACGATGCCCTGGTCTTCATAGAAGCGGATGGTGCGCGGGGTGATGTCGAACTCGCGCGCAAGTTCCGAGATGGTCCAGGAGGGAGTCATGGGCATTTTGCAGCTTACGTAAACGTAACTTATGATGGCCCGAGGAGGACGTCAAGCATGGCGCGTCGCGGGGTCGCAGTACGCCGCGGTATGTTGCGTTGCGGCGTTACGCTGAGAACCGGCCCTTAGACGTGGAGAACGCGGCCATGAATCCCGATGAACACAAGTTGACCTACCCCTGGGGCGACGCCTTGCCCGAACCCGGCCGCGCCATCGACGTCGCCGACGGCGTGCGCTGGATACGCATGCCGCTGCCGTTCGCGCTGGACCACATCAATCTGTGGCTGCTGCGTGACGAGATCGACGGCCGCGCGGGCTGGACCGTGGTCGATTGCGGCGTCAGCCGCGACAACGTCAAGGCCCTGTGGGAGCAGGTGTTCGAGAACGTGCTGGACGGCCTGCCCGTCCTGCGCGTGCTGGTCACCCATATGCACCCCGACCACGTCGGCCTGGCCGACTGGCTGTGCCGGCGCTGGAACGCGCCGCTGTGGATGACGATGACGGATTACGCGCTGGCCTGCCTGTGGTCGCGCTCGCATGGGTCGGGCGCGGGCGGCGAGGCGGCGGTGGCGCACTTCTCGCGGCACGGCATGACCGATCCGGCGTCGCTGGACAAGCTGCGCGAGCGCGTCGGCTATTACCCCAACCTGGTGCCCTCGGTGCCCGAACGCTTCACCCGCATCATGCACGGCGACCGGCTGCGCATCGGCGGCCGCGATTGGCGCGTGATCGTCGGCTACGGCCACGCGCCGGAGCATGCCTCGTTCTATTGCGAGCAGGCCGGCGTGATCATCACCGGCGACATGGTGCTGCCGCGCATTTCGACCAACGTCAGCGTGTTCGACCACGAGCCGGACTCGGATCCCTTGAGGCGCTATCTGGAGTCCCTGGACGGCTACGACGGCGTGCCGGAAGAGACGCTGGTGCTGCCTTCGCACGGGCGCCCCTTCAAGGGCCTGCACGAGCGCATCGGCCAGCAGCGGCGCCATCATGCGGAACGCCTGGCCGAAGTCCTGCAAGCCTGCGCCCAGCCGCGCAGCACGGCGGACATCGTGCCCATCATGTTCAAGCGCCCGCTGGACCTGCACCAGATGACGTTCGCGATGGGCGAGGCGCTGGCGCACCTGCACATGCTGTACTACCAGGGCAAGCTCTCGCGCCGCACCGGCGAGGACGGCATCGTGCGCTTCCAGGCCGAGGCCGCCGCGCGGTGATCAGCGGCTGACGGCCAGCCGCAGCGCCAATCCCACGAACACCACGCCCGCGCACGCGTCCAGCGCGCGGCGCGCGCCGGGCGAGCGTTGCAGCAGCGCGCCGGCCGCGCCCGAGCAGATGGCGATGGCGCTGAACACCAGCAGCGTGGCCAGCATGAACAGCACGCCCAGGAGAACGATCTGCGGCGCGGCGGGGCCGGCCTGGGGCGCGGTGAATTGCGGCAGGAAGGCCAGGAAGAACAGGACCACCTTGGGATTGGTGAGATTCATGATGATGCCGCGCCGGTACAGCGCGCCGGCATCCGGCGGCAAGGCCGCCCGCGCGCCGGCCTGCCCGCCCTGCGCCGCGTCCGCCGCCGCGGCGCCGGCCGCTGGCCGGCGTAGCAGTGAACGCAGGATCTGCCAGGCAAGATAGAGCAGGTAAGCCGCGCCGCACAGGCGCAGGACCAGCAGCGCCGCCGGCCATGCCGCCAGGAGCGCCGCCAGTCCCGCGGCCACCGCGGCCGTGTGTCCCACCAGGCCGGTGCACAGCCCCAGCACCACCATCAGGCCGGCGCGCCGGCCCCACAGTGCGGACTGCATCAGGACGAAGAGATTGTCGGGGCCGGGGGCGAGCGCCAGCAGCACGGCGATGCCGAAGAAACTGAGCAGGGTATGGAGATCGGGCATGATGCCGTGATGATAGCCGCGGACCGGCGCGGCCTTCATGGCCTTCGTCGCCTTCGGGGCCGAAGCGCCGTCTGGCGCGGCACAGACCGGCGGCCATCCCGCCACGGATTTGCTTATTGCCCGCGCGCGCGCCGCGGCAATCGATCCGGGGCGCGATCCTGGGTACTATAGGCCCCTGATCCTTTCCCGCATCGCCCACGAAAACGCGACATACACGCCATGGCTTCCTCGTCTTCCAAGCATCTCGAAACGCAGTTGCAACACATCGGCACCGCCGACTTCGATCCGGACACGGGCTCGGCGCCCGTCGCGCTGCCTTCCATGCGGACCAGCACGGTGCGCTTCCGCGACCTGTCGGCCCTGGAGGACGCGCAGCGGCGCAAAGGCAGGGGCGAACGCGCCGTGACCTATGGCCGCATGGGCATGGACACCCACATCGCGCTGGAAGATGCCTTCAAGCGCCTCGAAGGCGGCGAGCAGGCCTACCTTGCGTCGTCCGGCCTGTCTGCCATCACGCTGACCTTCATGGCCTTCCTGTCCGCCGGCGACCACGCGCTGGTGTCGGACAACGTCTACGGTCCCGTGCGCCTGCTCGACCAGGAAGTGCTGCGCCGCATGGGCATCGAGATCACGTATTTCGCGCCGAACCGGGAGGAAATCGACGGCCTGGTGCGGCCCAACACCAAGCTGCTGTACGTGGAATCGCCCGGCTCGCTGCTGTTCGAGATGCTGGACATTCCCGCGCTGGCGCGCCAGGCGCGGCGCCACGACCTGGTGCTGGCGGTGGACAACACCTGGGGCTCCGGCTACATCTATCAGCCCCTGAAGCTGGGCGCGCAGGTATCCGTGGTGGCCGGCACCAAGTACGTGGGCGGCCATTCCGACCTGATGCTGGGTGCGGTGGTGACCAACGACGCGGACATCGGCCTGCGCCTGAACAAGACCCAGTACGCCATGGGCTATTCCATCAGCGCCGACGACGCCTGGCTGGCCCTGCGCGGCGTGCGCACGCTGCCGGTGCGCATGGCGCAGCATGCCCGCCACGCGATGCAGGTCTGCGCCTGGCTGCAGGCGCGGCCCGAAGTGGCCCGCATCTATCATCCCGCCTGGCCCTCCGACGCCGGCCATGCCTTGTGGCAGCGCGACTGCACCGGCTCGAACGGCATGCTGGCGGCCGCCCTCAAGTTGACGCCCGCGCAGGCCCGCCGCTTCGTCGACGCCCTGCAACTATTCGGCATCGGCTTCTCGTGGGGCGGCTACGAAAGCCTGGTCCAACTGGTCGACGCCGGCACCCTGCAATCCCACCGCTACTGGGACCAGGACAACGCCGCCCTCGTCCGCCTGCACATCGGCCTGGAAGCCCCGGAAGACATCATCGCCGACCTGGCCCAAGCCCTCGACGCCGCGCAAAACGCGTCTGCCTGAAAAAAGAAGCGGAGCCGCACCCCAGCGCGCCTCCGCTTCTTCACTGTCCAATCCTAAGATCCGTGACTCGACCAAGATTCCGCGTGGTTTAAGTTGTCCCTGATCTCATTTAAGGACTCCACCCAATCGCAGACACCGCGGATCCGGGTCTCCCGGTCCGCTGGTGTCGCCCCCCTGGGGGGGCCGCGCTCCGCGCGGTACGGGGGGGCCTCACCTAGCCATGGGAATCAGCTTGTCCACCTCGGCGAGCGCGCCTTCGTAGCTATTGCCGGCCAGCACCGGCGAGGTCAGGAACTTGCCGCCCACGCCGAACGACGGGGTGCCGTCGATGTGATAGGCCTCGGCCAACTGGTCGGCGCGCTGGACTTCGGTCTGCACCGTGAAGGAATCGAACACCGAGTCGAACTTGGCGCGATCCACGCCCTGCTCCGCGGCCCAGTCGCCGATCGACTTCTTGTCGAACAGGCGCTTGTGATCCACGTGCAGCGCGGCGAAGAACTTGGGATGCAGGTCGGGACGGCCCAGCGCTTCCAGCGTGTAATACAGTTGCTGCATCGGCTTCATGGCGGCGTTGAAGGCCACCGGCACCTGCTTGAGCACCACATCCGGCGGCGCGGTCTTGGCCCAGTTCAGCACCATGGGCTCCATGGCGTTGCAGTGCGGGCAGCTATAGGCGAAGAATTCCAGGACCTCGATCTTCCCCGGGGTGTCCGAGGGCCGCGGCGGATTGACCACCACGTAAGCCTGGCTGCCCTGGGCATGGCTGAGGGGCGCGAACAGCGTGGTGGCCGCGAGGGCGGTGGCGGCCAGCAGGCGGGCAAGCAATTTGGTCATGTCAGTCGGGTTCCGGGGAAGTTGTATCAGCAAAAAATGGAATCAGCCTAGGCATCGTGGGCCAGAGCGCGAATTAGCTAAGAGACCGTGAATCGCGGCCGGAGTTCCTGGCCCGCGGCGGGGCCAGGGCGGCGCGCCCCTCCCGTCGCCGCGCGAATCTCCCCCGAGGAGGGATTCGCGCTTGGGGCGGCCCATCCCGCTCATTGGCGCATGACCGCCACTTCGATCTTGCTTTCGCCCAGGCGCGCGCGCGCCCGGTTCATGTCGTCGAGCCGGTTGAAGGGGCCGACCCGCACGCGGTGCAGCGTCTTGCCGTTGACCTCCGCGCGCTGCACGGCCACCGGCAGGCCCAGCAGGATGATGCGCGCCTTCATGGCCTCCGCCTCGTCCGCGCCGCGATAGGCGCCCGCCTGCAGGTAATAGGCGCCCTTGCCGTCCTTCGCATCCTTGGCGGCCGCCGCGGGGGCCGTGGGCGCATTGCTGGCCACGACCGCCGGCGCCTTGGCCGCGGGCTTCTCAGGCGCCTTGTCGCGCGCCTTCTCGGCGGGTTTGGCAGCGGCGGGCTTGTCGGCCGCGCCGCGCGCGCTCAGGGCCTCGTCGGACGGCAGGGTGGCGATCAGCGCCCCCAGGTCGTCCGGCTGCTGCGGGTTGGACGGCGCGGCCTGCGGGGTCGGCTGCGCGCCCGGCACCGGCGCCGGCGTCGTGGCGGTGGGGCCGCTGGGGGCCGTGCCCGCGGGGCCGTCGCGTCCGTACAGCCCGGCATTGGGATCGGGCGCGGTGCGCACGTCCGGCAAGGCCTTCTGGTCGGCGTCGCGGGTGGCGCGGTCGACGAAGGGCACGGGCGCGCGCGTGACGTAGAAGGCCACGCCGGCGGCCACGATCAGGCCGATCAGCAGGCCGGCCAGGATGCCGTAGAGGGTGCTGCCGCGTTCGGATTTGCGCCGGGCGGCGGGTTTGCGTTTGGTCGCCATCTGGATCTACATGCGCTCGGGCGCGGAAACGCCCAGCAGGGCCAGGCCGTTGGCCAGCACCTGGCGGGTGGTCGCGGCCAGGCGCAAGCGGGCGCGCTTGAGGTCGGCATCGTCGACCAGCACGCGCTCGGCGTTGTACCAGGCATGGAAATCGGCGGCGCAGTCGCGCAGCCAGAAGGCGATGTGGTGCGGCGCCAGTTCCTGCGCGGCCAGCTTGACCACCTGGGGCAGTTCGGCCAGGCGCTGCATCAGGGCGAATTCGGACGGCGCCGTCAGGCGCGCCGGATCGGCCTGGGCGATGGCCTCGGCGCTTTCGCCGGATTGCGCCACCATCGAGCAGATGCGCGCGTGGGCGTACTGGATGTAGTAGACCGGGTTCTCGTCGCTCTGCGACAGCGCCAGGTCGACGTCGAAGACGAATTCGGTATCGGCGCGGCGCTGGATCAGGAAGTAGCGCACGGCATCGCGGCCGACCCAGTCGATCAGGTCGCGCATGGTGACGTAGCTGCCGGCCCGCTTGGAGATCTTGACCTCCTCGCCGCTGCGCATCACCTTGACCATCTTGTGCAGCACGTAGGCCGGATAGTCCTTGGGAATGCCGATCTCCAGGGCTTGCAGGCCGGCGCGCACGCGCGCCACCGTGCCGTGGTGATCGCTGCCCTGGATGTTGACGGCGCGATGGTAGCCGCGCTCCCACTTGGTGACGTGATAAGCCACGTCCGGAACGAAGTAGGTGTAGCCCCCTTCGCTCTTGCGCATGACGCGGTCCTTGTCGTCGCCGGTGCCCAGTTCGGTGGTGCGCAGCCACAGCGCGCCGTCCTGTTCATAGGTGTGGCCGGCGGCGACCAGCTTCTGCACGGTCTGCTCGACGCGCCCGCTGGTGTAGAGCGAGCTTTCCAGGAAGTAGTTGTCGAACTTCAGGTCGAAGGCCTGCAGGTCCAGGTCCTGTTCGCGGCGCAGGTAGGCCACCGCATAGCGGCGGATGTCGTCGAGGTCGTCGAGCTGGCCCGAGCCGATGGTTTCGGTGCCGTCGGCGGCGCGGACGGCCTTGCCGTCGACGTAGTCGCGCGCGATGTCGGCGATGTAGTCGCCCTTGTAGCCGTCGGCCGGATAGCCGGCGTCTTCCGGCCCGATGCCGCGCGCGCGCGCCTGCACGCTGATGGCCAGGTTCTGGATCTGGTTGCCGGCGTCGTTGTAGTAGAACTCGCGCAACACGTCGTAGCCGCTGGCGTCGTACAGGCGGCAGATGGCGTCGCCCAGCGCGGCCTGGCGCGCGTGGCCCACGTGCAGCGGGCCGGTGGGATTGGCGGAGACGAACTCGACCAGCACTTTTTCGGCATTGCGGGGCGCGCGGCCGTAGTCCGCGCCCTGGGCCGCGACGGCGGGCAGCACGGCCTGGCGCGCGGCGGCGGTGTAGCGCAGGTTGATGAATCCGGGTCCCGCCACTTCGGCGCTGTCGATCAAATCGCGCGCGGCCGGGTTGGCCAGCAAGGCGTCGACGATGGCCTGGGCCAGTTCGCGCGGATTGCGCCGCGCCGGCTTGGCCACCTGCATCGCCACGTTGGTCGCCACGTCCCCATGCGCGGCGACCTTGGGCCGTTCCAGCAGGATGTTGGGCTGCACGTCCGGCAGCAGGCCGGCGACGGCGGATTGGATCAGGGAGACAAGCTGTTGTTGTTGCTCGGGGAGCATGGAGACTCGGAAAGAATGAAAAATATCGAAAGGAAGGCGGCAGGCGCGGGTCCGGGCCGGCGCGGCCGTCGCATCGCGCATGGCGGCGACAGGCCGTCGGCGGACGGGGCGCGCGGCCCTCGGGGACGTATCGCCATCGGCTGGGCCAGGACGTGCCTGGGCCCCTTTCCTGGGTACCCCGGATGATAACAGGACCATCCCCCGCGCTGGCATTCCGCGCGGCACCAGGGCGCCGGTTGGCAGGTTCCTCCGCTTTGGGGTAGTGTTGATCAACCGCCGCGCCGCGCGGCCCACTTTGGAAAAGCCATGCTGATCACGTTTCGCTCGAAAGCGGGTGCGGAAGTCCTGATGTTGTCCGAACATGCCGGCCCGCTGCTGCGCGCCGCCGGCAAATCCTTTCCCGAACAATTCCCGGAACGGGGCGTATTCACGCCGGAACAGCTCCAGGCCGCCATCGACGGCATCGAGAAAGCCATCGCGCAGGCGCCCGCGGTCAAGGAAGAGGACGACGACGATGGCGACAAGCCCCCGGTCCATCCCGTGTCCCGGCCCGTGGGGCTACAGCAGCGCGCCTTCCCCCTGCTGGACCTGATGAAGAAATCCCTGGCCAAGGGCGTCACGCTGTCCTGGGAAGCGGCGTCGCCCTGGTAACGCCGTCCCGCAAACGCAAAATCAGCGCGTCAGGCGTTCGTGGATCCAGGCGCCGATGGCCAGCGTCTTGTGATCGTCGCCGCGCCTGCCGACGGCTTGCAGGCCGATCGGCAGGCCATGCGGGCCCTGCGCGAAAGGCAGGTGCAGGCAGGGCACGCCGAACAGCGTCCACACGCGGCCGAACAGTGGATCGCCCGTGCCCATCTCGGCCAGGGGCGCTTCGCCGGGCGCACTGGGCGTCAACAGAACATCAAACTCCTGGAACCACTGCCCGGCGCGCGCATAGCTTTCGGCCGCGATCGCGAGATTGGCGCGTTGCGTTTCCGCCGTGATGCCGGCGCCGGCATCCAGCAGGTCCAGCAGGCGCGTGCTGATCTGCCCCGCGAACTCGGCGCGCTCGCGCGCCAGCGCCTGGCAGGCCTCGTAGGCCATGATGTCGGACTGGCGCTGCACCAGCGAGCAATAATCCGGCGGCACCTCCACGTCCCGCACGTCGGCGCCGGCGCGCGTCAGCACCTCGGCGGCGTGCGCGTAGGCTTCGCGGGTTTCCGGCAGGGCATGGCGCCACTGCACGGTGCGGTACATGCCGATGCGCGGCTTGCCGGCGTAGTCCAGCTTGCGCAGATCGGGATCGCGCATCAGCACCGAGGCCACCAGGGCGGCATCCGGCACCGTGCGGGCGAAGCAGCCCACGGTGTCCAGCGAGGGCGCGAGCGGCTTGACGCCTTCGCGCGGCACCGTGCCGAAGGTGGGCTTGAAGCCGACCACGCCGCAATAGGCGGCAGGCCGCACGATGGAGGCCGCGGTCTGCGTGCCCAGCGCGAAAGGCACCATGAAGTCGGCCACCGCCGCGGCGGAACCGCTCGATGAGCCGCCCGGCGTATAGGCGGGGTCGATGGGATTGCGGGTGGGCGGCGTCTTGAAGGCGGCGAATTCGGTGGTCACCGTCTTGCCGGCCACCAGCGCGCCGGCTTCGCGGCACAGCGCGACGACGGCGGCGTCGGCATCGGGCTGGTGGCCTTTGTAGATCGACGACCCATAGGTGGTCGGCAGATCGCTGGTGTCCATCAGGTCCTTGACCCCGAAAGGCAGCCCGTGCAGGGGGCCGCGCAGGGCGCCGCGGTCGAGCGCCTCGGCCTGCGCCAGCGCCGCGTCCTTGTTCAGCGCCGCCCAGGCGTGCACCGCATCCTCGCGCTGCTCGATGCGCGCGAAGCAGGCGCGCAGCAATTGCACGGCGGTCAGCTCGCGGCGTTGCAGCAGGCGAACGGCCTCCAGTGCGCTCAAGCGGTTAAGAACGATAGCCATACAAAAACTTCCCCTGAAAAAAGGCCCCCACGCCGCGCGGCTTACGCCGCTTGCTGCCCCCCGAGGGGGCTTTTTTGCCTTGGGGCGGCCCGGCGGCAAAAAGGCCCCCACGCCGCGCGGCTGCCGCCGATTTTTTATTCGAGGCAGCCATTGTGCCAGTCCTGTCCGCGCGCCGAATCCGTGTATTCCCCCAAACGAAGCTGTTGCACCGCACACGAAAACAGGCCGCGGCCGCACGCTCCGGCGCGGCCTGCGTCCCCGCGAAGGCTACCGCATCCCGCTGAAATGCCTCTGTCATATGGGCCCTCTAAAGTGCCTCGAAGTTGAAAACGTTTTCAGTCCTAGCCCCAGCCACGGATGCCCGGCGTGCCGCAGAAACCCCCGCAACGTCTCTCGATTATCGACATCGCCCATGACGCCGGCGTTTCGCCGGCCACGGTGTCGCGCGCCTTCAACCGGCCCGACCTGCTGAAACCGGATACGCTGCAGCGCATCAAGACGGTGGCGCGCCGGCACGGTTTCCGCCCCAATCGCGTCGGCAGCAGCCTGCGCTCCGGCAGCACGCGCACCCTGGGCATGGTGCTGCCCACGCTGCGCAACCCCGTTTTCGCGGAGTGCTTCGAAGGCGCCGAGCAATATGCTCATGCGCAGGGCTACAGCGTCATGGTGGCGTCGACCGGCTACGCGCCGGCCACCGAGGCCGATGCCGTGCAAAGCCTCATCGACCATCAGGTGGAGGGGCTCATCCTGACGGTGGGCAACGCCGCGCGCAGCGCCACGCTGCGCATGCTGGCCGGCCAGAACCTGCCTTACGTGCTGGCCTACAACGAGTCGTCGACCCATCCCTTCGTTTCGGTGGACAACGGCGCCGCCGCCGGCGACATGGTGAGCCTGCTGGCCGCGCGCGGCCATCGCCGCATCGCCATCGTCAGCGGTCCCCTGACCGCGTCCGACCGCGCGCGCCGCCGCCTGGCCGGCGCGCGCGGCCAGGCGCGCAAGCTGGGGCTGGAGGAGGTCGTGCACCTGCCCATGGCCTCGCATACCGAGGCCGATGGCGAGCGGCTGCGCGGCCTGCTGCGCGCGCGCCCGGCCCCGACCGCGCTGTTCTGCTCCAACGACCTGCTGGCGGCCTCCGTGATTTCCCGCCTGCGCGGCCTGGGCCTGTCCGTGCCGGCCGACATATCGGTGTGCGGCTTCGACGGCATGACCTTCGCGCGCCTGCTGGTGCCGCCGCTGACCACCATCGAACAACCCAGCCACGACATCGGCGCGCGCGCGTGCGCCAACCTCCTGGCCTGCTTGCAGGGCGAGACGCCGCCATCCGTGCGGCTGGCGCATCGCCTGATTCCCGGCGGCACGGTCGCCGCCGCCACTTCCGCTGCTTCCACCGCTTCCTGACGAGGAAACCTCCCATGTTCCGCTCTCTTACCCACGTGCTGCGCGGCGCCATCCTGGCGCTGGGCCTGGCCGGCGGGGCCGCGCAGGCCCAGCAGACGGCCGTTTGCTACAACTGTCCGCCCGAATGGGCCGACTGGGCCACGGAGCTCAAGGCCATCAAGGACAAGACCGGCATCCAGGTGCCCGGCGACAACAAGAACTCCGGCCAGGCCCTGGCCTCGATGGCGGCCGAGCGCGCCAAGCCGGTGGCCGACGTCGTCTACTACGGCGTGACCTTCGGCATCCAGGCCGACAAGGACAAGCTGATCCAGGCCTACAAGCCGGCCCACTGGGACGATATCCCCGCCGGGATGAAGGACCCGGACGGCAAGTGGTTCGCCATCCATTCGGGCACGCTGGGCCTGATGGTCAACGTCGACGCCTTGCACGGCAAGCCGGTGCCCAAGTCCTGGAAGGACCTGCTCAAGCCCGAATACCGCGGCATGGTCGGTTACCTGGATCCCGCCTCGGCCTTCGTCGGCTACGTCGGCGCCGTGGCCATCAACCAGGCCCTGGGCGGTACGCTGGACGACTTCGGTCCGGCCCTGGACTGGTTCAGGAAGATGCGCGCCAACGAGCCCATCGTGCCCAAGCAGACCGCCTACGCGCGCGTGCTGTCGGGCGAAATCCCCATCCTCATCGACTACGACTTCAACGCCTATCGCGCCAAGTACAAGGACGGCGCCAACGTCGAGTTCGTCATTCCCGCCGAGGGCACCATCGCCGTGCCCTACGTGATGAGCCTGGTGGCCAACGCGCCGCACGAAGGCAACGGCAAGAAGGTGCTGGACTTCACCCTGTCCGACGAAGGGCAGGCCATCTGGGCCAATGCCTTCCTGCGCCCCATCCGCGCCAACGCGGTTTCGCCCGACGCGCAGAAGAAGTTCCTGCCGGCTTCGGAATATGCGCGCGCCACCGCGGTGGACTACGGCAAGATGGCCGACGCGCAGCGCGCTTTCTCGGAACGGTACGCCAAGGAAGTGAACTGACATGGGCCGTCGCGGCTGGATCGTATTCGCGGCGCCGGCCGCGGCGCTTTTCGTGGCCTTCTGGCTGCTGCCCATGGCGCGGCTGGCGGCCATGGGCCTGGACGGCCAGGACGGCGGCCGCGGCGCATCGGCCTATTGGATCGTGCTGACGCACGCGCAGTATTGGCGCAGCATGCTCAACACCACGCTGCTGTCGCTGGCGGCGACGTTGGCCACGCTGGTCATCGCCTTGCCGGTGGGCCGCTTCCTGGCCCGCCATCCGCGCTTCTTCGGGCGCGGCCTGCTGGTGGGGCTGTTGATGTTCCCGCTGGCCTTCCCGGGCGTGGTGGTGGGTTTCCTGGTCATCCTGGTGGCCGGCCGCCAGGGTCTGCTGGCCAGCGTGACGCGCGCGCTGACCGGCACGCCGCTGGTGTTCGCCTACGGCATGGCCGGCCTGTTCGTCGGCTACCTGTATTTCTCCCTGCCACGCACCATAGGCATGGTGACCGCGGCCGCGCAGCAGCTCGACCAGGGCCTGCTGGAAGCGGCGCGCACCCTGGGCGCCAGCGCGCCGCGGCGTTTCATCGACGTCGAGCTGCCGGCCCTGGCGCCGGCGCTGATAGCCGCCGGCGCGATGTGCTTCGCCACCAGCATGGGCGCCTTCGGCACGGTCTTCACGCTGGGGACGCAGATCGACGTGCTGCCCGTGACCATCTATAACGAGTTCACCAACTACGCCAACATTCCTGTGGCCGCCGCCTTGTCGGTGGTGCTGGGACTGGTGACGTGGGCGGTGTTGTACGCGGCGCACTCCCTGGGCGGCGCGCGCGCGGGAGCCGGCGCATGACGGCGACGACTTCCTCCGGCCGGCCCGCGGTGCCGGCGCCCGCGGCGGCGCCCCCGGGCGACAAGCTGGCGTTCCGCCTGGGCCTGTCCGCCACGCTGGCGGTCGCGGCCTTCCTCATCGGGCCCGTGGTGCTGTCGGTGCTGGCCGGCCTCACCAAGAATTATTTCGTCGGCCTGTCCAGCGGCCTGACGCTGCGCTGGGTGGCGCAGGTCTGGGACCTGTACGCGTCCACCATCTGGCGTTCGCTGCTGGTCGCGGCGGCGACGCTGGCGGTGTGCCTGCTGGCCGGCGTGCCGGCGGCGTGGGCGCTGACGCTCAAGCGCGGCCGCGTGGCGCGCGCCTTCGAGGAGCTGTTGACGCTGCCCGTGGCCGTGCCCGGCCTGGCGACGGCGCTGGCGCTGATCGTGTCCTGGGGCACGGTGGGCGACCTGCGCGGCAGCGTGGCCTTCATCGTCATCGGCCACGTGCTGTTCACGCTGCCCTTCATGGTGCGCGCGGCGGCGGCCAGCATGGCCACGGGCGGCCTGGCGGCCCTGGACGAAGCCGCCGCCACGCTGGGCGCCTCGCGCCTGCAGCGCTTCCTGCACATCGTCGTGCCCAACGCCGCGCCGGGCATCCTCACCGGCGCCCTGACCGTCCTCACGCTGTCGGTCGGCGAATTCAACCTGACCTGGCTGCTGCACACCCCGTTGACGCAGACCCTGCCCGTGGGCCTGGCCGACAGCTATGCGTCGATGCGGCTGGAAGTCGCCTCGGCCTACACCCTGGTCTTCCTGCTCATGCTGCTGCCGCTGCTGCTGGGCCTGCAATGGCTGGCCGCGCGCGCCGCCGGCGAACGCCGCGCCGCGCCCTGGACCGCCGCCGCGGATGCCGCCGCCCATGCCGCGCCGGCCCCGGCTTCCTCCAAGGATTCCCCATGAAGCACCCCGTCACCATCACCCTCGAACAGTGCGCCAAGACCTGGCCCGACGGCAGCCGCGCGCTGCACCCCGTGGACCTGCGCATCGAAGGCGGCCGCACCCTGGCCCTGCTGGGACCCTCGGGCTGCGGCAAGACCACGCTGCTGCGCCTGATCTGCGGCCTGGAGGCCGCCGACGCCGGCTCCCGCATCTACTTCGACGACGAGGACGTCAGCGCGCAAGCGCCCGAGGCGCGCGGCGTCGGCGTGGTGTTCCAGAACTACGCGCTCTTTCCCAACATGACCGTGGCGCAGAACGTCGCCTACGGCCTGCGCATCCGCAAGTGGGGCAGGGCCGAACAGGAAGAGCGCGTGCGCCACATGCTGGGACTGGTGCGGATGGAAGCCCTGGCCGACCGCCGCATCTCCCAGCTATCCGGCGGCCAGCGCCAACGGGTGGCGCTGGCGCGCGCCTTGGCCATCGAGCCGCGCGTGCTGCTGCTGGACGAGCCGCTCACGGCGCTGGACGCGAAGCTGCGCGAGCATCTGCGCGTGGAGCTGGCGCAGATGCTGCGTTCGCTGCACATCACCACCGTCATCGTCACGCACGACCAGGACGAGGCCATGATGCTGGGCGACCGCATCGCCGTCATGTCGGCCGGCCGCCTGGAGCAGGTGGGCGACGCCGAAACGCTGTACAGGCAGCCCGCCACGCCCTTCGTCGGCGAATTCCTCGGCACGCTCTGCAAGGTGCGCGGGCGCCTGGAGCACGGCGTGCTGACGGGCGGCGGCGAGATCGTGGCCTTTCGTCCGCATGAAGTGGAGCTGCTGCCGGCGCTGCCGGCCGCGCTGCATGCCCGCATCGCGTCGCGCTTCTTCCTCGGCGCCACCCTGCGCCTGCAACTGGAGCTGGACGACGGCCAGGCCTTTCCCGTCACCCTGCCCGCCGACTGCCCTCACCGCGTGGGCGAGTCGGTGTCCCTGCGGCTGACGCGCCCCTTGCCCGCCTGACGATTCCTTCGCGGGGACGGCGGCATCCGCCTTGTCCCGCTTTCCCTTTTCTTCGCGGCGCCGTTTCCGGCGCGCCGCGTCCTCCAGGATCTCCATGCTGATCGCCCAGATTACCGACCTGCACATCCGCCTGCCCGGCCAGAAGGCCTATCGCATCGTCGAGACCGACGCCTACCTGCCGCCCGCCGTGCGGGCCTTGAACCGCCTCGATCCCGCGCCCGACCTGGTGGTGGTCAGCGGCGACCTGACCGACTTCGGCAGGCCCGCCGAATACGCCCACCTGAAGAAGATGCTGGACGCGCTGCGCATGCCCTACGTGCTGCTGCCCGGCAATCACGACGACCGCGGCGCGCTGCGCGAAGTCTTCGCCGATCATCCCTATCTCGCCGGCGCCGAGGTCGACGGCTTCATGCAATACGCCGTCGAGGACTTTCCCGTGCGCGTGCTGGCGCTGGACACCGTGGTGCCGCGGCAGAGCCACGGTTCGCTGTGCGCGCGCCGCCTGGCCTGGCTGGCGGATCGCCTGGACGAACAGCCCCGGCGCCCGACCGTGATCGTCATGCATCATCCTCCCTTCGAAACCGGCATCGCGCACATGGACGCCATCGGCCTGCTGGAAGGGCGCGAGGCGCTGGCGGAGGTCGTCGGCCGCCACGCCAACGTCGAACGCATCCTGTGCGGCCATTTGCACCGCACCATTTTCCGCCGCTACGCCGGCACCATCGCGTCCACCTGTCCCAGTCCCGCGCACCAGGTCGTGCTGGACCTGCGGCCGGACGGACCCTCGGCCTTCGTCATGGAGCCGCCCGGCTTCCACCTGCACGAATGGCGCAACGGCGCGCTCGTCAGCCATGTCGCGGTGATCGGCGACTACGCCGGCCCCTATCCCTTCCATGAAGACGGCGCCCTGATCGACGAATGAGCGCCGGCAACATGAATGCCATGATTTCGTCATGTTCGCACCGCAAAATGAAAAGGATTTCATTTACCCGCACAATAGCCATGCAAAACAAGCAGAGCGAGGGGACATGGCCGCGATAGTTCTGGACAGCCTGACCAAGCAGTACGCCGACGCGGCGGCCATCAGCAATGTGGCCTTCACCGTCCCGGCCGGCAGTTTCACGGTCTTGCTGGGCCCGTCGGGCTGCGGCAAGTCCACCACGCTGCGCATGATCGCCGGACTGGATACGCCCACCTCGGGCCGCATCCACATCGGCGGCCGCGACGTCACCGACCTGCCGCCGGCCAAGCGCCGCGTGGCGATGGTGTTCCAGTCCTATGCGCTGTTTCCGCACCTGTCGGTGCGCGAGAACATCCTGTTCGGCCTCAAGGTCCGCAAGGAGCCGGCCGCCGACTATCCGCGCCGGCTCGAGCGCGTCGCCGGCCTGCTGGGCCTCGCCCATCTGCTGGACCGCAAGCCGGCCCAGTTGTCGGGCGGCCAGCAGCAGCGCGTGGCGCTCGGCCGCGCGGTCATTTCCGAAGCGCCGGTCTGCCTGATGGACGAGCCGCTGTCCAACCTGGATGCGCAGCTACGCCATGAGATGCGCCGCGAAATCCGCGCCCTTCAGCAGCAGTTGAACATGACCATGGTGTACGTCACCCACGACCAGACCGAGGCCATGAGCATGGCCGACCAGGTGGTGTTGCTGCGCAACGGCGTCATCGAGCAGTGCGACACGCCGGACCGCCTGTACGCCCGTCCCGCCACCGAATTCGCCGCGCGCTTCATCGGCACCCCGCCGATGAACCTCATTACCCTGGACAGCGTGGCGGGCGCCATGGTGCCCGCCGGCACCGGCGGCCCCGCGGTGCCCGGCGCGCCGGCCGCCGCGCGCAAGCTGGGCGTGCGTCCCGAGCACATCCGCCTGGCCGAGCAGGGCCACGTCGCCACGGTGCGGGGCGTCGAATATTTCGGCGCCGATTCCATCGTCACCTGCGGCATCGGCGCGAGCGAAGGCATCGCGGTGCGCGTCACCGGCCATCTGCACGCCGCGCCGGGAGACGTGCTGCATCTGCAATGGGACGCGCGCCACCAGCATTTCTTCGACGCCGGCGCCGTCGCGCTGGCGGCGGATTGAGCGCCGCGCCCCTGTTTCGCCCGCAGTCCCGTTTCCGAAGCCCTGTTTCCGAAGTCCTGTTTCCGACCGCTGTCCCGATTCCCGTCCCGATTGTCGTCCACTAGCGAGATCCTTCCATCATGCGACGCACCGTATTGAAAAGCCTGGCCGCCATGATCGCCGGCGCCTTCCTGTCCCTGCCCGCCGCCCATGCCCAGAACAAGCCGGTCGAGGTGGAGTTCTACTACCCGGTGGCGGTGGGCGGTCCCATCACCAAGATCATCGACAACATGGTGTCGGACTTCGAAAAGGAAAACGCCGGCATCAGGATCAAGCCGGTGTACGCCGGCTCGTACCAGGACTCCATCGCCAAGGCGCTGACCGCGCTCAAGGGCGGCAATCCGCCGCAACTGGCGGTGCTGCTTTCGACCGACATGTTCACCTTGATCGACGAAGACGCCATCGTGCCCGTCGACGGCCTGGCCAAGGACGAAGCCGGCAAGCAGTGGCTGGGCGGCTTCTACGACGCCTTCATGCAGAACAGCCGCACCGGCGGCCACGTCTGGGGCGTGCCCTTCCAGCGCTCCACCATCGTCATGTACTACAACAAGACGCTGTTCAAGGAAGCCGGACTGGACCCCGAGCACCCGCCCGCCACCTGGCAGGAACTGGTCGACTTCTCCAAGAAGCTGACCAAGAAGGATGCCTCCGGCAACGTGACGCAGTGGGGCCTGGAGATTCCCTCGGGCGGCAGCTTCGCCTACTGGCTGTTCCAGGCGCTGACCACGCCCAACGACGCCATCCTGATGAACGAGGCCGGCAACCAGGTGATGCTGGACAAGCCCGCCGTGGTCGAGGCCGCGCAGTTCTGGCGCGACCTGGCCGCCAAGCACGGCGTCATGCCCACCGGCACCATCGACTGGGGCACCACGCCCAAGGACTTCCTGGAAAAGAAGGCCGCCATCATCTGGACGACCACCGGCAACCTGACCAACATCCGCGCCAACGCCAGCTTCCCCTTCGGCGTGGCCATGATGCCCAAGCACAAGCGCGGCGGCAGCCCGACCGGCGGCGGCAACTTCTACATCTTCAAGAGCGCCACGCCCGCGCAGCAGGAAGCCGCGCTGAAGTTCGCGCGCTGGGCCACCTCGCCGGAACGCGCGGCCGAATGGAGCATCGCCACCGGCTACGTGGCCGTGACGCCCGCGGCCTGGCAGACCGACAAGATGAAGAAGTACGCGCAGGAAGTGCCCGCCGCGGCGGTGGCGCGCGACCAGTTGGACGTCAGCGTGGCGGAGTTCTCCACGCATGAAAACCAGCGCGTGACCAAGGTGCTGAACGACGCCCTGCAGGCCGCCCTGACCGGCGCCAAGACGCCGCAGCAGGCGCTGACCGACGCCCAGCGCGAGTCGGACCGCATCCTGCGTTCGTACAAGTAGCCCCCGGCCGCGAAACCTGGAGATCGCACGCGCGATGAACCGGACCCTGAACACCGTCCATGCCTGGCTGCTGCTGTTGCCGGCCATGGTCCTGCTCGTCGCGTTCACGCACTATCCCGCGCTGGCGACGCTCTGGCACAGTTTCTTCTCCACGCCCAAGGGCCGCCGGCCGGCGGTCTTCGTCGGCCTGGACAACTACCAGGCCATGCTCCAGGACCCCGTGTTCTGGCGCGCGCTGGTGAACAACCTGTGGTTCGCGCTGGGCACCGTGCCGGTGTCGGTCGGCATCGCGCTGTTGATGGCCTTGTGGGTCAATCGCGGGCTGGCCGGGCGCGGTTTCCTGCGCATGGCCTATTTCACGCCCACGGTGCTGCCCATGGTGGCCGTGGCCAATATCTGGCTGTTCTTCTACACGCCGCAATACGGCCTGCTGGCGCAGATCCTGCAGTTCTTCGGCCTGGCCGGGCCGAACTGGCTGGGCAGCCGCGAGACCGCGCTGCCCGCGCTGATGATCGTCTCGGTGTGGAAGGAGTCCGGCTTTTTCATGATCTTCTACCTGGCGGCGCTGCAGGGCGTGTCGCCCTCGCTGCGCGAGGCCGCGATGCTGGAAGGCGCGTCGCGCTGGCAGTATTTCAGCCGCGTCCTGTGGCCGCTGCTCATGCCGACCACGCTGTTCGTCCTGATCAACGCGCTGATCAACGCCTTCCGCCTGATCGACCACGTGGTGGTGATGACGCATGGCGGTCCGGACAACGCCAGCACGCTGCTGCTGTTCTACATCTACCAGATCGGCTTCAGCTTCTGGGACACCGCCTATGCCGCGACGCTGACGGTGGTGCTGCTGGCCGTGCTGGGCATCATCGCGGCGATCAAGTTCCGCTGGCTGGACAAGAGGACGCACTACCAATGAACGCCAGCGTGAAAACCCCGGGCCGCAACGGTCCGCGCCAGCCCGGCGCCTGGCTCGACACCCTCGGGGCCTGGCTGCTGGGCATCGTCTGGGTCCTACCGCTGCTGTATGCGCTGTGGGCGGCGGTGCATCCGCCGGCCTATGCGACGCGCTTCGACCTGTTCGCGCCCTGGACCCTGGACAACTTCACGCGGGCCTGGGAAGCCGCGCCGTTCCCGCGCTATTACCTCAATACGTTCCTGCTGGTGACCATGGTGCTGGTCGCGCAACTGGTCCTGTCGACCATGGCCGGCTATGCCTTCGCCCGCCTGGAATTCCGCGGCCGCGAATTGCTCTTCCTGCTGGTGCTGTTGCAGTTGATGGTGATGCCCGACGTGCTGATCGTGGAGAACTACCGCACCATGAGCTGGCTGGGCGTGCGCGATACCGTCTTCGCCATCGCCTTGCCCTACTTCGCGTCGGCCTTCGGCATCTTCCTGCTGCGCCAGACCTTCAAGACCATTCCCCGCGAGCTGGAGGAAGCCGCGCGGGTGGAAGGCGCCAGCGCCTTGCAGGTATTGCTCAAGGTCTACGTGCCGCTGGGCAAGCCGACCTATATCGCCTATGGCCTGGTCTCGGTCAGCTACCACTGGAACAACTTCCTGTGGCCCCTGATCATCACCAATTCGGTCGAGGCGCGGCCGCTGACCGTGGGCCTGCAGGTCTTCTCGTCGACCGACCAGGGCATAGACTGGTCGGTCATCACCGCCGCCACGCTGTTGTCGGCGGCGCCGCTGCTGGTGGCTTTCCTGCTGTTCCAGCGGCAGTTCGTGCAATCCTTCCTGCGCGCCGGCATACGCTGAGCGCGCCGGGCGCGAAAAGTCCGTGGCCTTTCGCGATCACGCCTCGGGCGTGAACAACTTCGTTGCCGGACACACGAAACGCGTCCACTTTTCACCGTCGAATCGGGCTATGTCGTCGTAGCCGAACGACCACAGCACATCGCCGACAGCCTGCAGGCGATGCGCGTTCAACAATTTCGGGTCAAGCCCGGTCTCGACCTTGGACAAGGCCCCGGAGGCATAGGTGTAGATGGCGTTCGCCGAGCAGAGCCAGGCCTGCCCGTTGAAAAAGGCGATGGAGAGGAAGTTTTCATCGCACCCCGGATCGCCCACGCTGGCGAAGCCGCTTTCGGCATTCCCTTGGACAAGGGCGCCGTTTCGGCCGCAAGCCCACACCGTCCCGGAAGGATCGGCCGCGACCGCGTTGAGCCATTCGCCAGTCGGGTTGGATTGGTCCACCCAGGAGTCCTGGATTCTGGCGCAGATCCGGCCCCTGGCGCCCAATGCGGTCACGACGTAGAACGTCCCGCCCGACACGCACATGTCGGTCAGATCGAACTCGTCGTCAGCGGATCCGAGTATCCCCGCGTCGAAATGCTCCCATTTCCCAGGGGCCGCGCGCCGATAGATCTGGCCTCCGAAACCGAACGCGAAAAGGTCGCCGTCGAGCTCCTTGATGCCGCCGAGATAGCCCAGCCCCAGGGAACCGGGCTTGAACAGGCCCGCGTCGGCGATGTCTTCCTCAAGACGGGAGGGAAGATGGAACCAGACCTTGCCCTCTTCCGAGACGCAGGCGAATGCCGGACGGTCCATCTCGTCCGACTTGAACGTGCAGATGCCTATGAAGACATCCTGGAAATTCTCCAGTCCCCATTGGCCATCGGGCGTGCCGACATCTTCCAGCACGATGACTTTCGTCGGCGGCTCGAACGGGTCGCTGTCGCCGACATAGGCCAGCAACATGGCGAGGTCGGGATATTTGGCCCATCCGTTCCGAAACCGAATATGGGTCAATCCCGACCTCGCCTTGGACCGCGACGCTTCAAATGTCAGGGCCAGGGTTTCAGGCCGAGACGGCTTCCTCGGCCGGGACGGCGGCCTGGTCCGGGTTGGCCTTCAGGTGGCGGTTGACGGCGCTGAGCAGCGCATGGAACGAGGCGGTCACGATATCGCGGTCGATGCCGACGCCGAAGCCCGTCGGCGCATCGCCCACGCGCACTTCGACATAGCTGGCGGCGCGCGTATCGACACCGGCGCCGATGGCGTGCTCGTGATAGTCCATGACCTTCACCGGCATGCCCAGCGCGGCCACGAAGGCGGAGATCGCGCCGTTGCCTTCGCCGATGATGGTGCGGCGCTCGCCGTTCACTTCGACCTCGGCCTCGACGCGGAAGTCGCGGCCTTCGCCCGCGGCGGGGTCGCCCACGATGC
Organism: Bordetella genomosp. 10; assembly: GCF_002261225.1. Classification (NCBI taxonomy): domain Bacteria; kingdom Pseudomonadati; phylum Pseudomonadota; class Betaproteobacteria; order Burkholderiales; family Alcaligenaceae; genus Bordetella; species Bordetella genomosp. 10. The sequence continues at coordinate 3,369,381 of NZ_NEVM01000005.1, forward strand.
GATGGCGGATCAGCTTCCACGGGGTGTGCTGTTCCAGGTACTCCTGCTTGAAGATGCCGTAGACGGCGTCGGCGGTGACTTCGCTGCCGGTTTCGTCGGTGACGCGCTGGATGGCGCGGCTGAATTCGATCTGCAGGCGGCGCGGCAACGCCAGGCCGTGTTCCTGTTCGAGCAGGTAGGACACGCCGCCCTTGCCCGACTGGCTGTTGACGCGGATCACCGCGTCATAGCTGCGGCCGAGGTCGGCCGGGTCGATGGGCAGGTAGGGCACTTCCCACACCGCGTCGGGCTTCTGCTGCGCGAAGCCCTTCTTGATGGCGTCCTGGTGCGAGCCGGAGAATGCCGTGAAGACCAGGTCGCCGGCGTAGGGATGGCGCGGGTGCACGGGCAACTGGTTGCAGTATTCGGCGCAGCGGCGGACTTCGTCGATGTCGGAGAAGTCCAGGCCGGGATGCACGCCTTGCGTGTAGAGGTTCAGCGCCAAGGTCACCAGGTCGACGTTGCCGGTGCGCTCGCCGCTGCCGAACAGGCAGCCTTCGATGCGGTCGGCGCCGGCCATGACGGCGAATTCGGCGGCGGCCACGGCGGTGCCGCGGTCATTGTGCGGGTGCACGCTCAGCACGATGCTGTCGCGGCGCGCGAGGTTCTTGTGCATCCATTCGATCTGGTCGGCGTACAGGTTGGGCGAGGTCGCCTCGATGGTGGCCGGCAGATTGAGGATCATCTTGTTTTCCGGCGTCGGCTGCCATATGTCGGCCACGGCGTTGGAGACTTCCAGCGCGAAATCGGGCTCGGTGGTGCTGAACACTTCCGGCGAGTACTGGTAGCCCCATTGCGTCTGCGGGTACTTGGCCATGGCCTGCTTGACCAGCTTCGTGCCCGAGGTCGCGATGCCCTTGATCTCTTCGCGCGACATGTTGAACACGACCTTGCGGAAGGCCGGGGCGCAGGCGTTGTACAGGTGGATGATGGCGCGATGGGCGCCGGCGGCCGCCTCGGCGGTGCGCATGATCAGGTCTTCGCGGGACTGCGTCAGCACGATGATGGTGACGTCCCGCGGGATGCGCTTTTCGTCGATCAGCTTGCGCACGAAGTCGAAGTCGGTCTGCGAGGCGGACGGAAAGCCGACCTCGATTTCCTTGAAGCCGATCTTCACGAGCTGTTCGAAGAAGCGCACCTTGCGTTCCACGCTCATCGGCTCGATCAGGGACTGGTTGCCGTCGCGCAGGTCGGTACTCATCCAGATCGGCGGCTGCGTGATGCGGCGGCTGGGCCAGGTGCGTTCGGAGAAATCCTTGGCGAACGGGACGAAGGGTACGTACTTGGTGGCGGGGTTGGCGAGCATCATGGTCAGGGCACCTTTACGGGGTGGTCGGTTCGGCGGCGCCGCCGGATCGGTGCTCGGGGCCACGGCATGGGGCGGCCTGCGGAGCTTCCTGGGCGGCTGCGCCGGCGCGACCGGCGAACACTAAAGACGAAAAAAGACGAGGAGAAGACGTGGTGGCGCGTGGGGCTGCCGAACTGCCACGGGACGCTAGGCCCGGCAACCGATCGATAGTTCTAGCGCTAGCGATAGCGCACGCACGGCAACCAGGCCGCCGCGGGCGGACCGGAGGGCCGGCACAGCCGGGAGGCTGGCGGTCAGGGAGGAGTCAGCGCGCAGGCCGACCGCCGGGGCGCTGTTGCGTCCGGTAGTCATCGCGAAGGAGGTGCGCGTGTAGGCCATGGGCTGATCGGTAGGATAAGTTGCTAGTCGACCACAAAATCGGGCCAGACGCAAGCCCTCGGGGCCTGTCCGGCGCCGCTTATTCCACCGGCCCGATGCGCGGTTCCACCTGGCGGTCGCGGGCCGCGCCCGGGCGGTCGTCCAGGACGGGCGCCTGGCGTTCGGCGCCGCGGTAGTCGCGCGCGCCGGCGCGCGGCAGCCGTTCGCCCAGCACCGGCACGTCCGCCCGCTGCGGCGCGGGACCGGCGCCCGGCAAGGGCGGCAGGCCCAGCATGGCTTCCTGCTCGCGCACCATGGCGATCTTGTCGATGCGGCCGCCGCGGGTTTCGCTCAGCACGCGTTGCAGATCGCCAACGGTAAAGGGCTCGTCGCGGCTGCCCCAGCACCAGCGCACCACGTCCACCATTTCGTCGGACAGTTGCGGCACCAGGTCGGCGAAGGTGTCGGCCGGCACCACGCGGGCGCGTCCGGCGTAGATATTGCCCCGCAGCCAGGCGCGCACGACGAAGTAGACGATCAGCAGCCAGATCGCCGCCACGGCCCACCACAAATAGGGGTTGATACGGTTCAGCAGGTCTATGCTCTGCTGTCCGAGCGGCTGGAGGGCGCCATAATTGATGGTTTTCCCGAAGTCGGTGATCCGGTCCGCGCCGTAGAGCCAAATGGCGGCTGCCACTATGATGACGACGGCCCGGAGCCCCAGGCGGGGAGCGGCAAGTCGGAGCAAGGTCTGGCGGATCAAGCGGCAGTCCTGGCGGATGCGGTCGGGGGAGGTCGGATTCATGCAAAATATTGTACCTATGAGTCCGCACCTGTTTATTGCACGGCATCGCCTAGAAACACTTTTATGACGCGGCACAGCCTCGAACTTCGTCCCGGTCAGCATTTGACGCTGACACCGCAACTGCAGCAATCCATCCGGATGCTGCAGCTATCGACGCTCGACCTGGAAGCCGAGATTTCCCAGGCGCTGGCGGAGAACCCGCTATTGGAGCGCGACGAGGAGGTGCGGCCGGAGGAAACCGATCCCAACCGCGAAGCCTCGGCCCAGGACGACGATCCCGCGCCCGACCGCGAAACGCCCCTGGACGAAATGCCCGGCTCCAAGGGCGTCTACAACGACGAGGACAACGACCTGCCCGAGGCGGCGCGGCCGGACACCCTGCGCGAGCATCTGCTGGGCCAGTTGGCCCTGACGCGCGCCAGCGCGCGCGACGTCGCCCTGACGGCCCTGCTGATCGACGAACTCGACGAGAACGGCTACCTGGGCTCGCCGCTGGAGGAAATCCTGCAATGGCTGCCGGAGGACGCCGAAGCCGATATCGACGAATTGCGCGCCGCGCAGCGGCTCCTGCAGTCCTTCGACCCCCCCGGCATCGGCGCCCGCGACATGGCGGAATGCCTGGCGCTGCAACTGCGCCATCCGGACATCGCCCGCATGCCGGAGGCCGCCAGCGCCGCCGTCCTGGCCTGTGCGCGGGAGATCTGCGCCCACCACCTGCCGCTGCTGGCCGCCGGCAACCCGGCCCGCCTGCGCGAGGCGCTGCATTGCGACGACGCCACGCTGCGCGCCGCGCGCGCCTTGATCCTCAAGCTCGATCCCCGGCCCGGCCGCGCCTGGACGGTGGGGGCGGCGGATTACGCCGTTCCCGACGTCATCGTGCGCAAGGCGCGCAAGGGCTGGCAGGTGGTGCTGAACAGCGCCGCCATGCCGCGCCTGCGCATCAACGGCCTTTATGCCCAGATGCTGGGCAACCAGCGCGAATCGAACCACGCCGGCCTGCACGCCCAGTTGCAGCAGGCGCGCTGGATGATACGCAACGTCGAACAGCGCTTCGACACCATTTTGCGGGTGTCCCAGGCCATCGTGAACCACCAGGCGGCGTTCTTCAGCCAGGGGCCGTCGGCCATGCGGCCCTTGATCCTGAAGGAGATCGCCGGCGAGCTGGGTTTGCATGAATCGACGATTTCGCGCGCCACCACGCAGAAGTACATGCTCACTCCTTTCGGTACGCTGGAACTCAAGCATTTCTTCGGCGCCGGGGTGGCGACGGACAGCGGCGATTCGGCCTCGGCGACGGCCGTGCAGGCCCATATCCGCCGCATGGTGTCGGAGGAGAACCGGGCCAAGCCGCTGTCCGACAACCAGCTCATGCAGAAACTGGCGGAAGAGGGCATCGTCATCGCGCGCCGCACCGTGGCCAAATACCGGGAAGCCTTGCGCATCGCCCCGGCCGCGGTGCGCAAGGCCCAGGCCTCGCTGCGCTAGCGCAGCGTTTCGGGGCTGGCGTCGAAATCGGTCGATCCGTGCCCCGGCGCCGCTGCCTCACCACGCCGCCCCAGGGCGTAAATCCGTCCTCCTTTGTTCATCCCACGTCCCCATTTTTCCCACTTGCACGATCGAGAATAAGCATCAATAATTATTCTCATGTATATTTGCGTATGTAATGCTGTCACCGAACGTCAGGTCCGTTCCTGTGTGGACGCGGGCGCTACGTCGCTGGATGACTTGGAATTCGAGCTGGGCGTGGCCTCGTGCTGCGGCTCGTGCGCGGCCACCGCGGCGGAATACCTGCCGGGCGGACGCTGTTCCAGCGTTTGCCATGTACAGTCGGTCGCCGTCCAGTCTCGCGGACATGAGTTGCCCGACACGGTCGTGTCGCTCGCCGACCAGGGCGGCCAGGCCGCCAATTCATTCCCCATTCCCGTCGTCGCCGCCGCCTGATCGGCCCCGGCCGGTTCCGGCCCTGCGCGGCGCCCGGTTCGCATCCCTCCCGCGCCGCTCGCGCAATTTCCGCTTCGCTTGCACAATGGGCGCCTCGATCCCGCCGCGGATCGATGTCCGACCGCCTTCGGCCGCCTGGCCGAGCCCGTGGCCGGGCATGTCCTGGAGCCCTTCCTGAATGAAAACCCCGGCCGGCCCGACGGCGCCGCTTGCCCGATCTTCCGCGCCCGAGCCGGGGCGGACCGCCGCGTCCGGGACCCGCGTGGCGTGGGGGCCGGTGGCGCTGTTCTGCCTGCTGTGGAGTTCCGCTTTCGCCGGCGCCAAGTTCGGCTTGCGCGACTGCCCGCCGCTGACGCTGCTGACCATCCGTTTCTTCCTCGCCGCCGTGGTGCTGCTGGCCCTGGCCGCGTGGCAGGGGACGCCGTCGCGGCCGAGCTGGCGCGAAGTGGGCCTGCTGGCCCTGCTGGGCGTGCTGAACAACGCGCTCTACCTGGGCTTGAGCTGGACCGGCATGCTGACCGTGTCGTCGGCGTTTACGGCGGTGTTGATCAGCACCAACCCGCTGTTGATCGGCGTGCTGGCCGGGCCGGTGCTGGGCGAGCGACTGACCGCGCGCAAATTGGGCGGCTTGTTATTGGGCCTGGCCGGGGTCGCCTTGGTGCTGCGTTCGCGCCTGGGCGGCATGCACGAAGACCCGCACGGCGTGTGGCTGGTGACCGGCGGCCTGGCGGCCCTGGTCGCGGCGACGCTGTTGTACAAGCGCTGCCCGCCGGTCAGCGGGCTCTGGCTGGCGACGGGCGTCCAGGCATTGGCCGGCGCGCTGGCCTTGCTGCCCTTCGCGCTGCTGCGGGAAGGCGGCCAGCCGATCGCATGGACGCCGACGTTGTTCTGGAGCCTGGCCTACATGGTCCTCGCGGTGTCGGTCGGCGGTTATGGCCTCTGGTTCCATATTCTTCGACGTTCCACCGCAACAGCGGCGAGCGCGTTGCATTTTCTCATGCCGCCGCTCGGCCTCCTGTTCGGCTGGCTGGCGCTCGATGAACACGTCGCCGCGATGGACTTATTGGGCATCCTGCCGATCGCGGCGGGCATCTGGCTGACGACGCGCGGCCCCATGAATAAGCGGGTTTCGCGCTGATTCGCGGTCTTTTCAAGACCCGCTTGGATCCAGATTCATTCTCATTTTCTTCTTGCTTACGCTTTCCTATAGCGGTCGCAAAGCCATTTACTACATGCAGGCAAAGGGGTATCCGCGAAGCTATCCCGATGGTAGTCTCCCGGAAATCGAAGCAAGGAGCACCACCATGAAAGGCGATAAAACCGTCATCCAGTTTCTCAATAAACAGTTGACCAATGAGTTGACGGCGATCAACCAATACTTCCTGCATGCCCGCATGCTGCGCCATTGGGGCCTGAACAAGCTGGGCAAGCACGAATACGAAGAATCGATCGGCGAGATGAAGCATGCCGACCGCTTGATCGAACGCATTTTCATGCTGGACGGCTTGCCCAACCTGCAGGACCTGCACAAGCTGCTGATCGGCGAGGACGTGCCGGAACTGCTGTCCTGTGACCTGAAGCTGGAAACCGCGGCGCAGGCCACGGTCAAGGAAGCGATCGCCTACTGTGAATCGGTGCGCGACTACGTGTCGCGCGATCTGTTCCAGGACATCCTGGACGACACCGAGGAACACATCGACTACCTGGAAACGCAGATCGGCCTGATCGACCAGGTGGGCCTGCAGAACTATCTGCAAAGCCAGATGGAAGTCGACGGTTGATCATCGCGCCGCGCGCGGTTGAATAACCGCCGCGCCGCGAGACAGGACGCCATCCACGGATGGCGTTTTTTATTCCACGCTTTTTATTCCACTTTGCGCGGACACTCGCGCATCGTGCCCCAAGCTTTGTTGGGACCGCAGTATTTGTTGCGCGCGGTCCATGAACAGGTGGGACGGTCGAAGAAACCCAATGACGCGCATTGCGCAAGCTCGCTTCTGAGCGCATCGCGCCAGTCCGCGGGCGCGGCGGCGGGAGACTGCGCCACGGCCGCGAGCAACGGCGATTCGGTGGGCGTGGCGGCCGGCATGGCCGTCATCCGTTCCGATAGCGCGTCCAGGGTCTGGAGCGCGGCCTGCGCGGCGACGCCGCGCGTCGCATGCAGCCGCGTATAGGCTTCATCGGCCCTGGCGGCATTGGCGCTATCGCTGCTCCCGAGATCCGCGACACCCTCGGCGCCATCGGCGTTCTCCATATCCTCGGCCCGCGCCGCCTGGATCTCCGCGGCGATGCGCCGCGCCTGGGCCAGGTCGATCGCATTGCGCGAGATCTGCACCAGCGGATCGCGCGGACCATTGAACAGCGAGGCCTTCCTGCTCACATGCCAGTCGGTGGCCGCGGGTGTTTCGGGCACGCCCAGCATGCCGTTCATCAGCGGCTGCGGCGGTTGGGACGGCAAGCGCGCGCCATGCCCGTCGCGCGCCGGCGGCGGGACAAGGGCGGCTTCTTCGGTGGAGGGCGATGAGGCGGGCGCGTGCGCGACCAGCCAGTCGCCGAATTGAACGCCGCCCAAGGCCGAGGCGCCGAGCGCCAGCAGCAGTGCGGCGAACAGGACTCGCCAGGACATTTCCAACCTTCCGCGCCGGCGGCGGCAGGCACGATGCGGACGTGGCCTGCGCGCGTCAGGGGCGCGTCTATCGTCAGGATGGAAAAATCTTGCCACCGGCGCGGGCGGCGCCGTGAGTAATGTCCTGTAAGGGAAAGAATGCGCGAAACGCCGCGGTGGAGAGCCCGAAAGGCGCGCGGCGTGCAAACCCGGCGCGGCGGGCTGCTTACCGCCGCGTCAGCCTTATTGAACCTTCGGGCATTCCGGGATCGTGCCCCAGGCCTGGTTGGGACCGCAGTATTTGTTGCGGGCATTCCAGGAGCAGGTGGGACGATTGAAGAACCCCGTCGACGCGCATTGCGCCAGTTCGCGCTTGAGCGCGTCCTGCCAGCCCTTGGCGGCCGGGCTGTTGTTGGCCATGGCCTGCTGCTGGCTGGGCGTCGGCATGTCGATCGCCTGCACCATGGTCGACTGCGTGACGCTGCGCGAGGCCTGGATCTGCGCGTACTGCTGCGCCGCCTGCTGGGTCTGCGCCTGCTGCGTGGCCAGGTCCAGCGTGCTGATGTCGTTGGGCCCGCTGGGCAGCGGCACGTTGGTCTCGGCGGCGATCTGGCGCGCCTGGTCCATGGTGATGCTGTCGCGGGAGATCTGCACCAGCGGATCGTGCACCGTGTCGAACAGGGACGCCGTGTTGACCTGCCAATTGGTGTCCGCCGGCTTGTCCGGCACGCCCAGCGTGCCGTCCACGCGCGGCTGCGGCGGCTGGGCCAGGTAGGGGCGGCCGTTCGCATCCAGGACGGGTTCGTCCGCGCCGTCTTTCTGGCCGGGCGCCGGCGCGGCGGGCGGCGCATGGGCCACCAGCCAATCGCCGAACTGGATTCCGCCCCACGCCGCCGCGCCCAGCGCTATCAGCAGTGTTGCGAACAATACTCGCCAAGACATTCCTAACCTCTCGGGTCTCTGGGGACAGTAATCGTATCAGGCCTGGACTTTGTCGCCGAAGACACGGCCACCGTGCTCACGCATGGCATGAAATTTCACATCTGGATATAACTCTTCTGCCACTCGTAACTGGGCGGGCGAGCTTACCAAAAAGGCCGCCGCGTCCACCACATCATAGGCGATGTGGGCGGCATTGGCATCCATGAACTTGCGCAGCGCCTTGGGATCTTCCGACGTAATCCAGCGCGCCATGGTGTAGCGCGAAGGCATCAGGCGGGCGTCGGCGTTGTACTCCGCCTTCAGGCGATGGGCCACCACTTCGAACTGAAGCTGGCCGACCGCGCCCAGCAGCATGGCGCCGCCCGCCGCGACCGGGCGGAAGACCTGGATCGCGCCTTCCTCGCCCAGTTGCACCAGGCCGGTGCGCAGTTGCTTGGTGCGCAGCGGGTCCTTCACTTCGACGGCCTGGAACAGTTCCGGCGCGAAGAAAGGCAGGCCGGTGAATTGCAGTTGTTCGCCTTCGGTCAGCACGTCGCCCAGTTGCAGCACGCCGTGGTTGGGAATGCCGATCACGTCGCCCGCGTAGGCCTCGTCCAGCAGCTCGCGGCGCTGCGACAGGAAGGAGACGACGTTGTTGGGCCGCATTTCCTTGTTGGTGCGGCTGACCTTCAGGCGCATGCCGCGTTCGAAACGGCCGGAGCAGACCCGCACGAAGGCCACGCGGTCGCGGTGCGCCGGGTCCATGTTGGCCTGCACCTTGAAGACCACGCCGCTGAAGCGCGGTTCGTCGGGCTGGACCTCGCGCTCCAGCGCCTGCCGGGGGCCGGGGCGCGGCGCCATGTCGACCAGCGCGTCCAGCACTTCCTGCACGCCGAAGTTGTTGATGGCCGAGCCGAAGAACACCGGCGTCTGCCGGCCCGCGAGGAATTCGGCTTCGTCGTAGGGCGGCGAAGCCTCGTTGATCAGGGCGATCTCGCCGTTGGCCTGCTCGAAGGCGCTGCCGAAGCGCTGGGCGATTTCCGGATTGCCCAGGCCCTGGATGAATTCGTCGTCGCCGCCGCGGCGTTCCTGGCCCGGACGGAATAGGCGCATGCGGTCCTGGCGGATGTCGAACACCCCGCCGAAGGCCTTGCCCATGCCCACCGGCCAGGAGAAGGGCACGGTGTCCATGCCCAGGTGCGATTCGATTTCCGACAGCAGGTCCAGCGGCTCGCGGACTTCGCGGTCCATCTTGTTGATGAAGGTGATGATGGGCGTGTTGCGCGCGCGGCAGACCTGCAGCAGGCGCTTGGTCTGCGGCTCCACGCCGTTGGCGGCGTCGATCACCATGAGCGCGGCGTCCACCGCCGTCAGCACGCGGTACGTATCTTCCGAGAAGTCCTGGTGGCCCGGGGTGTCGAGCAGGTTGATGACGCAGTCGCGATATTCCATCTGCATCACCGACGAAGCCACCGAGATGCCGCGCTGCTTTTCGATTTCCATCCAGTCGGACGAGGCATGGCGGCTGGCCTTGCGGGCCTTGACGCTGCCGGCGATCTGGATCGCGCCCGCGAACAGCAACAGCTTTTCGGTGAGCGTGGTCTTGCCCGCGTCGGGGTGGGAAATGATGGCGAAAGTGCGGCGGCGCGCGACTTCTTGTTGGATATTCATCTGGGCATTCTCTACGTAGCGATGCTAGGCGGCCGGATCAGGTGGCGCGGCGGAAGGTCGCCAGGAACAGGCCGGCGGCGATGAAAAGCGAGCCGAACACGCGGTTCATCCAGCGGATGTGGCGCGGGCTGCGCAGCAGCCGCAGCACGCGCGCGGCCAGCAGGGTGTAGACCGCCATGGCGACCAGGTCGGTGAAGGCCAGGGTGCCCGCGATGGCGGCGTATTGCGGCGCCAGGGCGTGCGCCGGCTCGATGAACTGCGGCACCACCGCCAGCAGGAAGACCGTGCCCTTGGGATTGCTGGCGTTGACCAGGAAACCGCGCAGCACCAGGGCGCGCACGGACACGTCCGCCGGATTGCCGTTGTCCACCGCGACCGGCGCGGCGTCGGTGCGGAACTGGCGCCAGCCGAGGTAGACGAGGTAGGCCACGCCCAGGTACTTGACGACGGCGAAGGCCAGTTCCGAGGTGGCGAGCACGGCGCCCAGCCCCACGCCGACCACCACGAACTGGAACAGGATGCCGCTGATCAGTCCGAAGGTATTCCAGTAGCCGCGCGCGAAGCCGTACTTCAGCCCGGAAGACATGGCCGAAATGGCGCCCGCCCCGGGCGAAAACGAAATCGCCCAGGATGCGAGAAAAAACGTCAGCCAGGTGGCGAGCGTCACGGCGTCTGTCTGCCTGGCCTACTTGGACAGCAGGGCCGGGCGGCGCGCCGCGTCCGGACGCCGGGCCAGCGGCGCGGCCGGACGGCCTTCGCCATGGCCGCGCGCGCCGTCGCGGTTTTCCGCCTGGCGCGCGGGCGCGGGGCGGCGCGTTTCCCCGCCGTTGCGCGGCGCGCCGGCGGCGGCATTGAAGGCGCCCTGGGCGCGCACCTGGCGCGC